>OMXO01000074.1 GCA_900315035.1 uncultured Prevotella sp.
TGGAGGACCCATCGTGAGGATTCCTACTGTTGAGCCTGGGTTCTGCTCCTTCAGGCGAAGGGCCTGTTCCAGGGCGTTCAAATCTTCGGGATTGAAGATGGCGGGTAGGGCAGCACGGTTTACCGTTCCTTCGGCAGTCATGGCATCCTTACCCACGTTACGGGTGTCTGGCACTTGTTTGGCCAGCACAACAATCTTTAAAGCCATAAATATTAATTAATAATGTGTATCCTTTTTTAAAATCGGGTGCAAAATTACTACTTTTTGCGCACACAGCAAAATAAATTGCACAAAATCGACCGAAATGTGCACAGATTGGCCGTTTTGTGCAATTAATATTCTTTTGCCCGTTGTTTCTTTTGGGTTTTGTTGTCGCCTAAAACTGTTGGCGCCATTGAGTGAAGAATTTTTCAATAGCCTGGTAGGCCTTGACGACATCGGATCTGGGCTTAGAGGTGCTCCATCTGGCATTACATTCTCTGCCGTCGCTGTATTCCATGAAGATACGATAGATGGGGGCTCCATCACCTTCTTCCATTTTCTCATAACCATCGAATTTCCATGGTTGTATGTCGTCCAACAGGTTCCATAACCTGGTGAGGTAGGTCTCAGGAATCGGGACGAACTCACACCTTGTCTGTCTTTCAAAATGACTGTTTGCATTGAGGCATACCACCACGGTGATGCTGTCTTCCTTATCGGCTACGAACTCGCAGAAATCCTTGCCCTGACCCGCAGGTCTGGTTATGGAGTAACTACAATAGATAGGGCGCCCTTCTGGTCGTTTCTTTTTCTTGGCACCCGCATTCTCTGCATCGGCAGAAATGGCAGTGGTTATCATTACTATCAGTAAAATAAATGTCTTAATCGTATTCATATATTCTTTTCTTGTTATGGCATTTCTTCTTCTCCCTCTTGGATGTCAACCTTGTTCCACCGACATAGTTTCAAAATGTCGATCCAGTCGCCCAGCAGGTTGATGACTTCTGTCGTCTCGTCATCACTTCCATAACCTGCTGTTATTTCCACGGTATGCCCCTTTTCGGGATTGGCAAAGTTGGGCAGGTCGCACACCAAGTACTGTACCAAATTGCCCAGCATGATATGATACCACAGCCCACCGGCCATGTCGCGATATACCACCGCTATCTGCTGATCTCCGTTTTTGTTTTCAGGCGCATAGAACAGGTTCAGTTTCTCACCATCTTGTGTTTTCTGTCCCAATGCTACGTGGTTGCTCTTGAAATCTCCGATGAGCATCATGTCGCCGATCTCGCCATTCACGAAGTTGCAGAAGGCCATCATCGGATTCCCGCTATCTGTTGGGTCGAGTAGGGAATAGTGCGAAAAGTCATGGCCTGATTGGCTGATGCGTGTCGCACTCTCTGAGTCTGGTGCGAGTCTATATTCGAAGTCAGGCATCTGGACTCCGTTATACAGGAATTGTTTCCGATTCCATTTATAGACGTGGGTGATGGCAGGCAAGTTGGGATAGTACTCTGTGATGTTGAAGTCGGTACCTTTCATAGGCAAGTCATATGCCACGAAAGCGCCTTTTGTGCTTGGTTTGAAATCGTCGAGCGGACTCTTCTCGGGCGTCATTGTCTGCGTCTGAGGGTCATAGTCGTACCAGCAGAGCACATTCTGTGGATTCGCATGCTGTTGGAAGAGGGATAGGGCGAAAATACGGTGCCCATTGTCCTTGCGCCAGACGCCGGCAGCCATCTGGTCGATATCTGTGTTAGATGCCAGATCTGCATAGCCGTTCCTGCGGTCAATGAGTATGCGGTAGTCGTCTTCTTCCTCTCCGTCCCAGATGGCTGCCGTCCCACTCTGACGTGTGCCTTTGGCAGGATGGTCTGCCTGTTTCAGCACTTGGCTCACAGCCCATGTCGGCATCGCTTGATAGAAAGCGCGCAACAACGTCACTACGTCAGGCGTCTGCCCTCCGTTCTTCACGCTGAGTTTCTTCGTGCGCCACAGGCTGTTCACCTCTGAGTTGTCCAGTGTCTGTTGTGCGCTACTGCTGCCTGCAAACGCTGTCAGCATCATGATACAAATAAGTACGCTTCTCATATCAGTTCATATTTTTTTGTTTAACTGCCTAACTTATCACAGACTTTCTGATAAAAGGATTGGTAATCCTTGGCGCGATGCTTGTCGGCTACGCCTTCGTCAGCATTTTCTTGCGAGTTAGTTTTGGTCTCGATACAGTCACCGTTTTCGTTATAATAATAACGCCATTCGTAGGTTTGGCCTTCTTCTGTAGCTCGTGTGTACGAGAAAATCAGATTCTGCGTCTTAGGCTCAAAGAGATACTCGCAATAGGCATCGTATTGCATCGAGGTGGAGTGGTTGTTGATGAAATAGATGCCATCCTTGTCGAAGTAAATCTTAGTCTCGATCGTCCTTGGAGGCTGGTCGTCCCCCAGGTCGTGGATGGTGATGTGCAGATCGTCCGACATCTCCTTCTTGTCGTTAGTGGTCGATTGGTTCTTGGCCTGTGCATAGAGGGCGCGAATGTACCTCAGACGTTCAGCCTTGGGCACCGTGCCCTTTTTCGGCATGTTGGCATTTGGCTGGTTGCTACTGCCGTGGTTCGTTGCCATCTCAAAGATCTTCAAATAGGCTTCTGCCGTTTCTTTTTCGCTCTTGGGTGAATACCAACTATTGGGCGTGTTGGTTTTTTCCTCGATGCATTGTCCCTGAGCATTGTAATAGCAGCGCGACTCTACCACAAAACCGGCATCTGTCTCGCCTCTGGTATAGCAGAAGATGACCTGATGGCTCTTAGGGTTGAGTAGCACCTCACGATAGCGCAGGTGACCGTGGTTGCTCCAGTTCTCTACAATGAAGTAGGGAGGCTGGGTTGCCACTCCGCTCTCAGACGGATACTGTTCATAATAAAAGTCAAGCTGATCCATATCGTAGAGGGGGATGTCCTCGTCCTCAACTCTATTCAGAACGATGCGCATATCCTTGGGCGACTTGCCATTCTTGCCGTTCTGAGCCACTTTCTCTTTCGCCTCGCCATACAGTTGCCTGATTTCCTTGATGATCTCGGCCTTTGTCTGGCCAAATGATGGCAGACTGGAAACCGTCAGCAGACACATGATGTAAAATTGTAACTTTCTCATTCCCGGTTCTGGTTTAATGCGTTCTGGTTGCAAAGGTACAAAGAATTCTCGGAATTTAAAATAAAAACGATTTTATTTTGTATTTCTCGCGATTTACACTATCTTTGCACCCCGAAAAAATGTGCGACAATGACAAACGGTATTTATACGATTCTGTTGCTTATCATGAGCAACGTGTTTATGACTTTCGCCTGGTATGGTCATCTGCGTCTCCAGCAGTCTGGTATTTCCACTAATTGGCCTCTCTATCTGGTGATAGCCTTCTCGTGGATGATTGCCTTTTTCGAGTACTGCTGTCAGGTTCCGGCCAACCGTATAGGTTTTGTGGATAATGGTGGCCCTTTCAACTTGGTACAGTTGAAAGTGATCCAGGAGTGCATCTCCCTGGTGGTATTTGCCGTTATCGCAAATTTCATCTTCCAGCACGAGCAGTTGCACTGGAACCATGCTGCAGCAGCACTCTGTCTTGTAGCGGCTGTCTATTTCGTCTTCATGAAACCATAGAAGTGATTATCATGAATCCCTTCTCCTCTTTTATTTCTTAAGGTATGCGGCGAGTGGGGAATGAATGTCTCTCAAACCTTTGGCAAGACTATGGGCATTCATCTGGGCACCCAGTTTTGAGGTGTGGGTGTGGTCGTGATTGAAATATTTCGAGGCATGGGCTTTGCTTTTCTCTGCATCCTTTGAGGCATACTTCTTGTCGAGAAAGTCGCCGCTGATGTTGTGGATATCAACAAAGGCCACACCTGTCTGCTCGACCACTTCACGATACCAGCGTCCGTAGGTGTCGTTGCGCCGTTCTATCTTGCAGTTAGGCCATTCGTTGCGTGGCGTGAGTGAAAGCAGGATGGGGGTGGCACCTTTCTCACGGACATCATCGATAAACTTCTTCAGATACCAACCGAAACTATAGACCATCTCGTAACTGCCGTCGGCCTCCATCTGATAGACGTGACAAGTATCTGCCGTTCCCGGAATGACACCCCGTCCTTTCTTGTCGTTGATGGGACAGATGTCGTTGTGACCAAACTGGATAAGTACGAAGTCGCCGGGCTGCAGGGCATTATAAACTCTCTCCCATCGGCCCTCTTTGAGATAGGTCTTTGTAGAGCGTCCTGCCATCGCTACGTTCTCCCATACGATCTTTGCTGGGTCGAAGATGAGTCCAGCCTGTGAGCCCCAGCCCCACATGCCGTCTTCCTCGTTGTCTTTGTTTTTTACTGTCGAGTCGCCTGTGATGAACACCATCGGCTTACCTGGTTGGCGGTTTTGTCCATAGGCAGGCAGTTCGACGTTGACCATCATTTGCTGAAGGGGCTTCAGTTGGGGATTCGGTGAGTAGTAGATGCCCTCTGCTGCCGAGCGGGCATTGAGGCGCGCGCCGAAGGCTGAGGTGTGGATATGGTCACCATAGAAATGGTATTTCTGTTTCCAGAGACTATAACTGTCGAGTTTCCTGCCAGACAGTTCGTTGAGGTCGATGAAAGGCACACCCTCTGTGGCAGCGATATAGGCAGCCCATTGCGTCTGTGGCTTTCGGATAATCAGCCCTTGCTCGTCACGGGCATCGCGAGGCGTGAGTGACATCAGGATGGGGTTCGCACCTGCCTGGCGGATATCACGGATATAACAGCGCAGGTAGTGACCATAACTATATACGGTGTCGGGGATCTGCTTACGTTCATTAAACCCTACGATCATCGTATCTTCTGCCACACCATCGATGACACCACGTGCCCGCTTGGCATCGAAGAAGTCTGCCTTGTCGTTATGACCGATGCTTACAATCACCCAGTCGCCAGGCTTCAATGCCTGATGGATGGCTGGCCAGAGATCGGTATAGAAGTTACGGGTGGACATACCGCCCAGTGCCTGGTTCTCGACAGAAATCTTCCGTCCGTCGAAGAAATCGCTGGCGAAATATCCCCACCCCCACTGTCCATTGTTGCCGTTGCCCATCGTACCGTTACGCATCGTCGAGTTGCCTATCAGGAAAAGCACGGGGTTCTGGCCTTGTCTGGTAGAGCCGGGGGCGGGACGGTTCATCAGGGCCTTGGCGATAGAATCGGGTGTGTTGTCGATGACTTTCTCCTCAACGGGTGTAGGGAGATTGTCGAAGCCTTGTGCAGTCACCTGCAGGGCTGTAAAGATAAGTGATAGCAGTAGTGTAGTTTTCTTCATTTTGATGATATCTTCGTTTGTTTTCTGTGCAAAGGTACAAAAAAGAAGGCAAAATGCAAATTTTTCATTTACTTTTCGTATTTTTGCAGTCGAATATGATTGATAGAGCGACAATAGATAAGATCATGGACGCCACGAATATCGTGGACGTCGTGGGGGAGTTTGTGACGCTGAGGAAGGCGGGCGTGAACTATAAGGGCCTGTGCCCGTTCCACGACGACAAGACGCCATCGTTTATGGTATCACCCTCTAAACAGATTTGCAAGTGTTTCGCCTGTGGTGAAGGTGGAACGGCCATCAACTTCCTGATGAAACACGAGCAGATTACCTATCCAGAGGCATTGAGATGGCTGGCGAAGAAATACAATATCGAGATTCAGGAGAAAGAGCTGACCGACGAGGAGAAAAAAGAGCAGAGTGACCGCGAGTCCATGTTCATCGTCAACGAGTGGGCTTTAGGCTATTTCCGTGATATCCTGAAAAACGATCCCGACGGCATAGCCATCGGTAAGCAGTATTTCCGGAGCAGAGGGGTACGCGATGATATTATCGAGAAATTCAATCTGGGCTTTGCCCTGCCTAAACGCGATGCATTGGCAACGGCTGCGAAGGCTAAGGGGTATCAGGAAGAGTTCCTGGTAAAGACAGGTCTTTGTATCCGGAATGAGAAAGGTGTTTACGACCGTTATGCTGGTCGTGTCATCTTCCCCTGGTTGAATGTGAGCGGTAGGGTGGTGGCTTTCGGCGGCAGACTACTCGATGCCAGGACTAAGGGTGTGCAACAAAAATATGTGAACTCGCCCGATTCGGAGATTTACCATAAGGAACGAGAACTCTATGGCCTCTATCAGGCGAAGAAAGCCATCGCGAAGGAAGACCGTGTGTATATGGTGGAGGGCTATACCGACGTGATAGCCATGCACCAATGTGGTGTGGAGAACGTGGTGGCCAACTCAGGAACAGCCCTCTCTGTGTATCAGATCCGACTACTCAGGCGCTTCACGCAGAACATCACACTACTCTACGATGGTGATGAGGCTGGTATTCATGCTGCCATGCGAGGCACCGACATGCTGTTGGCAGAGGGAATGAATATCAAGGTGCTTCTGCTGCCTGACGGCGACGACCCGGATTCTTTCTCACGCAAGCATACCGTTCAGGAGTTCCTGGATTATATTGAGGCTAACCAGACTGACTTTATCTCGTTTAAGACTAAAGTGACCGTCGAGAATGTTACTGATCCCGTGAAGCGTTCAGAGGCTATCGGCGGCATCGTGAAGAGCATCTCTGTCATTCCCGACGCGATCTTGCGTTCGACATATCTCAGTGAACTGTCGCAACGTATGGGTATCAAGGAGCAGACGCTCTTGAACTCGATGAATGGCATGATCCGTAAGGACATTGAAGAGAAGGAAAAAGAGCGGGAGAGGGAAAAGGAGAGGAACCCGCAGACTGCCCCTGAGGCAGACCCCTTCCAGACGATAGGTCTGCATACCGCCGACGAGCAGACTAAGGCTGTGGAGCAGATGCTGATAAAATCGGTGGTGAGAGACGGTGAGAAGGTCATTTATGACCATGTGGAGACCGACGATGGCAGCAGTATCAGTCTGACGGTGGCTCAATATATCGCCTATGACCTGGGGCAAGATGGGTTGACGTTCCATGATGAGCGCTATAATCAGATTCTGCAAGAGGCAGTCGCGCACAGCGGTGAGGAGGGTTTTAAGGCAGAGACCTATTTCATGCAGCATCCTGACATCAGCATCAGTTCTTTGGCTGCCGATTTGGCCATTGACCGCCACCAGTTAGGAAAGAACTTCCAACCGAAGGAGCGTGAAGGCGGACTGCGGCAGCACGTTTTGCACCTGGTGCTTGACCTGCGACTCGATATCATCGAGAAACGTTTGAAGGATATCCAGCAACAACTTCGGCAGGCAGGCAGCGATATGGAACGCGTCAAGGAACTGTTGGAAGAGTATAAGGATACCCAACAGTTGCGCGACGCGTTGGCCAAACAGTTAGGGAATGACCTGGTAAGATAAACAGAACGGTATGAGTTGGCTGAATATCATATTCCTCATCTCTCAGATCATAGCCGTCTTCGCTGTGATCCATGTGATTATGGATAACCGACAGCCAGCCAAGACGATGGCCTGGGCACTGGTGATATGGTTCGTGCCAGTGGTGGGTATCGTGTTCTACCTGTTCTTTGGCATTAACACCAGAAAAGAAAGACATGTCAGTGAGCGCAGTATGAACCAGCTGACCAAGCGTTCGATGCTGGAGTTTGTAGAACAACAGAACCTGCATCTGCCAGAAAGGCATAAGTCGATGATCGACCTCTTTATCAATCAGAACCTCTCGCTGCCCTTTAAAGATAATAAGGTAGAGATATATACTGACGGCTACCAGTTTTTCCCAGCTCTGCTTGCAGCCATCCACCATGCTACAGCCCATATTCATATCGACATGTATATCTTTGCCGACGATGCGTTGGGCACCCTTGTGTCTGATGCCCTGATAGCCAAGTCGCTCGAAGGGGTAGAGGTGAGGGTTATCTACGACGATGTAGGGTGCTGGAATGTCCATCACCGTTTCTTTGAACGGATGCGTGAGGAGGGTATCCAGGTCGTTTCTTTCTTGCCAGTAAGGTTCCCGTCGTTTACGAGTAAGGTCAACTACCGCAACCACCGTAAGGTCATTGTCATCGATGGTAACGTCGGCTTTATTGGCGGCATGAACATTGCCAATCGTTATGTAAAAGGAACAGGGAATATGGCTTGGAGAGACACCATGTTGAAGGTGACGGGTGGTGCAGTCTATGCATTGCAGCGAACCTTCCTGGTCGATTGGTATTTTGCAGACCGAACGCTGCTTTCCGATAAGAAATACTATCCGCCGATGGTTCCTTCGCCAGAGACGACTAACAACTGCTTGGCACAAGTGGTGACGAGTGGTCCGGTAACACCTTATCCTGAAATCATGCAGGGCTTCGTGCGAATGATTCTCGGTGCTCGCCGTTATCTGTATCTGGAGACACCTTATTTCCTTCCCAGCGAGTCGGTACTCTTCGCCCTGAAGACGGTAGCGCTGGCGGGTGTCGATGTAAGGGTGATCTGTCCGCGTTATAGTGATGCGCGTTTCGTAGAGTGGGCCAGTCGCAGTTATCTGCGTGAGGTCGCTGAGGCGGGTGTGAAGGTGATGCTCTATGAGGATGGGTTCCTCCACTCAAAACTGATGGTGTGCGATGATTCAATCTCTACTTGTGGCTCAACGAATCTTGACTTCCGCAGTTTCGAGAACAACTTCGAGGCTAATATCTTCTTCTACGACGAGGGAACAGCCCTGCGGTTGAAGAATATTTTCCTGCGCGATGCAGGAGGTGCTATACCATTGACAGCTGTCCCTGGTAGAATGAATGGTCGATTTGTTGTCAGATTGTGGGAGAGTATCACACGGATGCTGTCGCCACTGTTCTGAAAATCGTGAAGTTCACGCTACCGTAAGTCCGATGTTCCACGAAATGGGGATCATCAGAGAAATCATAGTCCTTCCCATGTTCGAAGACCAGGATGCCATCATCCTTGAGCAGCCCTTTCTCAAAGATAAGGTTGGGGATCTGTGGCAGTTCTTTCAGAGCGTAAGGGGGATCGGCAAAGATGAAGTCGAACTGTTGCTTACACGATTTGATGAAACGGAACACGTCACCGCGAAGGGGCACACAGACATCGGTGCCGAGCTTCTTTAGGCATTCCTGGATGAATCGGTGATGGTCGCGGTCCTGTTCTACACTGATGACATGGGCACACCCCCTCGACACCAGTTCGAGTGATATGCTGCCAGTACCAGAGAAGAGATCGAGTGCCATAGCATTTTCGAAATCGAGATAGCCTGTGAGCACGTTAAAGATATTCTCCTTGGCGAAGTCGGTTGTCGGTCTCGCTTTGAAGGTCTTCGGAATATCGAAGTGTCGGCCTTTATATTTTCCGGTAATAATTCTCATCGTCCTTTCACTAAGAGGGTCATCAGGTCGTAGGGCATCCCTTCGGTCTTGGTGATGGGTGCCTGTTGCAAGTCGGCTTCTGGATTGATGATATATGCCTTCTGCAGATAGCGCTTCAGTTCCTGCATGAGCCAGTCTTTTTGCGGAATGTCGCCGACGATATGGAGCTCGTCGTGTTCGGCTTCCAGCCGCAGCTGTCTCCAGACGTAAAGCAGGAAGTAGAGGGCATCGTAGGCATGCTCGGCATCAAACGAGTTGCAGAACTTAAAACGATTCTGCTGGAAACTGAACAAGTCGAGCCGTTTGTTGTGGAAGTAGCCATAGAGCTTGTTGCGGTGTCCGGTAAAACTGCGCTGATGCAGATGTCGCCACACAGGAGTCATCGCCTGAATGAACTGCACATCGTCGAACTGGTCACAGATAACGCCGCGCAAATCCTTGTTGATGGCGAATAGACAGACTGACTTTAAGTCGGGCAGCACGTTGAAGAGCACGACGCGCTGTTCCTGACCGGCTGGGAATACATGATTGAACAGAGGCTCAAGGTCTTCCTCCTCAAACTGCTCGATGGGTACAAGCGTTGAGGGCGTATCGAGCATCACCTGCACACGTCGGGTGTCGGTAGCCATCAGGTCGGCTGTCTTGAAGGCTTCACGCAGATTGGCAGCCATCGAGATGCCTCCCTTGACAATATAGGGCTCAAAGGCTACGGGCTGTTCCGTATTCGCAGCATCGAACATGGTGAAGGAGAGACTGTTTCTCCCGATGCGTATGGTCATCTTTCTCTTATCCATCATATTGCGTTCATCACACTGGCCACGCAGACGGCTAATAATGCCACCGCAATCAGGGCCAGGATGATATTTGTCAGTTTGTTGTCGATTTGCATAATTGTCTGCAAAGGTAGATAAAAAAAGCAACACATAGATATAATGATACAGAGTTTTTTGTTTTTTTATTAATTTTCTCAGCGCCTCAGTAGCTCCGAATTTGAAAAAAATGCTACCTTTGCATGTGAAATGATTAATGACGAACTGAAATATCGCATTCTCCAGCATTTTGGCTTTGCTCCCACCAAGGAACAGGAACATGCTCTCGACGTGTTCTCGCTCTTCATGACTGATCGGATGGAGCATACCGTGATGATCCTGCGTGGTTCTGCCGGAACAGGAAAGACCACGCTGGCGGGTGCCATCGTGAGGGCGATGGTGGCATTGAAGCAGAAATTAGTCTTGTTAGCTCCTACGGGTAGGGCTGCAAAGGTCTTCTCGCAGAATGCAGGCCATGCTGCCTATACCATCCATCGCCGTATTTATCGGCAGAAATCAGCTGGCGATCTGTCTGCTTTCAGTCTGAACGACAACTTGAATCGCGATACCTTGTTTATTATAGATGAGGCTTCGATGATAGCCAATCAAGGCTATGGCGATTCTACCTTCGGCTCCGGCTGTCTGCTCGACGATCTGATGCAGTTCGTCTATCAGAATAGTGACAGCAACTGCCGTATGCTGCTCATAGGCGACAAGGCCCAGTTGCCGCCGGTAGGTGAAGACGAGAGTCCGGCACTGCTGGCCGATGTGTTACGAGGCTATGGCATGCACGTCTATGAGTGTGATTTAAACCAGGTGCTACGCCAAGGTGAGGAGTCGGGCGTCTTGTGGAACGCCACACGGATTCGCCAGATGATTACCCATGATGAGATGACGCAGTTGCCTAAGATTCGGTTTGCAGGGTTCTCTGATATCCAGATGGTGCCGGGCGGAGAACTCATCGATGCACTCTCTTCCAGTTATTATCGGGTAGGGGTGGATCAGACGATAGTCGTTACCCGCAGCAACAAACGGGCGAACATCTATAATCAGGGAATTCGGAATATGGTGCTCGATCGGGAGGAGGAACTTTGTGGCGGTGATCAGTTGATGATTGTGAAAAACAACTATTTCTGGACAGAAGGTTCTAAGGATATCCCCTTCCTCGCCAATGGTGATATCGCCGTCGTGCGACGAGTCAGAAATGTTCATGAGCTCTACGGATTCCGTTTCGCCGAAGTCACCATGCAGTTTCCCGACTACGACGATTACGAACTGACCGCTACCGTCTGTCTCGATACCCTTACCACCGAGGCACCCGCTCTGACTCGTGAGCAGCAGGAACAACTCTTCAATGCGGTGATGGAAGATTATGCCGATATACCGACTAAACCCGAGCGTATCAAGAAAATGAAGAGCGATCGTTATTACAATGCCCTTCAGATTAAGTTTGCTTATGCTGTCACTTGCCATAAAGCCCAAGGCGGACAGTGGGCTCACGTCTATCTGGATCAAGGATACATGACCGACGATATGCTCACCCCCGACTATATCCACTGGCTCTACACAGCCTTTACCCGCACCACTGAGAAACTCTTTCTTGTCAACTGGCCCCAAAACCAGGTGGCTGATCGTTGTTAAGTTGTTGCTCTCATGCAGTCTTTTCAGAGTTCAGCGGACTAATAAAAACACAACGTGTGACTTTCTGTCGCTCGGCTCTGCCGCTTGCCTTGGCAAGAACTTTACATGAAAATTTGCTGTCAAGGGGTTTAGTAAATCAGTTTTCGTGTGTATTAAGAGTGTATGACAGATCAAAAGAAACTCGAAAAGCTGTTCCGACAGCATTACCGTCAGATGTATCGGCTGGCCACCATGCTTCTGCACGACGATGCTGAGAGCAAGGATGTGGTGCACGACATCTTTGC
>OMXO01000075.1 GCA_900315035.1 uncultured Prevotella sp.
CGGTGGCCTGATGGCCTACAACTACGTCAGCGGTGAGCCTGTGACTGGCTTGCAGGAAGGTCGCCCGATGTTCATCCGTTCTGCCAACGACAAGTTCAATCTCGCCAACTTCATGCGCGCCCACCTCTATGGTGCCATCGGTGTGCTCAAGATCGGTAACGACATCCTGCTGAAGGAAGAGCAGGTCAAGGTGGCTCGCATCACGGGCCATGGCGGTTACTTCAAGACACCGGGCGTCGGTCAGCGCATGCTGGCAGCAGCCCTCAACTCGCCCATCTCCGTGATGGAGACCGCTGGCGAAGGTGGTGCCTGGGGTATAGCCCTGCTCAAGCTGAACCTCGCTGACTATCTCGAGGAAGTGGTATTCGCAGGCAACAAGGGCGTGTCTATCGCCCCGACAGCCGAGGATGTGGCCGGATTCGAGAAGTACATCGAGAACTACAAGAAGTGCCTGCCCGTCGAGCAGAGTGCTGTCGACAACAAGCTGTAATCTTTTCTGGATAAGTGGGGGGATTTCCCCTGCTTATCCGTATTTTATTTATATAAAGGTATAACAACAATGAAGAAACTACTCATCACTCTATCTGCTGTAGCGACCTTCACCCTGTCGGCATCGGCCGAGAACGTGAAAGCTACCGTGCATGCCGACCAGGCAGGCGCCAAGATCAACAAGGAGATCTACGGCCAGTTCTCTGAACACCTCGGCAGCTGCATCTATGGTGGCCTCTGGGTAGGCGAAGATTCCCAGATTCCCAATATCAAGGGATACCGCAAGGATGTCTTCGAAGCCCTCAAGGCCCTGAAGATTCCCGTACTCCGCTGGCCTGGCGGCTGTTTTGCCGACGACTACCACTGGATGGACGGTATCGGTCCTAAGGACCAGCGCCCCTCTCTCCGCAACAACAACTGGGGCGGCACCATCGAAGACAACTCTTTCGGCACCCATGAGTTCCTCAATCTCTGTGAGATGCTCGGCTGCGAGCCCTACATCAGCGGCAACGTCGGCTCTGGCACCGTCAAGGAGATGGCCCAGTGGGTGGAATACATGACCAGCGACGGCGACACCCCGATGGCTCGCCTGCGTCGCGCCAATGGTCGCGACAAGGCCTGGCACGTGAAGTACTTCGGCATCGGCAACGAGGCCTGGGGCTGTGGCGGCAACATGTCACCCGAATACTATAGCGACGAGTTCCGCAAGTTCAACACCTATCTGCGCGATCAGGGCGAGAATCGTCTCTACCGCATCGCCAGCGGTGCCTCCGACTACGACTACAACTGGACGAAGATGCTGATGGAGAAGGTCGGACGCCGCATGCAGGGCATCAGTCTCCACTACTATACCTGCACAGGCTGGAACGGTCCGAAAGGCTCTGCCATCAACTTCGACAACGACCAGTACTACTGGGCCCTCGGCAAGTGTCTGGAGATCGAGGAGGTCATCAAGAAGCACAAGGCCATCATGGACGAGAAAGACCCCAAGGGCCATATCGGACTGCTGGTCGATGAGTGGGGCACCTGGTGGGACGAGGAGCCAGGCACCATCGCTGGCCACCTCTATCAGCAGAATGCACTCCGCGACGCCTTCGTGGCAGCCCTCTCGCTCAACGTGTTCCACAAGTACACCGACCGCGTGAAGATGACCAACATCGCCCAGGTGGTGAACGTGCTCCAGTCGATGATCCTCACCGACCAGGAAGGCACAGGCCACATGGTGCTCACGCCGACCTACCACGTCTTCGAGATGTACACCCCGTTCCAGGAGGCTACCTATCTCCCACTCGACCTTGAGTCGGAGACCATCCAGTGCAGCAAGGAGTACTTCAAGGAGAAAGCCAAGACCGCCGACAACACGACGCGCCCCTGCCCGCTGCTCTCTGCCTCTGCAGCCAAGACGCAGGACGGCAGTCTCGTGCTCGCCGTCACGAACGTCTCTCTCGACAAAGACCAGACCATCGACTTCCAGATCGACGGTTTCCAGGCCAAGACCGTCAGCGGTCGTATCCTGACCTCGAAGAAGGCCGACGACTACAACGACTTCCAGCACCCCAATGTCGTGGCTCCCAAGGAATACAAGGATGCCAAGCTGAAGAAGGGCGTGCTCACCGTGAAAGTACCTGCAAAGTCAATTATCGTATTAAACATCAAATAAACTCTAAAAAACATGAACGACAACAAGATTATGAACAAGGCAGCGGACAATATCCGTATCCTTGCTGCCTCAATGGTCGAGAAGGCCAAGTCTGGACACCCCGGTGGTGCCATGGGTGGTGCTGATTTCATCAACACGCTGTATAGTGAGTATCTCGTCTATGATCCCGAGCGCCCTGAGTGGGAAGGCCGCGACCGCTTCTTCCTCGATCCGGGCCACATGGCTCCGATGCTCTACAGCCAGCTCTGCCTCATCGGCAAATATACACTCGAGGATCTGAAGAACCTCCGCCAGTGGGGCTCTGTGACTCCTGGTCACCCCGAGCG
The DNA here is from genome assembly GCA_900315035.1 of uncultured Prevotella sp. Lineage (GTDB taxonomy): Bacteria > Bacteroidota > Bacteroidia > Bacteroidales > Bacteroidaceae > Prevotella. Next base: position 2,476 of record OMXO01000075.1, read on the forward strand.
CGAGATTGCCCGCGGCATCGAGAACACCTCTGGTCCTCTCGGTCAGGGTCACTGTTTCGCTGTCGGTGCAGCCATCGCAGCTAAGTTCCTGAAGGCTCGTCTCGGCGAGGAGGTGATGGGTCAGACCATCTACGCTTACATCTCCGACGGTGGCGTTCAGGAGGAGATCTCCCAGGGCGCTGGCCGTATCGCCGGTAACCTCGGACTCGACAACCTCATCATGTTCTACGACGCTAACGACATCCAGCTCTCTACCAAGACTGAGGTGGTGACCTGCGAGGACACCGCTAAGAAATACGAGGCTTGGGGCTGGTATGTTCAGAAGATCAACGGTAACGACGTCGATGAGATCCGCAAGGCCATCGAGAACGCTCAGGCTGAGCAGAACCGTCCTTCACTCATCATCGGTCATTGCGTGATGGGTAAGGGTGCCCGCAAGGCCGACAACAGCTCTTACGAGAGCAACTGCGCTACTCACGGTGCTCCTCTCGGCGGCGACGCTTACATCAACACGATGAAGAACCTCGGCGCTGATCCTGAGAACCCATTCCAGATCTTCCCCGAAGTACAGGAGCTGTATGCTAAGCGTGCAGAAGAGCTGAAGAAGATCTGCGCTGAGCGCTATGCCCAGAAGGCTGAGTGGGCAAAGGCTAATCCTGAGAAGGCTGCACAGCTCGAGGAGTGGTTCAGCGGCAAGGCTCCGAAGATCGACTGGTCGAAGGTGGAGCAGAAGGCCGGTGCCGCTACCCGTGGTGCCAGCGCTACCGTTCTCGGCGTACTGGCCGAGCAGGTGCCCAACATGATCTGCGCCTCTGCCGACCTCTCTAACTCAGATAAGACCGACGGCTTCCTGAAGAAGACCCACGACATCGTTCGCGGCGACTTCAGCGGTGCCTTCTTCCAGGCTGGTGTGGCTGAGCTCACGATGGCTTGCTGCTGTATCGGTATGGCTCTCCATGGTGGTGTTATCCCCGCTTGCGGTACCTTCTTCGTATTCTCTGATTACATGAAGCCCGCTGTCCGTATGGCTGCCCTCATGGAGCTGCCCGTGAAGTTCATCTGGACCCACGATGCCTTCCGTGTAGGTGAGGACGGACCTACCCACGAGCCTGTTGAGCAGGAGGCACAGATCCGCCTGATGGAGAAGCTGAAGAATCATCACGGCAAGAACTCTGTACTCGTCGTTCGTCCTGCTGATGCCGAGGAGACCACCGTCTGCTGGCGCATGGCTATGGAGAACGTAGATACACCTACCGCTCTGATCTTCTCTCGTCAGAACATCGAGATGCTGCCCGAGGGCAACGACTACTCGCAGGCCACGAAGGGTGCTTATGTCGTAGCCGGATCTGATGAGAACTACGATGTCATCCTGCTGGCTTCTGGTTCTGAGGTTTCTACCCTCGAGGCTGGTGCCAAGCTGCTCCGCGAGGATGGTGTCAAGGTGCGCATCGTGAGCGTTCCTTCCGAGGGTCTGTTCCGCAGCCAGCCGAAGGAGTATCAGCAGAGCGTGCTGCCTGCAGGCAAGAAGAAGTTCGGACTTACCGCTGGTCTGCCCGTCAACCTCGAGGGTCTCGTAGGTGCCGACGGCTGTGTATGGGGTCTCGAGAGCTTCGGATTCTCTGCTCCTTACAAGGTGCTCGACGAGAAGCTCGGCTTCACTGGTGAGAATGTTTACAAGCAGGTTAAAAAACTCCTTGCCTAATGGAAGTAAAGACTGTAGGCGTAGCTTGCGACCACGCAGGCTTCGCTCTTAAGAAGTTCGTGCTCCAGTATCTCGAAGAGAAGGGCTATCCCTATAAGGACTATGGTACCTGGAGCGACGCCAGTGTCGATTACCCCGACTTTGGTCATGCACTGGCCGAGGGTATCGAGCGTGGTGAGGTTTATCCCGGCATTGCCATCTGTGGCTCTGGCGAGGGTATCTCCATGACACTCAACAAGCACCAGCAGGTACGCGCTGGTCTGTGCTGGATTCCTGAGATTGCACATCTCATCCGTCAGCACAACGATGCCAACGTACTGGTGATGCCTGGTCGCTTTATCGACAACAATATGGCCCGTAAGATCATGGACGAGTTCTTTACCGCTACCTTCGAAGGCGGACGCCATCAGAAGCGTGTGGATAAGATTCCCGTTAAGTAACTATCAATAAGAAAGCCTCACCAACGTGAGGCTTTCTTATTTGTGTATCGTTTATTTTCTGACACTGAACTGATTCACCCATTCGCGCAGCGGCTCTACCGCTTCCGCATGATGCGGTCCGTAGCGCAGCATCACCGTCACCACGCGCACCGTGTCGTCTTCTATCACCTTACCGTAATACTCCCAGTCGTCTTCAGCACCCGTCAGGATACTGTAGTCGTCACCTACGCTTACAAGGTCGGCACCCATACCCATCATCTGCTGCCCGGCACTGTAGGTCATACCGTTGAGCGAATCCACAATCACCGATATCGACACATCGTCGGCTATAAACACCTCCTGCGAGTGCTCCGTGGGCAACTCCTGATGATAGAGAAACGAGGGATAGTTGATTTCCATCCCCAGTTTGTCACTACGATATTTGATCAAGTCCCACTGCCCCATCTTGATAGTCAGGCTGTCGTCGCTCGTCAGCACATTATAATAGGCTTTGGGCTGTGGTTTGGAGCCACAACTGCCCAGCGTCACCGCTAACATCAGGGCGGGGGTTACTATCCGTAATAATCTTTTCAGCATACTTGTTATGGTCTGTTTGGTTCTTTGATGTCGTACTTGTTCTTGCGCTTGTCGGCTCTGCGCGGCTGTGAGGGATGGAACCCCATGTGGGGCGCCTTCACACCCTGATAGCCAGCATGTCGCTGACGGATTTTTGCCACATAGTCAACGGTTTCCGAGCCTCTCATGTAGCCATACTTCACGATCGGATCGTTATAGTAGCGGGGCTGTGCCAGTTTCAGCACGTAAGGCGACACCTCTGCCCATCGCTGGGCGTTCTTGCCGTCACGTCTGGCGAGTGCCATCGCGTCGCGTATATGGTGCGACCCGCCGTTATAACTGGCCAGTATGAAGTTCGTGCGCTCATAGCCGTCTCTGATGTCGCTGAACACACCGTTCAGTTCCTTGATGAGTTTCGCTGCAGCGGCGATGTTCGTCTCAGGGTCATAGAGTTTGCTGCGCGGCACGCCCAGATGGTCAGCCGTTCCTGGCATGATCTGCATCAGACCTTTGGCACCCGCAAACGATACGGCCTTGGGGTCGAAGGTCGATTCCTGATAACACTGCGCAGCCATCAGTCGCCAGTCCCAGCGGATATCGCGACTGTAGGTCATGAAATATTGGTCGTAATGAGAGATGATGCCACCCTTCTTGTCGAGCATCGGCGAGAAGATGCGACGTTTCACTTTCCTGACGGTCAGCAGTTCCTGCTCTTCCTTGCGCACGCTCTCTATCAGTCCGGGGTGATACCAGGCGGTGAGTTCCTCAGCGAGTTCCGGCTTGCTGTCTGCTGCCACGATCTTACCAGGGGTGGCCCATGCCACGATATCCACCTCGCCCGAGTCGAGTTTCTGCACCAGTTCCATGCTGTCGCGACAGACATCTACACGCAGTCTCACACCCAGCGAGTCGGCAAAGCGCTGACAAATCAGATATTGGGTTCCCAGTTGCCGTCCGTGATAGTCGTAATAAGTCTCCGGCCCACTCAGCGTGGCCATAATCAGTTCGCCGTTAGTTTGGATATCCGGCAAGTCAAACTCGTCACTTACCACCACCGAATCGAGCACCGATCCGTAGGGTGTGACAAGTCGTTCCTGCTTCTGCGAACAGGATACCAACAGGCCCACAAGCCCGTAAACTGCAAGATTATTCAATAATCGCATCACTTTTAGCGGTTTTGCAACCGAAAATCGGTGCAAAGTTACTAAAATTTATGCATGGATGCATATTTTCGCAGATTTTTTTGTACTTTTGCACGCGAATTTATAAAGAAAGATAGACATTAACGATATGTTACGTATTGCAGTACAATCTAAAGGACGCCTCTTCGACGACACCATGAACCTCCTGAGCGAGGCCGATATCAAGGTCAGTGCGTCGAAGCGTACCCTTCTGGTACAGTCGTCCAACTTCCCGCTGGAGGTGCTTTATCTCCGCGATGATGATATCCCCCAGAGTGTAGCCAGCGGTGTCGCCGACATCGGTGTTGTCGGTGAGAACGAGTTTGTAGAGCGCGGCGAGGATGCCGATATCATCTCCCGTCTCGGATTCTCCAAGTGCCGCCTGTCGCTGGCCATCCCCAAGGAAATCGACTACAAGGGTGTCGAGTGGTTCAATGGCAAGAAGATTGCCACCTCCTACCCCGCCATCCTCAAGCAGTTTCTCGATAAGAACGGCATCCAGGCCGAGATTCATGTCATCACGGGTTCTGTAGAGATCAGCCCGGGCATTGGCCTGGCCGATGGTATCTTCGACATCGTGTCGTCAGGCTCTACCCTCGTCAGCAACAATCTGCGCGAGGTAGAGGTCGTCATGCAGAGCGAGGCCCTGCTCATTGGCAACAAGCAGCTCTCAGCCGAGAAGCGCGCCATCCTCGAGCAGATGCTCTTCCGCTTCAAGGCCGTCAAAGATGCCGAAGACAAGAAATATGTACGTATGAACGCCCCGAAGGCTCGTCTGCAGGAGATTATCGACGTTTTGCCGGGACTGAAGAGTCCTACGATTATCCCGTTGGCCGACGAAGAGTGGTGTTCTGTTCACACGGTGCTCGACCAGAAGCAGTTCTGGGAGATTATCGGCAAGCTCAAGGAGATGGGTGCCCAGGGCATCCTCGTCACCCCTATCGAGAAGATGATTTTATAATAAAACGGTATTGATGAACATCATAAGATATCCTGAAAGAAGCGATTGGGCCAAGATAGTGGAGCGCCCTCACCTCGATGTGTCACAACTCAATGATACGGTGGCCTCTGTGCTCGCCGATATCAAGAAGCGGGGCGACGACGCTGTCAAAGGCTATGAACTGAAGTTCGATCACGTTGACCTGCCTACACTGGCTGTCAGCGATGAAGAGATGGAAGAGGCAGAGCGACTGGTGAGTACCGAATTGAAGGCAGCCATCCAGCTGGCTCATTACAATATCCATGCCTTCCACTCATCACAGGTATTCCGCAGCAAGAAGGTCGAGACGCAGCCTGGCGTCGTCTGCTGGCAGAAGAGCGTCGCCATCGAGAAGGTAGGCCTCTACATCCCTGGTGGCACAGCGCCCCTCTTCTCTACCGTGCTCATGCTCGCCACACCCGCCAAGATTGCCGGCTGCAGCGAGATCGTGCTCTGCACGCCTCCAGGTCGCGACGGCAAGGTCAATCCAGCCATCCTCGTGGCTGCCCGCATCGCTGGTGTCAGCAAGATCTTCAAGGCTGGTGGCGTACAGGCTATCGGAGCGATGGCCTACGGCACGGAGTCGGTGCCCAAGGTCTATAAGATCTTTGGCCCTGGCAATCAGTATGTCATGGCCGCCAAGCAGCAGGTCAGTCTCCATGATGTGGCCATCGATATGCCTGCTGGTCCTTCTGAGGTCTGCGTCATTGCCGACGATAAGGCAAATATCGAGTTTATCGCTGCCGACCTGCTCTCACAGGCCGAGCACGGCATCGACTCTCAGGTGTTCCTCATCACCGCCTCCGAGCAGGTGATCTTCGACGTACAGGCAGAGGTGAACCGCCAGCTCGACCTCCTGCCCCGTAAGGAGATCGCACAGAAGGCGCTCGAGAACAGCCGCCTCGTGCTCGTCCACGATCATCAGGAGGCCATCGACCTCTCGAATGCCTACGCACCCGAGCACCTCATCATCCAGACAAAGGATTACGAGAAGCTCGCCCTCAAGGTAATCAATGCGGGTAGCGTGTTCCTCGGCGAATATGCCTGCGAGAGTGCAGGCGACTATGCCAGCGGCACCAATCACACGCTGCCTACCCACGGATATGCTACCGCCTATAGCGGCGTCAACCTCGACAGCTACTGTCGCAAGGTGACTTTCCAGCACCTCACTGCCGACGGTATCCAGAGCATCGGCCACGCTGTGGAACTCATGGCCGCAGCCGAACAGCTCGATGCTCATAAGAACGCAATGACCGTAAGAATCAACAGCTTGAAATGAAACCGTTAGAACAACTTACACGCAAGAACATCTGGAACCTGGCTCCCTATAGCAGCGCGCGCAACGAGTATGCCGGGCGCGAGGCTCGTGTGTTCCTCGATGCCAACGAGAATCCCTACAACCAGCCCTTCAACCGCTATCCCGACCCCTTGCAGCTCGAGCTCAAGGATGCTCTCAGCCGTCTGAAGCGCGTACCTGCCGAGTGCATCTTCCTCGGCAATGGAAGCGACGAGGCCATCGACCTCCCCTATCGCTGTTTCTGTGAGCCCGGTGTCGATAATGTCGTCGCCATCGAGCCCACCTACGGCATGTATAAGGTCTGTGCCGATATCAACAATGTCGAGTATCGCACCGTGCTGCTCGACGATAACTTTCAGACCACTGCCGAGAAGTTGCTCGCCGCTACCGACGATCATACGAAGATCATCTGGCTCTGCACGCCCAACAACCCCACGGGCAACTGTCTGAACCGCTTCGAGATCATCAAGGTCATCGAGCAGTTCCAGGGACTCGTCATCGTCGATGAAGCCTACAGCGAATTCTCCTCACAGCAGCCACTGCGCACAGAACTGGGCCAATATCCCAACCTCATCGTGCTCAACACGATGTCGAAGGCATGGGGATGCGCTGCCATCCGTCTCGGCATGGCTTTCGCCACTAAGGAGATCATCGATATATTTAATAAGGTGAAATACCCCTACAACGTCAATCTGCTCACTCAGCAGCAGGCACTCGAGGCTCTCAAGCGCCCCATCGACGTCGAAGAGTGGGTAAAGGTCCTCCTCCAGGAGCGCACCCGCATGATGGATGCCTTCGCCATACTCCCCATCTGCGAGAAGGTCTATCATACCGATGCCAACTTCTTCCTGGCAAAGATGACCGATGCCAACAGCATCTACAATTATCTCGTCGATCGTGGTATCATCGTCAGAAATCGCTCGCGCATTCAGCTCTGCAATAACTGTCTCCGCATCACCATCGGCACCAAGACAGAGAACAGCGAACTGATCGCCGCCCTCCGTCAATACCTCTAAGCTTAAAGATACATTATAGCATCACGAATTTCTGCGCCCTTTTTTCAAGAGCGCAGATTTTTTTTGGTGGAAAATGGCGATTTTTGTCCGAAAAAACGAAAAAAAGCCAAAAAAATGCACTTTTTTTTGATTTTCTTGAAAAAAAAGTCGAAAAAGTTTTGGTAATTAAAAAATAATCCCTATCTTTGCATCGTGTTTTTCATAGTATTAGATTTAAGGTTAACATCGGGGCTCAGCGGAGCCCCATTTTTTTTGCCCCAACAGCACCTATCCTAACGGGCCAGCCCTAGAGGAGTTTTATGATGATGGGTACATGAGCTAAAATTTGTCCCAGGGGGTGGGACGAACAGTCCCATAGGGTGGGACCAAGTGTCCCAGGGGGTGGGACAATTGTTCGTTCACTTGCAGACACTTAAAAATCCACTTGCATACACTAAAAATTTGCTTGCATACACTAAAAATTTGCTTGCATACACTAAATTACAATCTGTAAATCAACAAGTTAAGCTTCAGTGTATGCAGTGTATGCAAAAACTAAAAATAAAATACGTGTACAATTCGCCACTGATGAAAGCCCTCCAAGACGAAGAAGGCGAACTTTACACCCAAATTTGGGTATGTTTATAAGCATACAAGGCTCGCAGCGATGCAGCCTTGTATGCGTTTGTATGAAGTATAAATATTGTTTTTCAATCCTTCTCAGGATCTCCCAGAAGATCTGCCACCAATTGAGAATCCACTTTGATGTTCACCTCTCTTGCTTGAAACGACGGGCCCCCATTATCTGGCGTGTAGTACATCTCCACATACTTGTAGGCTTTCTCAAACACCTCATTATCCTTGATCTTATATTTCAGCCAAAGGATAGTGCGCAGCATCTTGCGAACCTCGTTCTGACCAGTCACCGTCTTGAAGGCATTGCTGAAACGACGCACGATGCTCACCACCTGCGTATCGATATCATTCACCACATTTTCCACAACGATAGGCGTTTCGGGCGTCTTCACATTCTCATCCTTCAGTTTCTCCTGCGCATTCTGCAACCCTTGGAATCCTCCGATGGTTCTATCTATACCGGGGAAGAAGTCCAGACAGTCTTGTAACCAGCCAGGAATATGTTCCTTGATTTCCTTAATATTCGTGATGACAGTCTTTACAGACTCCTCATCGAAGCGCAGCGAATTGGCGTAGTTGTCGAATACGCCCACATAGTCCACAATCAGACCACACTTCTTCTGAGCCTCATACACGCGATTGGTTCAACAGACGGCCTGCAACAGCGTATGATCCTTCATAGGTTTTTCCTTTTCCATAAAAATAGCAATGATAGCACTATCACAATTATCAAGCAAAAGCTTGGGACAAACTTGGGACAAAGCTTGGGACAGAACTTGTGACAAAGCTTGAGACAAGTTTGGGACAGCTTGGGACAAAGCTGGGGACAAACTGGGGACAAACTGGGGACATCTTGAGTATCACCAAAAGTCGAGAACACATTCACCTTGAAAGCCGTGATCAGGCTCACATCAAACAGTGCGGGTTTATTCTTGTTCTCCTTCAAATCTGTCTGCACCTGCCCCACACCACGATTAAACATATTTTTCCCGCTTCTTTAAGAAACTGATTCAAGAATGTCATCTTTCATTCTGTTATGCCCTTACGACAACATTTCACCCTATTCTGCCCCTTTGTCGCAGATCCCCCACTCCGTCGCAACAACTCACAGAATACTTGTTGCTAAAATTTGGAATCAGCCGAAAATCGCCTTACCTTTGCAGCATCAAAAGTTGAAGTTAGTTTTCTTTTTCATATTGCATAAGGGTTTAAGTTAGTTATTTTGTTTTGGTTAGTAAAAGCATACAAGGCTCGCTGAGATAGCGGGCCTTGTGTGCGTTTAGCAATAGTTACCAGACCAAATAAAATAATCAACCCCATTTTTAAAAACCTTTTCTGGTCTATTTCACATTTTTCTTTTTCTTAACGCCCAATTCCACTTTATACATGCCAACGACATCAGCGGTCTCAATGTTTGATGGGCTAACCTCCTTCACCTTGACAGGAGCCTCGACACTCACCCATTTGAAGATGGATGTAGGCTTTTTGCGGTTTGACATGCCACCGTAGATTTTGTCTTTGGTAAGCGGAATACCTGCACCTTGAACATCGTTGACAAGATTGTTGTAGAACTCGTCGGCCTCTTTTTTCGTATTGAAGAAGAAGTCATACCATGTCCTATTGTCATACCAGTCATAAAAACAAATGCCTATAGTAATACCGCGATAAGTAAAATCGAAGGATTCGCCAGCATGTAGACCTGGATGCCCATTGACGGTTTCGCATGTATTAAAAGTATCCATTACTTCCTGCCAGGCTATTTCTTTGGTAGGCATGTAGGCGTTGATGCATGTAAAGGGGAAATAGAGGAGGTCTTGGATGGTACGCTCCTTTACGTCGATGTGCGTAGGAATGGCTGGCGTTTTCTGAGCCATTGCCAACATGAGTGGCAGTTAAACAGCGTTTCCGCTTCTTTGAGAGACTGGCGAACTTTCGCCTTCATTGCTTCTATCGCCTCCACCTTCGCCGCAAATTCTTGCTGGAGGGAGAGAGGAGGGAGAGGTATTGGAATGTTTAAAAGATCATAGCAATCTCTGCATCGATGACATACATATCGCCATCTTTATCTACTAACACATTGCGAGGAACGACGTCCCAGACACGATACTTATCGTTCTTAAATCTTCCTACCTCGCCATCACGTTCAAAGCCCAAGGCAGCCATATACGTATCGATCATGATCTGTGTAGCTGGCTGTGACTCGCAAATACGCTCTTGCTCTAATACGGGCATCACGGTTCTGCCATCATAGCCTGTAAAGCCATGAAACCTATAAGCCGTGTTAGGGAAAAGCTGATTATGAAGCAATATCTTGTCAAGCAACTTGCAGATACCTCCGCTATTCAGCAGATTATTTACCTTATAAATCGTATCTTTAGCTACATAAGTGTCATTCTCGTTACCGCTGGGTCCAGGGGTTCCTAGATCAAAGATATTGTCCATGGGAATCCAAACACCAGCAGACTTGGCATATTGCTCTGCTGCACGCTGCTCTATTTCGAAGCGGCCTCCATCACTTTTGCCGTCTCGAGGTTCCGCCTCATGTAATCGGCAAAGTCTTTGGAGTTCATCGGAGACTTCTTGGATTCTACGATTTTCTTCATCGTACGCTCCACCTCTTTGTGAAACTGATTCAAGTATGTCATCTATCATTCAGATTTGTATGCAAAGTTAAACTTTCTATTTCTAACTTGCAAAGATAATGGAAATAATCTAGATTCCCAAATCTTTTCTGCACAATCTTTTGTCGTTTGCTGTTTTTTCCCGTTTCTGTGAGAAACTGATTCAAAAATGTCATCTTTCGTTATGAAAGTACATACAGTTGCGTGGTCATTTGGTCAAAATGTCATTTGGTCATTTTCGTTTTTGATGTTGTGTCATTGCTCAATATATAATTATATATATATATTTATTATATATTGGCATATTTTTGATGTCCAGAATCGATTTTGACCAAATGACCAAATGACCAAATGACCACGATTTTGTGTTTGGAGAGCGTGCTTTTTTGGCGAAATAATTTGGAGGCACTCTGAATTTTTTGTACCTTTGCATTGTCAACGAAAAAAGACGATAATTGCGACCCAACTAGGGAACAAAAATTACCTTGCGCGCGGGCACTTGTAACCTAAGGAAATCGCAAATCGACGTCGAATCAGCGACATGAGAAAATAATTAACTTTTCGATTAAGCGAATGCCATCAGGCTAGCATGAATGGCTGAGCGTGAGAAAAGTCAAACGAAGTTTAACAATCTATTAATCTTTAAATTAAAATCTTATTATGGCATTAAAAGTTAAAGCAGTCGAAAGACTCGTAAAGTTTTCAAAAGAGGATGCAGGCACCTACCGCTATGTGATGACGCCTGAACTGTACATCGCTCTGAATCAGGCAAAGGTGATCCGTGAGGCAGCTCTCCGAAGCGGTGTGAGCCAGGGTGTGATGAAGGCCTGC
>OMXO01000076.1 GCA_900315035.1 uncultured Prevotella sp.
CACACTGAAGATTGGTAATACTACTTGGACGAAGAGCGCTAAGTTCCCCAACTATCAGCAGATGCTTAACACTGGTCGCGATGGTGAGATTGACTATGATAAGGAACTCGATACGTTTAAGGTAGAGGGCTGGAATCCTGATAACAATAATATTTCAGTTACAGTAGAAGGGAAAGCTATTACCTTCCCAGAGACTGGTAAGGCTCCTATGGTTGTCGCCGTTGATCCTACCACCAACTGGATGGTTGAGCGTACCCCAGCTCCTGAATCTTGGTTCAAAGACTAATATCTATATTACATATTTCAAAGGCCCGTTCCTATCAGGAGCGGGCTTTTTTCTTTAATTATTAAATAAATATTCAGTTTAGGTCATGAAGATGATTGTTTTTGCAGAAAAATCGGGTTTTTCTTTTGCAATTTGCTCACTTATTTGTACCTTTGCACCCCGAAAATGAAGATTTAGTGCATTAAACAAATACAATATGGCAAAAATGAAAGGTGCCATCGAGGTGAATACTGAGCGTTGTAAGGGATGCAGTCTCTGCATCATCGCTTGCCCTCAGAAGGTCATCGCGCTGGCCAACAAAGTGAATCTGCACGGTTATCCCTATGTGGAGGCTGTCAATGAGGAAGCCTGCGTGGGCTGTGCCTCATGTGGCATCGTCTGCCCAGACCTGTATCACCGTGTATCGTAAAAAAGTGGAGGAATAAGTTATGGCAGAAGAACGTGAAGTAGTGTTGATGAAGGGCAATGAGGCTATCGCCCATGCTGCTATTCGTTGCGGATGCGACGGCTATTTCGGCTATCCTATTACTCCGCAGAGTGAGGTGATTGAGACGCTGGCTGAACTGAAGCCTTGGGAGACCACTGGTATGCAGGTGGTGCAGGCCGAGAGTGAGCTGGCATCTATTTATATGGTCTATGGCGCTGCCGGAGCCGGTAAGCGTGCGATGACTTCCAGTTCTTCTCCTGGTGTCGCCTTGATGCAGGAGGGTATCACCTATATGGCTGGTGCCGAGGTGCCAGGTGTGTTTGTCAATGTGCAGCGCGGCGGTCCTGGTCTGGGAACTATCCAGCCCTCTCAGGGTGACTATTTCCAGGCAACCCGTGGTGGTGGTAATGGCGACTACAAGGTGATTGTGCTGGCTCCGAACTCTGTACAGGAGATGGCCGATTTTGTGGATCTCGCCTTTGAATTGGCCTTCAAGTATCGCAATCCTGCCATGATTCTCTCTGACGGTGTGATTGGTCAGATGATGGAGAAGGTGGTGCTGCCGCCGTTCAAGCCCCGTCGTACGGATGAGGAGGTGATCCAAAGAATCGTGAGCGCGTCGTGATTACCTCGCTCGAGCTGAAGCCCGAAATCATGGAGCAGCGCAATCTCGCCCTGCAGGAGAAATATCGTAAGATTGAGGAGAACGAGGTACGCTACGAACAGCAGTACTGCGACGATGCAGAATATGCTATCGTAGCCTTCGGAAGTGCTGCCCGTCTGTCGGAGAAAGCTATCGAGATTGCCCGTGAACAGGGTATCAAGGTAGGCTTGTTCCGTCCGATTACGCTTTTCCCGTTCCCCACGAAGGAGATTGCAGCCCTTGCCAAGGGTAAGAAGGGTATCCTCGTTGTGGAGATCAATGCAGGACGTACCTGAGCCCGAGGAAATTGTTGATGCTTTAAAGAAATTGATGTAAGGCTATGGATAGAAATCAGATAGTAAGTCCAGAGAATATCGTCTGCAAGAAGCCGACGCTGATGAACGACAATAACATGCACTATTGCCCGGGCTGTAGTCACGGCGTGGTGCACAAACTCATTGCCGAAGTCATCGAAGAAATGGGAATGGAAGACAAGACCGTAGGTGTATCGCCTGTAGGTTGTGCCGTCTTCGCGTACAATTATATAGATATAGACTGGCAGGAGGCTGCCCATGGCCGTGCTCCCGCACTGGCTACTGGTATCAAGCGCTGCTGGCCTGACCGTCTGGTGTTCACCTATCAGGGTGATGGCGACCTCGCTTGTATCGGTACCTGTGAGACCATCCATGCCCTGAACCGTGGTGAGAACATCGTCATCATCTTCGTCAACAATGCCATCTATGGTATGACGGGTGGTCAGATGGCTCCCACGACACTGATTGGTCAGAAGACCTCTACCTGTCCTTATGGTCGTGATCCTGAGATTCATGGTTATCCCCTGAAGATGGCCGATATCGCTGCCCAATTAGAAGGTACCTGCTATGTCACTCGTCAGAGTGTTGAGAGTGTAGCCTCTATCAACAAAGCCAAGAAGGCACTGCGCAAAGCGTTCGAGGCTTCGATGGCTGGTAAGGGTTCTAGTCTGGTGGAGTTTGTTTCTACCTGTAACAGTGGTTGGAAACTCTCACCTGCCAAGGCTAACGAGTGGATGAAGGAGAATATGTTCCCCTTCTATCCCAAAGGTGACCTCAAAGACACGACGAGTCTTTAATGTAAAAATGTAAAAATGTAAAAATGAAATAATGAAAAAGGAGATAATTATTTCAGGTTTCGGAGGTCAGGGCGTGCTCTCAATGGGTAAAATACTGGCCTACTCTGGACTGATGGAGGACAAGGAAGTGACTTGGATGCCTGCCTACGGTCCTGAGCAGCGTGGTGGTACTGCCAACGTGACGGTCATCGTCAGCGATGAGCGTATCTCTTCGCCTATCCTCAGTAAGTATGATATTGCTGTAGTGCTGAACCAGCCTTCACTCGAGAAGTTTGAACCGAAAATCAAACCTGGTGGAATTCTGATTTACGATGGCTTTGGTATCATCAACAAACCAACGCGTAAGGACATTACTGTCTATGAGATTAACGCTATGGACAAAGCTGCCGAGATGAAGAACGGCAAGGTGTTCAACATGATTGTTTTGGGCGGACTGTTGAAGGTTGCTCCTGTGGTGAGCGATAAGGGTGTTGAGAAAGCACTTTTCAAGACGCTGCCTGAACGTCATCACTCGCTGATACCTCTGAATATGGAGGCGCTCAAGGAAGGTGCTAATATTATTGAGGAGATGAAATAATCCCCTCAATTTACATATCACATATAAGCCCCGCTGATTGGCGGGGCTTATTGTTTATCGTACAGCGATGTCGATGGATTTCGTGAACCCTCGTGCAGCATCTGTGACTTTCAGCGTCAGTGTGCCAGGTTCCTTCGCACTCCTTACAACGACCACAAGTTGTCCGTTGAATAGTTTCATCGTCGGTTTCTTAAACGGCTCCAGACTCGTGGCATCACCATTGCACACAGCCTCAAAGCTTCCTGTTCCAGTTACCTCAAAAGTAAGCTGATCATCGGCCTGAGGAATCTGTGTTCCTTCGGCATCCGTCAGCGAGACGGTGACAAACGCCAGATCGTCACCATCGGCATTGAGTCCAGCCTCGTTCGCAGTCCAGGCTTCCAGTTTCAGTTCTGCTGGCTTTCCTGCGGTTCTTACGGTCTGTTCTCCTGCCTTGTTACCCTGAGCATCATACACTACCACTTTGATTTCTCCTGGTTCATACTTGACATGGTTCCAGCGCAGACGGTAACGGTCGAGTCTTTCTGCTGGATTCTTAGAGATCTTACCCTGGCTCTTGCCATTGATGAAGAGTTCTCCTGTGGGATAGTCGGTATAACAATAGACGGGTGTTTCCTGGCCGATGCGGTTCCCCTTATCCTTTTTCGAAAGTCCCCAAGACCAGTGGGGTAGCAGGTGTATCGTGTGCTGATTCTTGTTCCATTTCGAACGGTATAGGTAATAGCGGTCTTTGGGCAGTCCGGCAAGGTCGCAGATACCAAAATAACTTGAGCGCGAGGGCCAGTACTCATCATAAGGCGACGGTTCGCCCAGATAGTCGTAGCCTGTCCACACAAATTCACCGATCACCCAGTCTTTATCGTCCTGCCACACCCAGTCGTCGTCGGGAAGGTTGCTCCAAGGCGAGTAGTCCAAATCGTAACTCGAGCACTGACCGTCGGCTTTCAGTAGTGCCTTCGGATCATAACCAGGTGCCCATGAGGCAAACTTGGAGTTGTCGTTGGGTACTACAGGAAACTTATAGACACCGCGTGAACTGACGGTAGATGCAGTCTCTGAACCTAACAGGAAGCCCTGTGGCAACTCTGCAATGCTTTGTTCATACTTATGTACGCGATAATTGAATCCGGGAATGTCCATGACCTTGGCCACACCACTCTTGATCGATGCCTCAGCATGGTCGAGTCCTTGTGTCACTGGTCGCGTGGGATCAAGTTGATGGCAGAGATCCTGCAGATGACTCGAGATCTCACGTCCGTCCTCACTGCCTTGTTCCGGGATCTCGTTGCCGATGCTCCACATCACGATACTTGGGTGGTTGCGGTTTGCCAAGATGAGGTTCTCAATATCCCTGTCGCTCCAGTCCTTGAAGAAACGGGCATAGCCATTCTTGCATTTCGGATAGACCCACATATCGAAACTCTCAGCCATCACCATCATACCCAGAGAGTCACAGATATCCATCTGCATCTGACTTGGCATGTTGTGCGACGTGCGGATGGCGTCGCAGCCCATCTCCTTCATCATCTTGATTTGTCTGATGAGAGCAGCCTTGTTGATGGCGGCACCGAGAGGGCCTAAGTCGTGGTGCAGACATACGCCTTTGATTTTCCTGGTCTCACCGTTCAGTTGGAATCCGCCTTCCTTCGATACCTTCACGGTGCGGATGCCGAATTTCTGCTTCACCTCGTCGAGTGTCTGTCCGTTCTGCATATACTTGATATGAGCCGTGTAGAGATAGGGTGACTCTGGCGACCACAACTTGGGCTGCTGGATGTTAAAACAGAACTCCGTATCCTTGCCATTAGCGGCTACGGCTTGGTGCTCATGCCCTACAAGGCGCCCTTTGGCATCACGCAGTTCTACTTCGATCGCCTGATAACTGTCGGGGATGCAGCCCAGTCCCATGGTCAGTTCTACGGTGGCCTGTCCGTCTTTCAATTCTGTCGTTCTGATGAAAGTTTTCCACGGGTCAATCCATTCTGGTCCGGTGGTGACGAGTTTCACGGGGCGGTAGATGCCTGCTCCAGGATACCAGCGCGAACTCTCCTCCACGTTCTTCAAATCCACTTCTAACAGGTTGTCACCCGCCTTCATAAATGGTGTCAGATCCACCCGGAAAGTATTGTATCCATAGGCCCAGTAACCAGCCTCCTGCCCGTTCAGCTTCACGGTAGGCTCTGCCATCGCTCCGTCGAATACGAGTTCTGCATGCCGGCACTCTTTGGGTATGCTGATGATACGTCTGTAATGGCCTTGTCCGATCCAAGGGAGTGCGCCCGATCGTCCGCTTTTCTCTGTGGCCTCCTTCTCGCCGTTCTGTACAATAGCGACCTTCTGCAGGTCCCATTTCTTGTCGAATGGTCCGGCGATGGCCCAGTCGTGCGGTATGCGCACAGTTTGCCATTTTGGTTGCTCTTGCGAGGCAACGTCTTTGTTGTCTAATGAGAATTGCCAACCTTCATGGAGGTATGTTTCCTGGCGAGGTTGTGCTACGGCTGTCAAACTTGCCGTCAGCAGCATTGTTAGTAGTGTCGCTTTCATTTCAGTTTGTCATGAGTTGTTATTAATTTGGTGCAAATTTACGAAAATTTCCCGAAATAGTTGGCTAATTGGTAGAATTAATGTATTTTTGCACCTAATTCCGAAAAAATAAACGTAGAAGATATGAAACATCAGTTGAGAAGTGCAGTCTGCACCGAAGGCCGTAGAATGGCTGGCGCCCGTGCACTATGGGTAGCAACAGGTATGAAACGTGAGCAGTTTGGCAAGCCTATTATTGCCGTCGTCAACTCCTTCACCCAGTTTGTACCGGGCCATACTCATCTCCATGAGATTGGTCAGATTGTGCGCGAGGAGATCGAGAAGATGGGCTGTTATGCTGCAGAGTTCAATACCATTGCTATCGACGATGGTATTGCCATGGGTCACGACGGTATGCTTTATTCGCTGCCATCACGTGACATCATTGCTGATTCGGTGGAATATATGGTGAATGCCCACAAGGCCGATGCCATGATCTGCATCTCAAACTGCGATAAGGTGACCCCAGGCATGCTGATGGCTTCCATGCGCCTGAATATTCCTACTGTGTTCTGTTCAGGAGGCCCCATGGAGGCTGGTCGCTGGCGTGGAGAGAATGCCGACCTCATCACGGCGATGGTGAAAGGTGCCGACCCTTCTGTCACTGATGAGGAAATGGCAGAGATTGAGGGTTGTTCTTGCCCTGGCTGCGGTTCCTGCTCTGGCATGTTTACCGCCAACTCCATGAATTCGCTCACCGAGGCTATCGGTCTCTCACTGCCAGGCAATGGCACGATTCTCGCTACGCATACCAACCGTATCGAACTCTTCAAGGCTGCTGCCCGTCAAGTGGTGAAGAATGCCTTTGCTTATTATGAGGATGGTGACGAGAGCGTGCTGCCTCGTAACATTGCCACTCGCAAGGCTTTCATGAATGCGATGTCGCTCGATATCGCGATGGGCGGTTCTACCAATACCGTGCTCCACCTGTTGGCTGTGGCCCAGGAGGCTGGCACTGATTTCACGATGAAAGATATCGACGCTTTGAGCCGCAAGGTACCTTGCCTCTGCAAACTCGCGCCCAACACGCAGAAGTACAGCGTGCAGGAGTGTGGTCGCGCTGGTGGTATCCTCGGCATCCTCAACGAACTCAGTAAGGGTGGTCTTATTGATGGCTCTGCTGCTCGTGTTGACGGTATGACGCTCGCTGAGGCTATGCAGAAATACAGTATTGTCGATGGAAACATTGATCCTGAAGCCAACCGTATCTATCAGACGGCTCCTGGTAATCGTTTCTCGACGAAGATGGGCTCACAGTCGGAAGAGTGGGGTACACTCGATACCGATCGCGCTGAGGGCTGCATCCGCGATCTCGAACATGCCTATACGAAGGATGGCGGATTGGCCGTTCTCTTCGGCAATATCGCTCAGGATGGCTGTGTCGTGAAGACCGCTGGTGTCGATGAGTCGCTGTGGCACTTCGAGGGTCCTGCCGTCTGCTTCGACTCTCAGGAAGATGCCTGTGAGGGCATCCTCGGTGGTAAGGTGAAGAGTGGCGACTGCGTGGTCATCACCCACGAGGGTCCGAAGGGCGGTCCCGGTATGCAGGAGATGCTTTATCCTACCTCTTATATTAAGAGTATGCACTTAGGTAAGGAGTGCGCGCTGATTACCGACGGTCGTTTCTCTGGCGGTACCAGTGGCCTTTCTATCGGTCATATCTCCCCAGAGGCTGCCAACGGTGGTAACATCGGCAAGATCAAGGATGGCGATATCATCGTGATCGATATCCCTTCGCGCTCCATCAGTGTGAAACTCTCTGATGAGGAACTCGCAGCCCGTCCGCAGCAGCCGCTGAAACGCAATCGTGTCGTCTCCAAGGCCCTGCGTGCCTATGCTCAGAGCGTGTCAAGTGCCGATAAGGGAGGAATACGGATTATTGATTAGAGGTGAGAAGTGAGAAGTAAGAGGTAAGAAGTAAGAATATACATGTTAAGGGATAGAATTACAGGATCGAAGGCGCTGATGCGCGCCTTGAAGGCAGAGGGCGTGAAGACCATCTTCGGATACCCCGGAGGTGCCATCATGCCCGTCTATGATGCGCTTTTCGATTATACACGAGGAGAGAAGAAATGTTTCGACCATATCTTGGTGCGCCACGAACAGGGAGCCACCCATGCCGCTGAGGGCTATGCCCGCGTTAGTGGTGAGGTGGGTGTCGCCCTTGTCACCAGTGGTCCTGGTGTCACCAACACCCTGACGGGTATCGCTGATGCCATGATGGACTCTACACCCATTGTGGTCATTGCGGGACAGGTGGCTATCTCGGCTCTGGGTACTGATGCCTTCCAGGAGGTGGACCTCGTGGGTGTGGCTCAGCCTATCTCGAAATGGTCGTATCAGATCCGTCATGCCGAGGATGTGGCGTGGGCCGTGAGCCGTGCGTTCTACATCGCCCGGACGGGCCGTCCTGGTCCTGTGGTGCTCGATTTTCCGCGTAATGCACAGGTCGAGGAGATCGATTGGGAGCCGATGAAGGTGGATTTCATCCGTTCTTACGTGCCCTATCCGAAACTCGATCCCAATGCTGTGAGCCAGGCTGCCGAACTGATCAACAATGCCAAGAAACCGCTTGCGCTGGTGGGGCAGGGGGTTGAACTCGGCAATGCCCATCGTGAACTGGTGAAGTTCCTCGAGAAAGCCGATATTCCCGCAGGCCGCACGATGCTCGGTCTCTCTGCACTGCCCTCCAATCATCCGCTCAATGTCGGTATGCTGGGTATGCACGGCAACTACGCCGTCAACCTGAAGGAACAGGAGTGCGACGTGCTCATCGCCATTGGCATGCGCTTCAGTGATCGTGTGACGGGCAATCTCAAGACCTATGCCAAACAGGCAAAGGTCATCCACCTCGATATCGACCGCAGTGAGATCGATAAGAACGTGAAGACCGATGTGGCCGTCGTAGCCGATTGTAAGGAGTCGTTGCCCGCCATCACCGCTCTCCTCAATACTGCCGATCACAGCGAGTGGCGCCAGTCGTTCAAGGCGCTCGACGAGAAAGAGCGCACGAAGGTCATTGAGCCCGCTATCCATCCCAAGGAGGGTCCGCTGCGTATGGGTGAGGTCGTGCATACCGTGGCTGAGAAGAGTGCCGACGATGCCGTCCTCGTCACTGATGTTGGACAGAACCAACTCTTTGCGACACGATATTTCAAATATCACCATAAGCGCAGCATCTGCACCAGTGGTGGTCTCGGCACGATGGGCTACGGCATGCCTGCTGCCATCGGCGCTACCTTTGGTGCTCCTGGTCGCACAGTCTGTTGCTTCATGGGCGACGGTGGCTTCCAGATGTGCATCGAGGAACTTGGCACCATCATGGAGCAGCAGGCTCCAGTGAAGATGATTCTGATGAACAACAATTATTTAGGCAACGTGCGTCAGTGGCAGGATATGTTCTGGCTGCGTCGCAAGTCGTTTACGAAGATGGTCAATCCTAATTATGAGCTCATCGCCCAGGGTTACGGCATCCCCTATGCCGCTGTCACCGATCGTAACGATCTGGCGGCTGCTGTAGAGAAGATGCTTGCCACCGATGGTCCCTACATTCTGGAGTGTGCCATCCTCGAGGAAGACAATGTGCTGCCGATGACGCCTCCGGGTATGAATGTCGATGAGATGATGCTGGAGATTTAGTAAAAAGTGAATAATGATGGAAGAGAACAGAAAGAAACTATATACCCTGTTGGTGTATTCCGAGAACGTGGCAGGTATCCTTAATCAGGTGACGGCTGTCTTTACCCGTCGTCAGGTGAACATTGAGAGTCTGAATGTTTCGGCCTCCAGCATTCCTGGTGTCCATAAATACACCATTACCGCTTGGAGCGATGAAGACCAGATCGTCAAGATTACTAAGCAGATTGAGAAGAAGGTTGATGTGGTAAAGGCCAATTACTTTACCGATGAGCAACTTTTCATCCGAGAGTCAGGCCTCTACAAGCTCTCTGCACCGATGGTGCTGGAGAACCCGGAGATATCGCGCACCATCCGCCGTTTCCAGGCCAGTATTATCGAGGTGAACGCCACCTATGTCATCGTCCAGATGCACGGCGTCACCGAGGACATTATCTCGCTCTATCGTGCCCTCGACACCTTCGGCTGCGTGCTCCAGTACACCCGCTCAGGCCGCATCGCCGTCACCCGCGGCATGCAGGAGCAGGTATCCGAGTTCCTTGAGCAGCGCGAGAGTCAGCTCTGATTTCAGCCCCAATAGACAATAGTGAGTGGCATTAAGGTCGATTTTATTTCACGACCTTAATGCCATTCTTGATGACGATACCCTTGTAGGCTTCAGATACCCGCTGTCCACTCAGGTTATAGGTATTCTCCTCGTTGCTTTCATCTGCCTTACTCTTTATAGCCTTGATGCCTGTAGGATCGAGCGTCTGGTCGTCGATGGCCAGCGACTTAAAGTTTGTTGGCATGCCGATAGGCTGGAAGTAGGCGCGGAAGGGCGAGCAGTTGTCTGTTATAGGAACGACGGTGTCGCTCTTTCCGTCAGCAAAGCCGAAACACTCTTCGCCCGTAAGTGTTCGCTTCGAGAATGAGCCTTGAAGGTAATAGAGACCTGCCGCCGCGGTGGCGATGGAGTCTGTGATGATAGCGTTCTCGGCTGTGAACGTCACTGGGTTCTTCAGCGGCGCGTCTGCTTTCAGCCGCAGCAGGTAGGGCTTCGCTGCCATAGGCAGTTCGTCTGTATGCCCTACATAGACCTTGCCAGGCTGGTCGCCGAGCAGCTCTTGCAACTGTATGGTGAATGCTTCGCCACCAGCCTCCTGACGCTGTACGTCGAAAGGCAGCACCAGCGTGGTGTAGCCCTGATGCTCTGCCTCCGTGAAGGTGCGCGTGTAACTGACGTTCGTGGCCACGAAAGCGTTGGGTGCCATAAAGTCGTAGCCGTCTTTCAGCGTCAGCGTCTCGGCCATGCTGCCGTTTTTGCTCTGAATCACCACATTGCGCCCCTCCAATGTGGCGGGCTTCGTGTCGGTATCGTTCAGATAGTAGAGACAGTTAGGCTGGTCGTTAGGTGTCAGCGTCGTGACGCCGCAGCCGTTCAGTTCCACGGCGATGGCATCAGCAGGCACCGTGAATGTCGCTGCAGGCGACTGCGACTCCACCGAGCGGTCTGTCTTGAAGACATTGATGCCCGGCACCGTCACGATGTTGGGGTAGAGTCCCTTTTCGTCACTATTCAAATCGTCAAAATAGGATGCATGCACGTTCAGGTAGTAATCGTTATGAGGCTTCATGTTGTTATAGCGGAAGCTGACGTCCGTACTCTGTCCTGGGGCGACGGTGACGCCCTTCTTGCTCAGGTTGGCAACAACATCTGAGATGCCTGTCACAGGATCTAACATGTAGACAATCGTAGAGACCTCCCCCTTGTAGGTGATCTTGTCATCGGTGTTCTTCAGTGTGACCGTGATGTCGAGCACTCGTCCGGTGAGATCGTAGTTGTCGCTGCCATGATTGTCCTTTCCCGTGATTTTCGCGTTCTTCATGGTCATCGTCTTCTCCAATTGCACGTAGTCGCCCACGTTTTCTTCACTATTGCCAGCCTCCTTGATCACCAATGGCTCGCCTTTGCCCAGCATGAACGACTCATAGAGAATGTACGTCTGATAGGTCTGAGCCGTGCTCGCTGTGAATTTGAAGGTGACGTCCTCCGTCTTCCCGGCAGCGATGTTATGGAAGGTCTCACTGAGTACTTTGTTTTTCCGTTTTTGGCCATCACTGGTGTCATATACGAGTATGATCACGCCGTCGAAGTCGTAGTCGCTGCCGTTGGTGATGTTGGCCACAGCCGTCACCTGGCCGCCTTCCGTCAGGTCACCCGAATACTTGATGCTGTTGATCTTCAGGCGGTGGTCACGGGGATGCGTGGTCAGTGTCAGCGTGTTGCCTGCTATGTTGGCATCGATATACCAAGGTTCGACGTCCTGATTCTTCAGCCATTCCGTCGCGTCATGCAGCTTGCTGACGCCGTACAACTGATACAGGCCGTCGGCCATTCCCTCGCCGAAATTCAAGCTGACGTCTATATTGTCTATGTAACTTTCGTTGGCGAACTCCAAGTTCCTGGCTGCCACATACACCTTCTCCAGTTCCTCTCCGTTGTAGATTCCAACGCCGAAGTCGAACATCTTGTCCTCTTTGTCGCGGCAGATGTTCCTGACAGAGAGGATGGTATTCACGGTCGGGAAGTTGCTGTTGCCCGTACGTTCCAGTTTGAGTGGTGTGTTGGTGTTCACGGTCAGTCCGGTTGTTGTCAGCGTCTCTTGGTAGGTAAACGGCTCCTTGGTGGGTTTGATGCCCGTGATGATCTCATACGGGAAGTGCTTCATCACTTGTTGTGCCGCGTTGAAGTGCGCGCGTACCGACAGTTGGAAGTAGCCGTCTGATCCGCCCTTCCATCCCCAGTTGATGTGGAAGAAGTCTCCCTGCATGTATCCGTCGATGATGACCTCGTGGCCGTCGCCGCCTGCGATGACGGGGCGCTTCTCTGCCAGTTCCTCATAAATCATGTTCTGCCATTCCCACTCCGTCACCAGTGTCCGTCGCATCATGCGGATGCTCTGGCTGTCGTAGCCGAAGAATCGTATCAAGCCGTAAGCCGCATTGCTCGTGTTCGATGACGCCACTTCCTCATAATACTGCATTTTGAATGCCCCGCCGCAATACTTCATCAGCGTGGCCACTGCGTCGCAGGCCTCCGTCGGCGAATTCTTGTCATAGGTGTCCCTCATCGCTGCCCAGTCGAAGGTCGTGGCAGGCAGTTCCGGCAGATTATTGCTGGCAGGGATCACCTCCGTCGGCTGTTTGGGCCACTCGTAGTATCTCATCACCATAGCCGCAGCCGTAGCCACGCAGCCGGTAGGGCAGTGTATGGTCTTCTTGTCCTTCGTCTGTATCGTTGGCGTCATGTTGTTGTAGGGAGCGTCCTGTCCCCATTTCGACTTGATGAGCGGTGCCACCTCCTGTTTCGTCAGGTAGATGCCAGTCGATTCCCCCTCAGCCTTGTCAGTGCCTTGCTCTGCCCTGGTGATCTGTGCCGCATAACTCTGTAGCAGCGCCCTCATGGCTGGAGGCATCTCTCCGTCGATGCTGCCCGTTGTCGCGTAGCCCAGCACGGCCTCCGTCTGGTCGCTGCCCGATACGATGACGAAGCCGTTGCCACCGTCCATATTGAACACATGCAGCCCTTTCAGCCCCGTCTCGACGGTCTTCAGGGATATCTTGTCCTCGTGCGCTCTCGTGCCCGCATGCTCACCCGCTATGATCCGCGTCATGAAGGCCTTAGCCGTCTCCTGCGCCTTCTTCTGGTTCACCTCTGCCGCCTGCATCGACATGCAGATCGTGCTTACCAATATCGATAAAAAGAGTCTTTTCATTAGAAGTTCGTTTTTTAGTTATACTGTTGCAAAGATAGTCATTTTCGAGCAGATATGCAAATTTTTCCGCCATGAAATCTCTATGTTGAATATTTTCTCATGTCGCGGATTCGACTCCGATTTGCAATTTCCTTAGGTTACAAGTGCCCACTGGCGAGGTAATTTTTGTTCCCTAGTTAGGCCGCAATTTTCGTCTTTTTTCGTTGACAATGCAAAGGTACGAAAATTTCAGAGTACCTCCGAATTATTTCGCCAAAAAAGCACGCAAAAAAGCACGCACAACTATTTCTGTCTGTCTCCAAACACAAAATCGTGGTCATTTGGTCATTTGGTCATTTGGTCAAAATCGATTCTGGACATCAAAAATATGCCAATATATAATAAATATATTTTGACCAAATGACCACGCAACTGTATGTACTATGTGGTTCTACAACAACACAAGGCCCGCTATCTCAGCGAGCCTTGATGCCTAATAACTAACCAAACTAACTTATTATTTAACTAAAATCAGAAGTATGAAAAAACTACTATTAATGTTCTTTTGACGATGCAAAGGTACGAGTGTTTGCTGACTTCACCAAATCTTTTCAGCGAACAGCCTCTTATCTTCAGCAAACAAAGAAATAGAAAATCTTTTATAACTAATTTTGCAGTTTGACTAAAATTCGTTATCATTGCATAAAGGGTACAGCTGGGGCTTGCTCTTATGCCCATAACGCACACAAGGCCCGCTATCTCAGCGAGCCTTGTATGTTTCTTACTAACTAATAAACCAAAACAATACAAAATGAAACAACTAACGTATGAATCTGTAATCTGCTGCAAAGTTACAGCGATTTCAGGCTGATTCCAAATAATCGCACCAAATCTTCTTCAAGTTGTTGCGACGGAGTGGGGAATTTGCGACAAAGGAAGAGTATAGAGTAAAATTTTGTCGCAAGAAAGTCTGAGGTTTCAAAGTTTCAATTTGCCATGTTAATATGGAACAAGCAGGAGGAGATCCTGATGATAGGGGCAAAATAAGAAAGAGGGCATAGCCGTAAGGTTATGTCCTCTTTAAAAGATGTAAAAGTATCGTATTACTTGATCAGATCAACGGAACGCTTGAGGAAACGGTCAAGAGCCTCGCCCTTGAGCATGCCGTTCTGGAGGAGAGCCAAGTCGATAAGCTGATGGACGATAGAGTTGTCCTTGGCATAGTCGGCAATGACGGCCTGTTTCTTGTCTTTCTGTTCCTGAACGGCTTTTTCTGCCTCGGCCTTCTGGTCTTTGTCTTCCTGTGTGAGCTCGTCGTACTTCTTCTTATCCTGTGCAGCACGAATAGCGGCAAGACGTGCCTCCTGACCTTTCAGTTCTGAGACGATAGGCTTGAGGGCTTCTGACGTAGCAGCCTCTGACTCCTCGAGTACGCGCTTTACCAGTGGATGGTCTGAGTTGAGCACGATATTGAATGAATCAGGCATCTGGCCGTAGAAGTTCATACCTGGCTGGAACTTGCTCATCTCCTTCATACGACGCATATATTCGTTCTGGGTGATAATGACAGGACGAGCCTCTTCGCCAAGGGCATCAACCTGAACCATGAACTCTGTCTTGTCGATCTTTGGCATCTGGGTGCGGAAGACTGCTGACAAATTGTCACTCTGCTCCTCGCTCAGTTCGCTCTTTGGCGCATCGCTCTTCACAATCAGACGGTCGATGATGTCGGCATCTACGCGGGTGAAATGGCTCTTATCGAACTTCTGCTCCAGCGTCTGGATGGTGGGCACGTCGAGCTGTCCGTCGAGCAGCAATACGCTGTAACCCTTGTCTTGAGCAGCCTTGATGTATGAGTACTGCTCCTCCTTGTCTGTGGCATAGAGATATACCAGCTGGTCGTTCTTGTCTTTCTGATTTGCCTCGATAAGTGTCTTATACTCGTCGAAGGTAAAGTATTTACCATCGGTATCCTTCATCAGGGCGAAGTCCTTGGCACGATCATAGAAGCCATCCTCAGCCAGAATGCCATAGTTGATGAAAAGTTTCAGGTCGTCCCACTTCTCCTCGTACTCCTTACGGTTCTCCTTGAAGATGCTGTTCAGACGGTCGGCTACTTTCTTGGTGATGTAAGTAGAGATCTTCTTCACCTCGCGATCGCTCTGCAGATAGCTACGAGATACGTTCAGAGGAATATCTGGTGAATCGATGACACCATGCAGCAGCGTGAGGAACTCTGGCACGATGCCCTCGACCTGATCGGTCACGAACACCTGATTGCAGTAGAGCTGGATCTTGTTCTTCTGGAGTTCGATGTTCGACTGTATCTTTGGGAAATAGAGGATACCCGTGAGGTTGAAGGGGTAATCGACGTTGAGGTGGATCCAGAACAGAGGCTCGTCGCTCATGGGGTAGAGTGTACGGTAGAAGTTCTTGTAGTCCTCGTCCTTCAAGGTGCTTGGGGCTTTTGTCCAAAGAGGCTCTACATTATTGATGATATTGTCCTCTTCGGTATCTACCTGCTTGCCGTCTTTCCATTCAGTCTTCTTGCCGAAGGCGATGGGCACAGCCATGAACTTGCAGTATTTCTGCAGCAGACTCTCGAGTTTGTATTTATCCAGGAATTCCTTGCAGTCGTCGTCGATGTAGAGGATGATATCCGATCCGTGCTCTGCACGCTCAGCATCGTCGATCTCATAGGCAGGACTACCGTCGCAGCTCCACTTCACGGCCTTTGAGCCTTCTTTATACGACTTGGTGACAATCTCTACCTTCTTTGAAACCATGAATGAAGAGTAGAAACCGAGTCCGAAGTGTCCGATGATGTTATTGGCATTGTCCTTGTACTTCTCGAGGAAGTCGGTAACGCCTGAGAAGGCAATCTGGTTGATGTACTTGTCGATCTCCTCTTCGGTCATGCCGATACCATGATCGCTGATGGTGATGGTACCCTTGTCGGCATCGAAATTGACGCGCACGGTGAGATCGCCCAGTTCTTCCTTATACTCGCCCTGCTGTGCCAGGGTTTTCAGTTTCTGCGTGGCATCAACGGCATTTGATACCATCTCGCGCAGGAAAATCTCATGATCACTGTAGAGAAATTTTTTGATGACGGGGAATATATTCTCTGTTGTAACCCCGATGTTACCTTTTTGCATAGCTTTATGAATTTACCTTTTTCATTTTATCATTGCTGATGCAAAAACCGTGCCAAAAGAAAAATCCCCCCGACATCATGGCCGGAGGGATTGATCGTATAGGGTGGAGTAGGGATTATTTCTCGCCCTTCTCCATCTTAGCCTTCAACTCTGCAAGAGCATCGATGTCGCCCAGTGTTGTGCTGGCAGCAATGTTCTCGATCTTCGGAGTGTCGTCCTTCTTAGGACGTGCATTCTTCTTAGCAGCAGCGGCGGCAGCCTTCTTCTCCTCGCGTGCGGGATCCTCGAAGGTGCGGCTGTGAGAGAGGATGATGCGCTTAGAATCCTTGTTGAACTCGATCACCTTGAATGGGAGAGTCTCGCCGAGAACGGCCTGAGAACCATCTTCCTTAACGAGGTGCTTAGGTGTAGCGAAGCCCTCGACATTCTCCTCGAGAGATACAACGGCGCCCTTCTCGAGCAACTCGCTGATCTTACCCTCGTGGATAGAACCAACTGTGTACTTGGCCTCGAATACATCCCAAGGATTGTCCTCGAGCTGCTTGTGACCGAGAGACAGACGACGGTTCTCCTTGTCGATATCGAGTACGATAACGTCGATCTGAGCACCTACCTGAGTAAACTCTGAAGGATGCTTAACCTTCTTGGTCCAAGAGAGGTCGCTGATGTGGATCAGACCGTCAACACCCTCTTCGAGCTCAACAAACACACCGAAGTTGGTGAAGTTGCGAACCTTGGCATTGTGCTTAGAGCCAACAGGATACTTGGTCTCGATAGCCTCCCAAGGATCCTCGCGGAGCTGCTTGATACCAAGTGACATCTTGCGCTCGTCGCGGTCGAGTGTCAAGATAACTGCCTCTACATCGTCGCCAACCTTCAGGAACTCCTGAGCTGAGCGGAGGTGCTGGCTCCATGACATCTCTGAAACGTGGATCAGACCCTCAACACCGGGCTGGATCTCAACGAATGCACCGTAGTCGGCAATCACGACTACCTTACCCTTCACGTGGTCGCCCACTTTGAGGTCAGCATCCAGAGCATCCCAAGGATGAGGAGTGAGCTGCTTCAGACCGAGAGCGATACGACGCTTCTCGTCGTCGAAGTCGAGAATAACGACGTTGATCTTCTGGTCGAGCTCCACCACCTTGTGGGGATCGTCAACACGGCCCCAAGAGAGGTCTGTGATATGGATGAGTCCGTCAACACCACCGAGGTCAACGAATACACCGTAAGAGGTGATATTCTTAACTGTACCCTCGAGGATCTGACCCTTC
>OMXO01000077.1 GCA_900315035.1 uncultured Prevotella sp.
AGAGTTGATGCCATTCTCCTTCAGAGCAGCAAGAACCTGGTTGATACGGCGCTCCTGACTCTCAAACTGTACTTTTCTAATCATTGTCGTATCCTCCTAATTATTCTTTACGTGGGTCAATAGCCTTAACTGCACCCTGCTCCTCGCTTGTGCGACCATAAGAGCCGGTGAACTTCTTCAGAGCCTCATTGGCATCCATGCCATTCTTGATAGCCTCCATCATCTTGCCGAGGTGTACATACTCGTAACCGCAAACCTCGTTGTTGGCATCGAGATACATCTTGGTGATGTAACCCTCAGTCAGTTCAAGATAACGTGTGCCCTTGGCAACGGTACCATAAAGAGTACCAGTCTGTGAACGGAGACCCTTACCCAGGTCCTCAAGACCAGCACCGATAGCCAGACCACCCTCAGAGAAGGCACTCTGTGTACGTCCGTAAACAATCTGCAGGAAGAGTTCGCGCATAGCGGTGTTGATAGCATCGCAAACGAGGTCGGTATTCAGAGCCTCGAGGATGGTCTTACCAGGGAGAATCTCACTGGCCATAGCAGCTGAGTGAGTCATACCTGTACATCCAATGGTCTCAACAAGAGCCTCCTGGATGACACCGTCCTTCACGTTCAGACTCAGTTTGCAGGCACCCTGCTGAGGTGCACACCAACCAATACCATGGGTGTAACCAGAGATTTCCTTGATTTCTTTCACTGCTACCCATTTGCCCTCCTCGGGGATTGGTGCAGGTCCATGATAAGCGCCTTTGCAAACGCTACACATGTTTTCCACTTCTTTTGAATAAATCATTGAAAAATAAATAATTTAATTGTTAAACAAATAAACTGTCATCTCTATAGCCTACAAAATTACTCGTTTTTCACGAACTATACAAGTCTTTTTCTATCGATTTAGACATTATTAACATCAAAATCCCGTTTGTCAGTCATCTTATTCTCCACAATTTTGTATTTTTGCAACTCGATATTGCAAATGATGACAGAACAAGAGGTAGAACAAAGGGTAGAGCATGCCGTAGAAAACTTTATGGCAGGCTATGGCTGTTGCCAGAGTGTGGTGGCTGCTTTTGCAGATTTATATGGGCTTGACGACGTGCTGGCCAAGAAGATTGCAGCGGGCTTCGGAGGTGGTGTCGGACGATTGAGGATGATGTGTGGTGCCGTCTCGGGCATCGTCATGCTCGTAGGGTTGGACTGCGGACAGACTGAGGGCAGTGACCGCGAGGGAAAATCGGCCTGTTATAAGGTTGTGCAGGAACTGCTGGCCAAGTCGAAGGAAGAGAACGGCAGTCTGATCTGTGCAGAGATCTTGGGGCTCAAGGGCTATGAGAAGGCGAAGGACAGTTATGTGGCCTCAGCCCGTACAGCGGAATATTACAAGTCGCGCCCTTGTGCTGCGAAGGTGGAGAGTGCCGCCCGTATCTTTGCCGGCTATCTCAAACAGAAATACCATCTGACAGATTAAAGATGTAAGCCGACAC
This sequence comes from uncultured Prevotella sp., assembly GCA_900315035.1. Lineage (GTDB taxonomy): Bacteria > Bacteroidota > Bacteroidia > Bacteroidales > Bacteroidaceae > Prevotella. Next base: position 1,494 of record OMXO01000077.1, read on the forward strand.
CTAGCATCAGGTTGTTAGGATAATAGAAGTCGTAAAGGCTATAGCCGATATGAAGGTAAGTCTTGTGCATGATATTGATTTTCAGTGCCAGGATCTCGTAGAAGCCCTTCAGGTCTTCGGTCTGAGCATTGACGACGTTATGGCCAATGCCAAAATTAATGGTAAAATAAGGCATCACAAACTCTGTGCGGGCAGAGAGGCCGAGAGCCAGCCGCCGATACCAGGGAGCCATAAAGACATCTTGGTCTGAGGCATCCTCTTTCAAACCCGTCAGTACCTTCGGACTGACCGTCAGATTAGCACTGCCGTCGTAGGAGCCGTCGAGCGAGGCACCGATATTCAACCAATGGTTCACGTGATAAAGAGGGTTGAGGTTGAAGCCGAACACCCCATAAGTGCCGGGAAGCGCATAAGCCCCATCCTGTTTCTCCATACCTTTACGTTTCCACGCACCATAGAGTGTCAGGTCCATTCCCCAGTGTCGTTCAAAAGGCGGAAGGGCTGCCAATGAAGGACTCGCCCCGCGACGACCAATGTAATAGGCGACGCCAGCCTTCGCACTCAACACGTTCAGGCCTGCATTGGGGATGGCTGTATTACCATTGCTATAGTGGGTTATCGTCGCACCGACGTTCAGGTCCCAATCCTTCGACAACATCCAACGCAAATAGAGTCCAAAGTCAATATAGGCCGTCATCTTGGATCCGATGACACGATTCTCCGGATGCGTCTCCTTATCGTACGCCTTCCAGCCATAGGTCACACCAAAATCCCATTCATAATTCAGAGAAAGGCGCTCGGTCAGTGTCTTGATGGTTGCACCCTGAAAGACATAGAGAGAAACAGGATTTCCCAGTTGGGGATTAAAACTGTGGATGGCCAGACCCGCCCCCTGATACACACCTTTATATATATGAGCCTGTTCGGAATCTTCTGGTGGTGAGAAAGCATACTTCAGGCGCGCCACGAAAGAGTGGTTCATCGTGCGCACCTCCGTATTATACCCTCTCAAGAACTCGTTCGTGTGAAGAATCCTACCGGGAACACCCTCCACCTCAATACGATGGACGCGGGTGCTATCCCCAGAAACAGCATGGGCAGCAATAGGGAAAGCCATTGCTGCCAATACTGTCAGGATGATGCGAGGACAATCCACCACCGTCCGGGTGTTCACTTGATACTATTTTTTATCGTTCTCAGGAGCCTGACCAATCAAGTCCATGAACTCATCAAGTTTCGGTGTGATGATGATTTGTGTGCGGCGGTTGCGCTGTTTGCCAACCTCTGTATCGTTGCCAGCCACAGGATTATACTCACCACGACCACCAGCAGTCAGACGCTTAGGATCTACACCATAGTCGTTCTGCAGAGCCTGTACCACTGAAGAGGCACGGAGGGCAGAGAGGTCCCAGTTGTTACGGATATTAGGCTTCTTAATGGGCACATTATCCGTGTTACCCTCGATCAGCACATCGTAATCCTTATAGTCCTTGATGATCTTGGCAATCTTCGACAAGGTCTCTGCTGCACGGCTGTTAATCTCATAAGAACCGCTCTTATAAAGCATGTTGTCGGCGAGCGAGATATAGACCACGCCCTTAAGAACCTGCACATCGACCTCCTTCAGTTCCTCCTTGGAAAGAGAACGCGTCAGATTATTCGTCAGAACCATGTTCAGTGAATCGCTCTTCGATTTCACCTCTACCAAGTGACGGATATACTGGTTCGACTCATTGATCTGATCCACGAGTTTCTCGATAGAGATATTGTTCTGCGAGGCATTCGTCAGACTCTTGTCGAGTGACTCCTGCAACTTGGCATACTTTGCTTCAGCGGCTTGCAAAGCCTGCTGCAGACCGCGCTGCTGCTCTTCCAAAGCCGTGATGCGGGCATTCTTTCCTGCCAGGTCTTCCCTCGCATCCTGCAACTTCTCGGTGAGTGACTTGTTCTCTGTCTGACAATTTGCCAGATCCTTCTTACTGGCGCAGCTGGTCAGTATCAGACCGACTGCACAGGCTATCAAAACTACATTCTTTTTCATATTCATTCCAGAATTAATGGTTTTACGACTGCAAAATTAATGATATGGCGCAAAAAAACAATGAAAAAATGGCGGCTATTAGAATTATTTAATTAAATTTGCAAACAAAAACCAGATTAAAGATGAAAAATATCAGAATCCTACTCATGACTATTCTGAGTATGATGGTGTTAAACACACATGCCCAGATGCTTTCCAAAGGCGTCTCCAAAGAACTCGCCGATCACAGAAAAGCCAATGTCAGCAACGTGGTCTATGACCTGACATTCAACATTCCATCTAACCTCAAGACAAAAGTAACGGGAAAAGCCATCATCAGTTTCGACCTGAAAGCGAGGGAGGACCTGATTCTGGACTTCCAGGGCGACTTCAACGGAACAGGCTATGTTTATTATGGTAAGAAGAACAAACGCCGTTCTTTTAAGGCTTACTACCAGAACGAGCATATTGTCATCCCCATGCAAGAACTGCAGGAAGGCAAGAACAAGATAGAACTCGACTTCACCTGCCTGGACAAGGCACTGAACCGTAGCGACGAATATCTCTATACCATTTTCGTGCCAGATCTGGCCCGTTCAGCATTCCCTTGTTTCGACCAGCCTGACCTGAGAGCCGTCTTTGTCACCACACTGAATACACCATCAGGATGGAAGACGATGACCAGCGACAACAGTTGTCAGTTGCCCACCTATCTTTATTCCTTTGTGGCTGGAAACTTCTTTGAGAAGACCGGTACGCGTGACGGACGATTGATGAGAGCCCTCTACCGCGAGACTGATGCTGCCAAGGTGGCTCAGCTTGACAAAGTGTTCGATGAAGCCGGCCAAGCCCTGAAATGGATGGAAGGCTATACAGGTATTCTCTGTCCGTTCAAGGAATATGGTCTCGTCATCCTACCCAACTACCAGTTTGGAGGTATGGAACATCCTGGCGCTATCCAGTTGAGAGACCGCCGTATCTTCCTTGAGAAGAATGCCACCCAGGAGGACGAACTGTCGCGCACAGAACTGATTGCCCACGAGACTGCTCATCTGTGGTTTGGCGACCTCGTCTCCTTGAAATGGTTTGAAGATGTATGGACCAAGGAAGTGCTGGCTAACTTCATGGCCGCAAAGATTACCCGTCGTCAGTACAATCAGGTAGATCATGACCTGAACTTCATCAAGACCTATCAGACCGACGCCATCAAGATTGACCGTACGGAGGGAACCCACGCTATTGCACAGCAACTCTCCAACCTGAATCATGCCAGTCTGCTCTATGACAATATCATCTACGACAAGGCACCCGTCATGATGCGGATGTTGGAACGTGTGATGGGGGCAACAGCGATGCAGAACGGTCTGTGCCAGTTCCTGGTTGAGCACCAGTTCGACAATGCCAGCTGGGATGAACTTGTTGACATTCTCGACAAGCAGGCTCCCAATGCAGGTGTACGGAAGTTCTGCGACACTTGGGTGAAGGAGAAAGGTATGCCCACGATACACACCAGTTACAAGAACGGCAATATCGTCATTACGCAGAGCGATCCCTACCATCGCGGCATCTTCTGGCCACAGAAGTTCCAAGTAAGAGTCATCTATGACAAGGGCAAGAGCAGCACTTTGGCAGTAGATATGCAGAAACCGACGATGACCTTCAAGGTTTCTGGTCGTCCAGACTATATCATCCCTAATTCCGACGGTAAGGGATACGGACATTTTACACTCGACGAGGACTACACGCTGCAGATGCCCAAACGTCTTATAACGACCTATATCGACCTGAACCGCTATGCATTGCTGATGGCCATCCACGACAACTACCTGTTAGGAAAGATTCCTCCCTCACATTTTGCAGAACTCTTCCGCATGATGGTCAAGGAGCGTAACCCGCTGATCATGTCAACAGCCCTCGACCACATGTTCAAGATTGTAAACGACGTGAACATCGAACAGCGAGCCGCCCTGGAACTCTGTGTGATGGATCTGTTGCAAGAGAACCCGACCAACGAGTGTCACCAGTACGTCATCCGCAGAATGACTTCTTGCGCCTCTTCGCCCGAAGTGCTCAATCAGTTGTATAGCATCTGGAAGTACAGGAAAGACCCGTTGCTCAACGAGCGCGACTATATGGAGATGGCCTATCGCCTCGCCATTATGAACCCGCAGCAATGGCAGGAGATCATCGATACGCAGCGTGGTCATCTGCAGACAGAGGATTTACGAAAAGAGTTCGACTATGTCAGTCGTGCCTGCAATCCTAACAAGGATGAGCGCATCAAACTTTTCAACTCGCTGCTCAAGCCTGAGAACCGCCAGCATGAGCCTTGGGCCATCCACACCCTGAGACTGCTGAACTCTGATGTCTTCGAGCCCCAGAGCAATGATTACATCGAGCCCAGTCTTAAGTCGTTGGAGTATATCCAACAGACCAGCGACATCTTCTTCCCGGGAAAATGGATGGATGCCCTGATGTCTGCCCATAAGAGTAAGGAAGCAGCCCTGATTGTCGATAACTTCCTGAAAGCCAACCCCAACTATCCGACCACGTTGAAGAATAAAGTATTGGAAGCCTCCTGGATTCTGATGAAGCAGCAAACATATGTGGAGAAGCCCAAGCCTGTAGCCAAGACAGCAGCACCTGCCAGCAAGACAGCAGCCAAGCCTGCAGGCAAGACGACTGCCACCAAGAAGGCCACACCGGCTAAGAAAAAGGCGACAACCAAGAAAAAGAAATAATCACTACTGCTACTACTACCAAGAGGAGACGGACAAAATTATCCGTCTCCTCTTAATTTCTCCACAAGGAATTTTGTAATCTGCATATTTTTGACTACCTTTGCGCGCAAATTTCGAAACATAATAATTAATAAGGTATGATACGCTTCTTTCAAACTCCACAAAAGACCGTGATTGCAACCGAAATCAATCATGGGCTCAACGAACAGGAAATCAAGGAACTCAACTGGCTTTATGGTGAGGCTACGCTATTAGATGCCGACAAGCTCGATGGCTTTTTTGTTGGTCCACGCCGTGAGATGGTGACCCCTTGGTCAACCAATGCTGTAGAGATCACTCAAAACATGGGTCTTCAAGGCATCAGCCGTATCGAGGAGTATTTCCCCGTGGCCAACAAGGATGCTGAGCACGACGAGATGCTGCAGCGCATGTACGACGGTCTGAATCAGGACATCTTCACCATCAATATCCAGCCTGAACCCATCAAATATGTGGATAATCTGGAAGAATACAATGAGCAGGAGGGACTGGCCCTCTCGCCTGAGGAGATTGAGTACCTGCATGGACTGGAGAAGCAGAACGGCCGTCCGTTGACGGATTCCGAGATTTTCGGCTTTGCCCAGATCAACTCTGAGCACTGCCGTCATAAGATCTTCGGTGGTACCTTTATCATCGATGGCAAGGAGATGGAGAGTTCGCTCTTCGCCATGATCAAGAAGACCACCCAGGAGAACCCCAACAAAATTCTCTCTGCCTATAAGGATAATGTCGCCTTTGCACAGGGTCCGATTGTAGAGCAATTCGCCCCGAAGGACCAGAGCACGTCAGACTACTTCCAGGTGAAGGATATCGAGAGCGTGATCTCGCTGAAGGCTGAGACGCACAACTTCCCCACAACCGTGGAACCATTCAACGGTGCCGCTACTGGTACTGGTGGTGAGATCCGCGACCGTATGGGTGGTGGTGTCGGTTCATGGCCTATCGCTGGTACCGCTGTTTACATGACTGCCTATCCCCGTCTGCATGATGACGAGGGTGCTGCCCGTGACTGGGAGGATATCCTGCCCGTACGTCAGTGGCTGTATCAGACACCACAGCAGATTCTGACCAAGGCCTCTAACGGTGCCTCTGACTTCGGCAACAAGTTCGGTCAGCCACTGATCTGCGGTTCTGTGCTGACCTTTGAGCACCAGGAGGGTAAGGAGAAATACGCTTACGATAAGGTCATCATGCTCGCCGGTGGCGTAGGCTACGGCACCAAGCGCGACTGTCTGAAGAAGGAGCCCCAGAAGGGCAACAAGGTCGTTGTCGTGGGTGGTGATAACTATCGCATCGGACTGGGCGGTGGTTCTGTATCTTCTGTTGATACAGGTCGCTACAGCAACGGTATCGAACTGAACGCTGTGCAGCGTGCCAACCCCGAGATGCAGAAGCGTGCCTACAACCTGGTTCGTGCGCTCTGCGAGGAGGATGTGAACCCCGTTGTTTCTATCCACGACCACGGATCAGCCGGTCACCTGAACTGTCTCTCAGAACTTGTTGAGGAGTGCGGTGGTGAGATCGATATGACCAAGTTGCCTATCGGCGACAAGACGCTCTCCTCAAAAGAGATTATCGCCAACGAGAGTCAGGAGCGTATGGGCTTGCTCATCGATGAGAAGCATATCGAACATGTTCGTAAGATTGCTGAGCGCGAGCGTGCTCCGCTGTATGTGGTCGGTGAGACCACAGGCGATGCCCACTTCTCGTTCAAGCAGGGCGATGGTGTAAAGCCTTTCGACCTCGATGTGGCTCAGATGTTCGGTCACTCGCCCAAGACCATCATGCGCGACAACACTGTAGAGCGTCACTATGAAGACGTGACCTATAGTCAGGATAAGATCAATGAATACCTCGACCGCGTGCTCCAGTTGGAGGCTGTGGCTTGTAAAGACTGGTTGACCAACAAGGTAGACCGTTCTGTAACAGGTAAGATTGCCCGTCAGCAGTGTCAGGGTGAGATCCAGTTGCCGCTGAGCGACTGTGGTGTCGTAGCCCTCGACTATCGTGGTGTGAAGGGTATCGCTACAGCTCTTGGTCACGCCCCTCAGGCTGGTCTGGCTAATCCCGCTGCCGGTAGTGTACTCTCTGTGGCCGAGGCTCTGACCAACATCGTCTGGGCTCCTCTCGCCGAGGGTATGGACTCACTGAGTCTCTCGGCCAACTGGATGTGGCCTTGCCGTTCTCAGGAGGGTGAGGATGCCCGTCTGTATGCTGGTGTGAAGGCGCTCTCTGATTTCTGCTGCGACCTGCATATCAACGTACCTACTGGTAAGGACTCGCTGTCGCTCTCTCAGCAGTATCCTAACGGTGAGAAGATTATCTCTCCGGGAACAGTCATCGTCAGTGCTGGCGGTGAGGTCAGCGATATTAAGAAGGTGGTAAGTCCTGTGTTGGTGAACGATAAGAACGCATCACTCTATCATATCGACTTCTCGTTCGACGAGCAGCGTCTGGGTGGTTCAGCCTTTGCTCAGAGTCTGGGTAAGGTGGGCGATGATGTGCCTACGGTGAAGAACCCCGAGTACTTCGCTGATGCCTTTATGGCTGTTCAGCAGTTGATTGAGAAGGGTTGGATCATGGCTGGTCATGATATCTCTGCCGGTGGTCTGATCACCACATTGCTCGAGATGTGCTTCGCCAACCAGAAGGGTGGTCTGCACATCAATCTGCACGACATCTGTAAGGACGGTGACATCGTGAAGGCACTCTTCGCAGAGAACCCCGGTGTCGTCATCGAGGTGAGCGACGACCACAAGCAGGAGTTCAAAGACTTCATGGAGGAGCAGGGTGTTGGCTTTGCTAAGATTGGCTACTCTGTACCTGAGAACCGTCAGATTGTTGTAAAGGCCGGTGAGAAGGAACTGACCTTCGACATCGACACCCTGCGCGACACTTGGTACAAGACCTCTTACCTGCTCGACCGCAAGCAGAGTTTCAACGGCAAGGCTAAGGAGCGTTTCGAGAACTACAAGAAGCAGCCCATCGAGATGAAGTTCCCGAAGAACTTTACTGGAAAACTGGCTCAGTACGGCCTCAATCCCGACCGCTGGAAAGAAACCTCAAATCTCAAACCTCAAACCTCAAACCTTCCCAAGGCAGCCATCATCCGTGAGAAGGGTACTAACGGTGAGCGCGAGATGGCCTACTGCCTCTATCTGGCTGGCTTCGATGTGAAGGATGTAATGATGACCGACCTGATTTCTGGTCGCGAGACTCTCGAGGATATCAGCATGATTGTGTTCTGTGGCGGATTCTCCAACTCCGACGTACTTGGTTCGGCTAAGGGATGGGCTGGTGCTTTCCTCTTCAACCCCAAAGCCAAGGAGGCGCTCGATAAGTTCTATGCCCGCGAGGATACCCTCTCACTCGGTATCTGTAACGGCTGTCAGTTGATGGTTGAGTTGGGACTCACAGGCGCCAAGGGTGCCAAGATGCTCCACAACGACTCACATAAGTTCGAGAGCGAGTTCATCTCACTGGCTATTCCCCAGAACAACAGCGTCATGTTCGGAAGCCTGAGCGGTTCTAAGCTGGGTCTCTGGGTAGCCCACGGAGAGGGTAAGTTCTCACTGCCCGAGGCAGAAAGCAGTTACAACGTGATTGCCAAGTACAACTATGCTGGCTATCCCGCCAATCCTAACGGCTCTGACTATAACGTGGCAGGCATCTGCTCTGAGGATGGTCGTCATCTCTGCATGATGCCTCATCTGGAGCGCGCCGTCTTCCCTTGGCAGAATGCCTGGTATCCTATCGACCGTCGCCAAGACGAGGTAACCCCATGGATTGAGGCCTTCGTCAATGCACGCAAATGGATCGAGCAGCGATGAACATTTACTGGGAATCTTTCAAGACCTTCTTTAAGATTGGCATATTCACCCTTGGGGGTGGGTATGCCATGATACCTTTGATAGAGGAAGAGGTGGTCAACAGGCACCGCTGGGTGGAAAAGGAAGAGATGCTCGACCTGATTGCCATCGCCCAGAGTTGTCCGGGGGTGTTTGCCATCAACATCGCCATCTTTATCGGCTATAAACTCCGTAAGACTCGCGGAGCCATCGCTACCTGTCTCGGCACAGCCCTACCCTCTTTCCTGATCATCCTCGCCATCGCCATGTTCTTCAGTCAGTTTAAGGACAACCCTGTTGTGGCAGCCATCTTCCGAGGTATCCGGCCGGCCGTCGTAGCACTCATCGCCGTTCCCACCTTCAGACTTGGACAACGGGCACAGTTAGGCTGGACCACCATCTGGATTCCTATCATCTGTGCACTCGCCATCTGGGCTCTTGGTGTCTCACCTATTTATATTATTATCATGGCTGGTATCGCCGGCTATCTTTACGGTATGTACATTAAACCCACCGAGTCATGATTTTCTTCAGTCTCTTCTATACGTTCTTTAAGATCGGTCTTTTCGGATTCGGAGGCGGCTATGGCATGCTCTCCCTCATCCAGCACGAGACGGTAGAGAGTCACCATTGGCTCTCCACAGCCGAGTTCACTGATATCGTGGCCATCTCGCAGATGACGCCAGGTCCTATCGGGATCAACTCTGCCACTTATTGCGGCTATACCGCTATCATCAACGATGGGCAAAGCCACCTGATGGGGCTTCTGGGTTCTGCCACAGCCACCTTTGCGCTGGTGCTCCCTTCGCTCATCCTGATGATCCTGATCAGCAAGATGTTCATGAAGTATATGAACACCCCGCTGATTCAGTCGATATTCTCTGGTTTACGCCCTGCAGTGGTGGGTCTGCTGGCCGCTGCCACCTTGTTGCTCTGCAACAGGGAGAACTTCTCCACACCATTTGAGAATCCCTGGCAGTTCACGATCAGTTGTGCGCTGTTCATCGCCACAGCTTTCGGCACAGGCTACCTCAGGATCAACCCCATCCGCATGATCTGTTACGCAGCCTTCGCAGGATTATTATTACTCTATTAATAGAAATAGCCGGCCTCTCAGCCGGCTATTTGGTTTCCTACTATCTTTTCTTATAGTCCCCTCGCCTTCAGAAGACTGGAGGCGTCAGGCTGTGCCATACCTGTAAAATCGGTAAACATCTGCATGAGGTCACCCGTGTTTCCGCGGCTCAGGATCTTGTCTCTCATATCCTGTCCCGTCTCAGGCTTCAGTGGTCCACGCTTGGCAAAGACGTCGGCGATGTTCACAGCCAAGACCTCTGTCCACAGGTAACTGTAGTAGCCAGCCGCATAGCCTCCGCCCCACACATGGTTGAAATAGCTCGTGCTGTAACGTGGCGGGATCTGCGGATTGAACAGTCCAATCTGTTTGAGAGCCTCTGTCTCGAAGTCACGTGCCTTGTCGGCAGTGGGGATATCCTTCTGTGCCAACATGTGCCAGGCAAGGTCGAGACAGGTGGCAGCCAGATTCTCACCGAGGGCATAGGCCGTCTGGAAGTTGATACTCTTCAGCATCCGTTCTTTCAGGTCGGCAGGCATCGGCTCTCCCGT
>OMXO01000170.1 GCA_900315035.1 uncultured Prevotella sp.
TGCGGGACAGTCGGAGATTCACACTCCAGTTCCCAATTAAGCACAGCTAAGTGCACCTTTACGGGCGACTCTTTCCAGAATCACGCTACAAAGGTAAGACTATTTTCTGAAAACGCATCAGTTTTTCAGATTTATTCTTAATATTGGGGGCAAAAAAAACAAAGAATTATCAATAATTCGTAACTTTACACCCAGAATCAAGCTCCAATCTTCACTCGCTTAATCGCAGCCTTGACCTTCGGTCGAGCCTGCTCACGCTCGGATGATTCGGAGCAAGCTCCAATCTTCACTCGCTTAATCGCAGCCTTCCTGGCTTCCTTCCAACGAGGGAAGAACTTGTCCATCAGTGCATGGAAACGGGCATTATGGCTTGGCTCCAACAGATGGCACAGTTCATGAACCACCACGTGCTCGACACACCATTCCGGCAACAGCAGCAGATAGGCCGAGAAGCAGATGGACTTCTGCTTGACATTGCAGACACCCCATCGTGAGATCATCGCCTTGTAATAGACCACGGAAGGCTTCACACCCATTTCCTTGGAGTGGTTCTCCACCATCGGCTCTATCAGGGCTTTCAGTCGTCGTAGGGCATCGTCAGCCTGTTCCCTCGTTTTTAGCGGCAGCTGATTATAAAAGTCAGCCCTGCGCTTCTGGCTCTCATAGGTTTTCTTACGTGCCTCGGCTATCCACTCGCGGTGTTCCTCAATGAACCGTTCTACCTCTTTCTTAGGCATGCCAATGGGTGCCGACACATGCACATCGCCGTTCTTCACGATACGCATCGACAGCCTCCTGGTTCTCCTGTATGTCACCTGTATTGCCAAAAAATATCAAGTTTTGCTAAAAATATGAGTGAAAGGGCAAAAATATTGGTCTTTTAACAAATTAAGAAGTCGAGAACAGCAAAAAGTCTCTCTAGATCGACTGATGGAGCGCAGTTTTCAGACCAAAAGAACCAAAAACATGTGTTAAAGCACAAATATTCCTAAAAATGTTTGTTATATTAAACATTTTTGTTTATCTTTGCACCCAATAAGATACAATTATGGGAAAGAACACATTCGGTAAAACGATGCCAAGGGCATTGAGCCAGAACCTGAAGATTATGGGCGAGCAAATCATGTTGGCCCGCAAGCGCAGGCATTTGTCTATGCAGGACATTCCCAACGGTCTCCATGGGAATCTATGCGCGTGTACTCTTTGCACTTAATTTAGAAAAGGATATCACCCTGTTGGCTGCTGACGATGCTCTTGGCAGACAGCTTCAGGATGCAGAATTGTTGAGGAAATGAAGAGGATTACAGTTTACGCAGATTTTGACTTCCTAACCTCTCCCGAAGAGATTGGAACGTTAGGCTACGAACATATTCGTGGCAAGGATCATTTTGTCTTTGAGTACTCGCACCAGTGGCTGAAACAACATGGCGGCATTCTGCTGAGTGGTGACCTGCTGAATGTCCTTTCGTTGCAGCATCCTCGTGGAGATGATAATGTGTTCGGCTTTGTCAAGGATTCATTCCCAGATCGCTGGGGACGTTTGTTGCTTGACCGCAGAGAGCGACTAACAGCCCAACAGGAAGGCAGACCGAAACGCATGCTTACAAATTATGATTATCTCATTGGCATCGAAGACTTCACCCGTATGGGAGGCATACGATACAAAGAGCTGTGTGATGCGTGCCATGAGATAGAATTGGCAGAGGAGCGTAATGAATTGCCAGAACAACGCTGGCTCGACCAATTGATTGATCCAGGAACTTCGCTTGGTGGTGCTCGTCCTAAGGCCAACGTGGTTGATACGGACGGCAAACTATATGTAGCCAAGTTCCCATCAAAAAAAGATTTGGAGAATACTGAGCTTATTGAGCACTTCTCGCATCAACTTGCGGCAAAGGCTGGCATCAACGTGGCAAAGACGCGCACCATCAAGATTTCAAAAGACCGTGACCTGCTTCTTTCAGAACGCTTCGACAGAACAGCAGAAGGCCATCGCATACACTTTGCTTCTGCTATGTCGTTGCTTGGATTTGATGATGGAGCTGGCAGCAGCACAGGAAACGGCTATCTTGATATCGTTGATTTCGTCCTTCGTGGGTGTACCGATGTGCACCAGAATCTCCGCGAACTCTATCGCAGAGTGGCATTCAACGTCATGTTTGGCAACACCGACGACCACTTCCGCAATCATGGTTTCTTGCTTACCCCAAAAGGCTGGACGCTCTCTCCTGCATACGATATCAATCCAGGAGCAAAGGCACATCAATGCTTGCTCATAGACTCATACACAGAAGAGTCGGACATCAATGTCCTACTCTCTGCAAGCGAGAGCTACATGCTTGAACACCAAGAAGCATCAGAAATTATCGAGGAGGTCCGTGCTGCAATCAAAGACTGGTGCAAAACCGCTACAGAAATACAAATACCCGCAAAGTTGTTAGAATCATATTCTATTCGTTGGGATGAACTATAAAAAAGTAGTACATCCTGCACGTTTTTCGTGAAAAATGTGTAACTTTAAGCCGTAGAACGCCGATATTACGTGGATTGTCCCCGATGCTCAACAGGAATATGGCTATCACAAGGCTACTCATCGTTATTCGGTCAAGAAAAAAAGTATTTCTCTACCATTGCTTGCAGCTGGTCTGGAGTAAGGTTGGCGATACCTGTCTTCTCAATCAGCGCAAACTCCTCTTTGTTCTTGCCTATGACGAACTTACGTTCCTTGCCATCAATCTCAGCAAGCAGATGATAGTTACCTTTGTATGCCTG
>OMXO01000078.1:0-354 GCA_900315035.1 uncultured Prevotella sp.
AAGGAGAGCGGACGCATCAAGTTCTATGATGCTGAAGGCAAGGAACTGCTCGAAGAAGCCAAGGACGGCAAACTGTTCAAGGACTTTACCGTGCCTGAGCGCGAACTGGGCATGAAGACTGGCTACACCGTGCCTGAGGAGCAGAAACACGGGCTGACCTGGCAGATGAAGTTCGACTCACCTGAGGATGAGGCGTTCTATGGCCTCGGACAGCATCAGAGTGAGGAGTTTAACATGAAGGGGAAGAACGAGGACCTCTTCCAGTATAATACGAAGGTGTCGATCCCGTTTGTGCTCTCCAACAAGAACTACGGTCTGCTCTGGGATTCGTATTCCTATTGCCGTTTCGGCAAT
>OMXO01000078.1:380-15394 GCA_900315035.1 uncultured Prevotella sp.
CAGAAACTGGTGCGTGACGAGGATTCGATCTATTACGAATATGTCACACCAGAGAAATCGGCGATTGCCCTGAAGACGGACAACGGTGGTATCAAGAATTTCCCAAAAGGTGTGAACCTGATGGGTGCCAACGTGATCTACGAAGGTTTCATCGAGCCCGCCTGTTGCGGTAAGAAGACCTGTGCAGGTAAGGCAGAGGAACGCCAGTTTATCCTCTATTATTCCGGCTATGTCAAGGTGTATATCGATGGTAAGGAAGTGGTGCCCGAGCGTTGGCGTACCGCCTGGAATCCCAATACCTATAAGTTTACGGCAAAGGTACGTAAGGGTGTGAAGAACCATCTGCGCATCGAGTGGCGTCCTGACGGTGGTGAGGCCTACTGTGGTCTGCGTGTGTCAGAGCCCCGCAGTAAGAAGGAGCGTGAGCAGCTCTCCATCTGGAGTGAGATGGCGAAGGATATGGACTACTACTTCATCGCTGGTAAGAATTTCGACGAGGTGATCAGCGGCTATCGTACGCTGACAGGTAAGGCTGCCCTCTATCCGAAGTGGGTGCTGGGCTTCTGGCAGAGTCGTGAGCGCTATCAGACCTCGGGTGAGATCGAGGGTACCCTGGCTGAGTTCCGTAAGCGTCATATCCCCATCGACAATATCGTGCAGGACTGGAACTACTGGCCTGAGGACCAGTGGGGCAGTCACCAGTTTGAGGCTTCGCGCTATCCGAACCCGCAGGCGATGCTCGACAGCGTGCATGCCATGCATGGAAGGTTTATGATCAGCGTGTGGCCGAAGTTCTACTGCAATACCGATAACTACAAAGAGCTTGATGCCAAAGGTTGGATGTATGTGCAGTCTCCCACCGATGATATCCACGACTGGGTGGGTCCTGGTTATAAGAACGGTTTCTATGATGCCTATGATGCCGGTGCCCGTAAGATGTTCTGGCGCCAGATGGACGAGAACCTCTATTCTAAATATAATAAAAAAGGTGTAGCCGGTGTGGATGCCTGGTGGATGGATGCCTCAGAGCCTAACGTGAGAGACTGTACCCCGATGTGGTATCGTAAGGCCCTCAGTGGTCCGACAGCCCTCGGCACCTCTACGGAATACTTCAATGCCTATTCTACCGTGAATGCCGACGCCATCTATAACGGTCAGCGCTCTGTCTATAAGGGACAGATGAACGAGCCGCGTGTGTTCCTGCTCACCCGTAGCGGATTTGCTGGCGAACAGCGTTTCTCGACTGCCACGTGGAGCGGTGATATCGGTACCCGCTGGGAGGATATGCGTGCCCAGATGACGGCTGGTCTGAACTACTCGATGTCGGGTATCCCCTTCTGGGGTATGGATCAGGGCGGCTTCTGTGTGGAGAACCGTTATGTGGCTGCCCAGCAGATCTTCAACCATGCCGGTGTGGAGACGGAAGACCTGAAGGAGTGGCGTGAACTGCAGACCCGCTGGAACCAGTTCGGTACGTTTATCCCGTTATGTCGTTCGTGTATTACGACAAACTGCGCTACCGTCTGATGCCTTACCTCTACTCACTGGCAGGTTGGGCTCATTTCAAGGACTACACGCTGATGCGTGCCCTCGTGATGGACTTCAACGGTGACAAGAACGTGGAGAACATCGGCAACCAGTGGATGTTCGGTCCCGCGCTGATGGCTTGTCCCGTGGGTTATTACAAGGCCCGTAACCGTAGTGTCTATTTCCCCGAGCAGTGTGGCTATACCAACGAGTATATCGAGGGAGGTCAGAGTCTCGTGGTGGATGCGCCGTATGAGCAGATCCCCGTCTTCGTGCGTGAGGGTGCCATCATCCCCTTCGGTCCTGAGATGGAGTGGAGTGATGAAAAACCCGCAGAGTTGATCAACCTCTATGTCTATGCAGGACAGAACGGCTCGTTCCAGCTCTATGAGGACGAAGGCACAAACTATAATTATGAGAAGGGTAAGTATGCCATCATCGACATCACCTATGATGATGCTGCGAAGAAGGTGACCTTTGGGGCCCGTAAGGGTAGTTTCAACGGCATGTTGAAGAACCGCCGTTTCAATGTGGTGCTCATCTCCAAGGATGCACCGAAGCCCCTTGACCTTGAGAATCCTGAGGGAAAACTCGTACAGTATAGCGGCAAGGCCGTTAGTGTGCAGCTATAAATATAAATAGGTGTAACCACAAAGAAAAATCTGCATCATCTTTTGGGTGATGCAGATTTCTTTTTTCAGGCGATGAACATTACTTGTTCTTCAGCAGGTCGCGGATCTCAGTGAGCAACTCTTCCTGGGTAGGTCCTGCGGGAGCCTCGGGAGCGGGCTCTTCCTTCTTACGGTTGAGTTTGTTGATACCCTTGAGCATCAGGAAGATACAGAAGGCGATGATGATGAAGTCGAGGACGTTCTGTACGAACTGTCCGTAGGCAAATACCGAAGCACCAGCCTCCTGAGCCTCTGCCAGCGTCTTGTACTTCACGTCGTCGGAGAGGTTTACAAACAAGTTTGTAAAGTCGATGCCGCCTGTAGCCAAGCTGATCACAGGCATCAGCACATCACCAACCAGTGAGGTGACGATCTTACCAAACGCACCGCCGATGATCACACCGACTGCCATGTCCATCACGTTGCCCTTCATGGCAAACTCCTTGAATTCTTTAATAAATCCCATAGTCGTTAATGTTTTAATGTTATTGTTTAATGTGTGAATTGTAATCTGCATTTTGCAATCACCCGTCTATTTGCCGCGATTTTAGAGTCTTTTCACTATTCGCTTTTCACTTTTCACTTCTTTTTAGACTGAATGATGGTGCAAATATAGGAATTTTTTCGTAACTTTGCATCCGAAACAATAAAAAATGTGCTTTTAAGGCAAAAAAAAGTTAGTAATATTGGTATAAACCCTTTAAATATTTAAGTAAAATGACAAAAGTTGCAATTAACGGTTTTGGCCGTATCGGTCGCCTCGCATTCCGTCAGATGTTTGAGGCTGAAGGTTATGAAGTAGTAGCTATCAACGACTTGACAAGCCCGAAGATGCTTGCTCACCTGCTGAAGTATGACACCGCTCAGGGTGGTTTCGCTGGTAAGTTCGGTGAGGGTAAGCACACTGTTGACGCTACCGACAACTCAATCATCGTTGATGGTAAGGAGATCACTATCTATGCAAAGCCCAACGCTGCTGAGCTGCCTTGGGGTGAGCTGGGTGTTGACGTAGTTCTCGAGTGCACAGGTTTCTATACTTCTAAGGAGAAGGCTTCTGCCCACATCCAGGCTGGTGCCAAGAAGGTTGTTATCTCTGCTCCTGCTGGTAACGATCTGCCCACTATCGTTTACAATGTAAACCACAAGACTCTGACTCCTGCTGACACCGTTATCTCTGCAGCTTCTTGTACCACCAACTGTCTGGCTCCTATGGCAGCTGCTCTGAACAACTACGCTCCCATCGTAAGCGGTATCATGTCAACCATCCACGCTTACACTGGTGACCAGATGATCCTCGACGGTCCTCAGCGCAAGGGTGACCTCCGTCGTAGCCGTGCAGGTGCTCAGAACATCGTTCCTAACTCAACTGGTGCTGCCAAGGCTATCGGTCTGGTAATTCCTGAGCTGAACGGTAAGCTGATCGGTTCTGCACAGCGCGTTCCGACTCCTACAGGTTCTACCACTATCCTCGTTGCTGTAGTGAAGGGTAAGGACATCACTAAGGAGGGTATCAACGCTGCCATGAAGGCTGCTGGTACTGAGAGCTTCGGTTACACTGAGGATCAGATCGTTTCTAGCGACATCATCGGTATGAAGTTCGGTTCACTCTTCGACGCTACTCAGACCATGGTTAGCAAGATCGACGACGATACCTATCAGGTTCAGGTTGTTTCTTGGTACGACAATGAGAACTCTTACACTTCTCAGCAATGAGAACTCTTATACTTCTCAGATGGTTCGCACCATTAAGTATCTCGCTGAATTGAAATAATTTAGTTTAAATATTGTAAAAAATGCCATTCATATTTGTTGAGTGGCATTTTTTTTTGTAACTTTGCAGCCGACAACCATAACCATTTAGAAAAGTGAATCGTTTTAGTAAAAATCAGTCAATTGTTGGATTGATTATGCTTTCCCTCCTGACGATAGGATTTTGGGAATGCGTGTATAAGAAATCAAATCAGGTTTCTTCAGATGAGATGCGCACCTTGAATGAGGTAGTTGTGACTGATATGGCCAACTCTGAGGTTAGGTTAGAGTTGGAACGTCAAGTTGTGTTGAATCGTGTAAAAGACATTTTCCGTTATGTTAAATCTGATTATGTGCTATATGGACCAGCTGCAGAGAATGAGTTGCTCGATAAGATCTTTTGTTCTAAATCGTGGAACGAATTGCTGATGGATGTACGTCGTAAGGAAGCTGCAACAGGTACATTGTTTTTTGAAATTAACTATTGGACTATGACACGTGATCCAGGTACTATTTCTTTTGATGAATTCGAGGTGACCAGTTTAAATCTTCTTGGAGAAAAGTCTGCTTCTGTTTCATACACTGTATACGAGGCAGACGCTTACAACCCTGCTCGTATTGATCTCGTTTATGAAGACGGGAAATGGTTGATAGACAATTTTCATCATATGAAATATATGCTTGATATGCGTAGTTGTATGTGGAATTATATCGCCAATACTCCAGAATACATATAATTTGATAGATTTAAGGTCTTCTATGGCCTTACGGATGAAAAAAGTCTGTATTGCATGTTTGCAATATGGATTTTTTTTGTTACTTTTGCCGTCATGAATCAGGCAATTACGATTTTAGGTCCGACAGCCTCAGGAAAGACGCCCGTAGCGGCACAGTTGGCAGTCTGTATAGGTGGAGAGATCATCTCGGCCGATTCTAGGCAAGTCTATCGTCGCATGGATATAGGCACAGGCAAAGACTTGGCTGACTATATTGTTGATAACCATCATGTGCCTTATCATTTAATTGATATTTGCGAACCTGGGACAAAATATAATCTTTTCGAGTACCAGCAAGACTTTCTCTCCGTCTTTCAAACTATTAGGAGTAGAGGATCTGTGCCAATTATCTGTGGTGGTACTGGACTTTATATAGAAGCTGTTTTGAAGGGCTATAAACTCTCTCCTGTTCCCCAAAATCCAGAGCTACGAAAAAGCCTTGAGGGAAAAAGTCTGGCTGAGCTTACTGATATGCTTACAAATCTCAAGGCAAGTAATGGTTCCAATATGCACAACACGACAGATGTAGATTCGTGTCAGCGAGCTATCCGAGCCATTGAAATAGAAACCTATAATATGGAGCATCCGATGCCGCGACGTGAATTACCGCCGATTGATAGTGTTATCATTGGCATAGACATAGACCGTGACTTGCGTCGCGAGAAGATTACTCGTCGTTTAAAAGCACGAATTGATAGTGGGATGGTAGAGGAGGTGCAGGCTTTGCTTGACGAAGGTATCCCTGCTGACGATCTTATTTATTATGGCCTTGAATATAAGTTCCTAACAGAATATCTTATTGGCCGTCTATCCTACGCAGAGATGATTACTCGATTGGAGATTGCTATACATCAGTTTGCCAAGCGGCAGATGACATGGTTCCGTGGGATGGAGCGACGGGGCTTTAAAATCAATTGGATAAGTGCAACGCTTCCGATGGAAGAAAAAATAGAAAGAATCATTCAGTTATGGCAGGAGAAATGACAAGGTGGGGCATTTTATATTGTCCTAAAGCAGGTATCAGTAATAAGCGCAAGCGCTGGGAAAAAATCCAGAAGGTATTGGACGATCGACATGTCGAGTATGATTTCGTGCAAAGTGAGACTGCTGATAGTGTGGAACGTCTGACGAAGATGATGATTAGTAATGGTTATAAAACTATTATCGTTGTGGGAGGCGACTCGGCTCTCAATGATGCTGTCAACTGTCTGATGATGGAAGAGAAGATTGTGCGTGACAGTATTGCACTTGGTGTGATTCCGAATGGCATCATGAACGACTTCGCGCGTTTTTGGTCTTTCAATGAGGATGATGTCGAACAAACTGTCGATTGGCTTGTTAAACGGCGTCTTCGTAAGGTCGACCTCGGTTGTATCCGTTATAGTAATGCAAAAGGAGAGAAATGTCATCGCTACTTTCTCAATTGTGTAAATATCGGAATGACAGCAGATATCATGAATTTGCGCCGTCAAACACGTCGTCTTTTTGGCTCGCGTACATTATCTTTTATATCCTCTCTTTTCGTTATGTTTTTCCATCGTATGGAATATAAGATGAAACTAAAGATAAATAGCGATGAGATCGACCGAAAGGTAATGACGATGTGTATCGGTAGCGGACCAGGGTACGGACAAACGCCGAATGCCGTTCCTTACAATGGCATGCTTGATGTTTCTGTGGTTTATCATCCGGAAGTTGTTCAATTGATAGAAGGGCTTTGGCTTCTTGTTACTGGCCGTTTCCTCAACCATCGCAGTGTCCATCCTTATCGTACGAAGGAGGTTATTGTAGAATATGCAAAACATGCGATGGTCGGCATAGACGGGCGTCTCATGAAAACACCTGTTGGTTCCTATCGTATCAATGTTGAACAAGAGGTCATAAACTTTATGATACCTGAATAAAATAGAAAGGCGAGTAGATATGTCTTTCCTTTTTGGGGATTAAATTTTTGTTAAAATACTTGAATTGCTTTGCAGATTACATAAAAATGATTACCTTTGGAGAATTAAAGACTAATTTCAAATAATTAAATACCTATAGACAGGAACTATGAGCTATTTACGATTAGAAAAAGCCGTTATGACTAACTTGCAGGAAAGCCTGCGTCGTGAATTACTCCGGACTAACCGTTCTGGCGCTTATAGCAGTTCTACTTTAGTAGATTGTAATACGCGCAAGTATCATGGTCTGCTGGTTGTTCCCGTACCTGAACTTGACGATGAGAATCATGTTCTTTTGTCATCACTTGATTGTACGGTTGTCCAGCATGGAGCAGAATTCAACTTGGGCCTCCACAAGTATCAAGGCAACAACTTCAGTCCTAATGGACACAAGTACATCCGTGAGTTTGATGCCACCCTCGTACCTACTACTACCTACAGGGTTGGTGGTGTTATTCTTAAGAAAGAGGTTATCTTCCAGCATTATGAGGATCGTATTCTCATCCGATATACGCTAGTTGATGCCCATTCTGCTACAACGTTGCGTTTCCGTCCGTTTTTGGCATTCCGTTCGGTTCGCCAATTCACTCACGAAAACTCAACAGCAAGCCGTGAATATCACGAGATTGATGGTGGAATAAAGACATGCATGTATGCAGGTTATCCTGACCTTTATATGCAATTCTCAAAGAAGAATGAGTTTATCTTCCAGCCTGATTGGTATCGTGGAGTGGAATATCCAAAAGAGCAAGAACGTGGTTATGCCTCTAATGAAGACCTTTACGTTCCTGGTTATTTTGAAATGCCTATTAAGAAAGGAGAGAGCATCGTTTTCTCTGGCTCTACTTCACAAATCAAGTCTTCTTCTTTGAAGAAATTGTTCGATGAGGAGGTTGCTGATCGAGCGCCTCGTGATAATTTCTATCACAGTTTAGTTGCTGCAGCCCACCAATTCCACAATCGTATGCCAAATGACGATCGTTATTTGTTGGCTGGTTATCCTTGGTTTAAATGTCGTGCTCGCGATACATTTATAGCACTACCGGGACTTACACTTTCTATTGGAGAGATTGATTATTTCGAGAAGGTGATGAAAACTGCAGAACAGGGCTTGCGTGAGTTCATGGCGGCAAAGCCTCTCTCTGTTAAGATTTATGAGATAGAACAGCCTGATGTTCCTCTTTGGGCTGTTTGGGCTATCCAACAGTATGCAAAGGAGGTTGGGCGTGACAAGTGCTTTGAACTCTATGGCAAATTGTTGCAGGATATTGTTAAATATATCCTTGATGGTGGGCATCCTAACCTTCGTCTTGATGACAATGGCCTTCTTTATTCAAATGGTCGCACCAAGGCTGTTACTTGGATGAATTCTACAGCAAACGGACGTCCTGTAGTTCCCCGCTCTGGTTACATTGTGGAGTTTAATGCCCTATGGTATAACGCCTTAAAATTCTGTGCGTCTATGGCTGCAGAAAAGGGAGATGCCAACGGTGCAGAGGATCTTGAGAAACGTGCAGAGTTGTGTAAGACATCATTTGTTGATACTTTTGTCAATGAGTACGGTTATCTGCTCGACTATGTAGATGGTACTATGATGGACTGGAGTGTTCGCCCGAATATGATTTTCGCAGTAGCCCTCGACTACTCGCCGCTTACTCAACAGCAAATGAAGAGTGTTGTAGATATATGTACGCGTGAGTTGCTAACACCGAAAGGACTCCGTTCGCTTTCTCCAAAGAGTGGTGGCTATAATCCCATTTATGTTGGTCCACAGACCCAGCGCGATTACGCCTATCATCAGGGGACGGCTTGGCCATGGCTCGGAGGATTCTATATGGAGGCGTGCTTAAAACTCTATAAACGCTCTCGATTGAGCTTTATTGAACGTCAACTTGTGGGCTATGAAGATGAGATGGACTATCATGCTATAGGTACTATCTCAGAACTCTTTGACGGAAACCCGCCATTCCACGGCCGAGGTGCAATGTCATTTGCAATGAACGTGGCAGAAATACTACGCACCCTCAAGCTCATTGACAAGTATTCATATCAAAAATAAGGAGGGACTACTATGAAAGTATTAATGTTTGGATGGGAGTATCCTCCTCACGTATTTGGTGGACTCGCTACTGCTAACTATGGAATTTCCGAAGGCCTTAAGGCTCAAGGAGACATTGAGACTGTATTATGCCTGCCACATCCGTTTGGTGATGAGAGTCAGCATGCTTGCCGTATTGTAGCCATGAATGCTGTTCCTATTGCTTACCGCGATGTTGATTACGATTATGTTAAGCAGCGCGTAGGTAATATAATGGATCCTGACTACTATTTCAAACTCCGTGAGCATATCTATGCTGACTTCAATTATATGAATGTCAACGATATTGGCGCAATGGAATTTGCTGGTGGCTACCCTGGTAATCTTCATGAGGAAATCAATAATTACTCAATTATTGCAGGTCAGGTGGCTCGTGCTGAGGAATTCGACATCATCCATGCCCACGATTGGTTAACCTTCCCTGCAGGTATTCATGCCAAGCAAGTTAGTGGAAAACCTCTGTGCATCCATGTGCATGCCACAGACTTCGATCGCTCACGTGGAAAGGTAAACCCAACTGTTTATTCAATAGAAAAGAATGGTATGGATTGGGCTGATTGCATTATGTGTGTATCAGAACTGACACGCCAGACGGTCATCAATCAGTATCACCAGGACCCACGTAAGTGTTTCACCGTTCATAATGCTGTATATCCCCTACCACAAGAGTATCAAGACATCCCTCGTCCTGATCATACAGGAAAAGAGAAGGTCGTCACATTCCTTGGTCGTATTACGATGCAGAAGGGACCGGAATATTTTGTTGAAGCTGCCACAATGGTGCTTCATCGTACTCGTAATGTCCGCTTCTGCATGGCGGGCTCTGGTGACATGATGGATGCAATGATTCAGTTAGCAGCTGAAAGAGGCATTGCCGATCGTTTCCATTTCCCTGGTTTCATGCGCGGTAAGCAGGTGTATGAGTGTCTTAAGGACTCAGATGTCTATGTGATGCCTTCTGTGTCAGAGCCATTTGGTATTTCACCGTTGGAAGCTATGCAGTGTGGTACTCCTTCGATTATTTCAAAGCAGTCTGGCTGCGCTGAGATTCTTGACAATTGTATTAAGGTTGACTATTGGGATATTCATGCTCTGGCTGATGCCATTTATTCCATCTGCCAAAACGAGTCCCTCTTCCAATATCTCAAAGAGGAAGGCAAGCGCGAGGTCGATCAGATTACATGGGAGAAAGTCGGTACATGGATACGCACACTCTATCGCCGTACTTTAGGCTGGGAAGATTAATCATCAATTATCAAAAATAAATTATTATTAAGTATGAAAACGATTTGTTTATATTTCGAGATACATCAGATTATCCATCTGAAGCGCTATCGTTTTTTTGATATCGGTACCGATCATTATTACTATGATGACTACGAGAATGAGCGTAGTATCAACGATATTGCCGAGCGCAGTTACATGCCTGCACTGAATACCCTCCACGACATGATCAAGGAGAATGGCAACTATTTTAAAGTTGCGTTTTCACTGTCGGGAACAGGTATTGAGCAACTTGAGATGCATGCTCCACAGGTCATTGAAAAATTGCAGCAGATGAATGAGACAGGCTGTGTAGAGTTTCTCGCAGAACCTTATAGCCATGGTCTTTCATCACTGGCCAATCCTGATACTTTTGCTCTCGATGTAAAGAAACAGGCAGCCAAGATCGAGGAACTCTTTGGAAAGAAACCGACTGTTGCACGTAATTCGTCGCTCATTTATAGCGATGATATTGGAGCCCAAATAGCTGCAATGGGCTTTAAGGGCATGCTCACTGAAGGCGCTAAACACGTACTTGGTTGGAAATCACCACATTATGTGTATCATTGCAATCAGGCTCCTAACCTGAAATTGTTGCTCCGTGATATTGAACTGTCTGATGATATCTCACTACGCTTTAATAACTCAGAGTGGGATGGTTATCCTCTCTTTGCTGATGCATATATCGATCGTATTGCTCGTTTCCCAGAGGAAGAGCAGATCATCAATATCTTCATGGAGCTCTCTGCTCTTGGCATTGCCCAACCGCTCAGTTCAAACATTCTCGACTTCATTCATGCATTGCCTGCATGTGCGAAGGAAAAAGGTATCAACTTCATGACTCCGACAGAAATTTGCAAGGCTTGCAAGAGCGTCAGCCAGCTCGACGTGCCCGACACTCTCTCATGGGTTGACGAAGAGCGTGATGTCAGTTGTTGGCTCGGTAATGCTATGCAGCATGAGGCCTTCAATAAGCTCTATTCTGTTGCCGATCGTCTGCGCATTGCCAATGACCCGCGCATCAATCAGGACTGGGATTATCTGCAGGCTTCCAATAATTTCCGCTTTATGACTACAAAGCCTTCTAACGTTGGGCTTGACCGTGGAATCTATAGCGGACCGTTTGATGCCTTCACGAATTATATGAATATTCTTGGTGATTTCATCAATCGTGTTAATGCTCTCTATCCACTTGACATCGATAACGACGAACTGGAAGGTCTGCTGACCACAATTAAGAATCAGGGCGATGAGATTGAGATGAAGGATAAGGAGATAACTCGATTAAGGGCTAAACTCGAGAAGTTTGAGACTGCTAAACCTGCTAAGGCAGAGAAAAAGCCTGCAGCTAAGAAAGCAACCTCAAAAAAGAAAACCGAAGAGAAATAATCTAAATAAAAACTCCCGCCTGTTTGCTTATAGGCGGGAGTTTTGTTATAGTGATTAAAAACACACCCAAGCGCTTGCTAATATGCAAGAACAGACCAGAGTTCACGAATGTGACTTTCTGGATTCCATTGATTGTCGAAAGTCCATTGTGCTGTGACAGCATGGAATTCTGGCGCTTCTTCTGACTGTTCCAGGTTATTCTTTAGCCATCCACTGTCTCCACCCTCACGCTGGCAGTTATAATAATAGGTGCGAAGACCCCACGGACAGGGATCGAGCACCTTGTCTGTATAGGCGTAACTGATGTTCTGATCGAGAATCATACTTGAGAAGTGGCAATTCAACAGGAAGAATTGTGAGTCATGATGATAACGCCCCAATGGGGTATTGCGTTTAGCATCGAACCAGGAGTCCTTGATAACCAGTTTCTGATTCCTACCGCCTCGTCCGTCGTGCCAAATCATGGAATGACCGTCGCCTTCGAAACGACAACGGGTGGCATAGCACCAACCACGTGGACAGAGGAAATCGACTCCGAGGCAGCGCAAGTAGAGGTCAGCATGATAGTACATACCTCCGCCGCGGGCCCAAAGTGAGAGTGCATCGTTGCCGTCTGCCCATACGTTACAATTGATGATAATGGTTCGTGTTCCTCGTCCGAAGATGGCCATTTGGTGTGTTGTGTTACCAGGATCTACAGTGGTTCCATAGTTGTTATAAACGGTCAGACCGCTAATGATACAATCGTCTGCTCCTTCCTGAAGGATAATCACGCCATTACCAACCTCTTTGCCATGATATTCTTTGATTTTTTGTTGCTTGGAAGCTTCTGCAAGTATAAGGATGGTGCTGTCGCGATCTTCACCTACTAGCACTATATTTGGTCGGTCGATGATGACTTTCTGGCGATAAGTCCCCTTGCGGATAAGAATCTTATATGGCTTCTTAGGAAAGACCGGTGCCTGATCGATAGCCTGCTGGATGCTATCACCAGGTTTTATCACAGCATCGAAATCGGCTGCGTTTTTGATAGGTTTACGAAACCAGTCGATGGTTCCATTCTCATTGGCACCTTTAGAATTGAGATTTATAAGCACTTGGTTGTGTGGATCATGTTTCTTTGCCCATTTTTGATAACGCTCGTAGAGCGAGGCTGGACGGTCAATGTACCAAGCATAACCATTCCTCCGTTCAGAACCTATTTGTTCTAGATGACGACGTGGAATGCCATCGCGATCGCAGACAAATGGTTCGCAATGTTCCAAGTCGTAGAACCTGGCCCATATGGGTGTGCCCTCAGGATCCTTTACTAGTTTGGTGTCCCGATCTGCACTGCCGGGATGACCAGTACGTACAATTTTGTAACCAGATAGCTTGTATTTGTCGAACCAGCGCATGGCGGCATGGACAGCCCGTTTCACACGTTCATCGGGGTTAGGCAGTTCCATCAGTATTCGTGTAAGTGTTGCACTCTCTGCAGAGCAGTAGGAGGGCAGTTCAAACGCACGTGCCTTGGCTGGTAATAACGTCTTTCGATCATGTTGCTGACACCATACGGTCAACTCACCATTAGTGATAATCTGTGTGGCCAGAATACATTCGATGCCTTTGTCGAAGGCCTTGGACATTTGCTCACGTTGGATACTTGTCGTAAGATCGTCCTGATAGGGCTCTTTCTGAGCAGCAATATCGCGTAACAGTAGCATCGTGTTAGCCATAGCGTCATCATTGTAAGTGATGTGGATCTGATAGTCACGCATAACAGGCCAGAACTGCGGCCATCCACCATTCTCATATTGTCCGCTAAGTAAGTATTCTACTCCTTGACGAAAGGCTTCACGATAACGTGGCTCTTTTGTCTGCTGATAGAGTCTGGCCAGGAATGTCATCTGTATGGAAGTGGCATCATTGTCTGTTGTTGAGTCGTTGCGCTTTTGTTTGTCGGCTATTACTTGTTCTGTTTCTTTCTCAGTGAGCGGCCTGGCCATGTCAATGTTTTTTGGCCATCCTCCAGTCACACGCTGATAGAGCAATAATTGATCTCCTATACGGCGTGCTTCCTCTGTTTGAAAAAAAACCGAAGAGGTTGCCCTCATCTGAGCTTTGAAGGTCTGCTGTGCTTTCATCGATGGGATGCCTAGCATCATAATGGCGCATACATCCAATATTGTTGCCAGTAATAGTTTTCTCATATCTTTTAGTTTCTAATTTGTTGGCAAAATTTGTTTTAGTTCTTCCAAATCGACCACAGTGCATTCAACGTCTTCCTTATTTGTGGCATAAGCGATGTAGAGCTTGTTGTTGTGAACCATTGATTTGGGATAGTTGTAGCCCAGCGTCTTGGCTTTACCCGGATAACGCTGAGGCTGTAAGTTCTTTCCTCCAGCACGTAGCAGGAGAGCATGGTCGAAATGGATACCGTCACAGCTAAATAAAGCAACCAACGGCCAACGACGCTTGGCTCCTGTTGGATTTCCTACTAAGTAGGCCGAACCGTCGGGCAGATTGCCAGCACTTTGCTTGACCCTTGCATCGGGAATATTTGTAACCGCAGGCTCTGACCATGTATTCCCATTGTCTTTACTAATGGATGCCATCTTGCGGAAAGTGCTCGACTGGTCGCGGAATAACATGACTAGCGTGCCATCACGTCTTTGGTAGATGCTGGGCTCCAATTCTCGGGATTGTTTATTCCTGTCGTGAAAAGTGAAGCATGCACGCTTCCAGCCATAGCGGCCTGTTGGTATATGGGTATAGATGGGCGATATGTGTAGTCCTGGTTGGAAGTGTGCGGCACCGATAATGCGACCACTGGCTGTGGGGTAGGGGTCTTGCTCGATAATACCGTTCATTGGTTGTCCGTTGTACATTCTGACGGGTTCTGGATTGCTCCATTTACAACCATCAGTCGTAACCATGTATCGAGTGAAACCACCAGTTGGTTCTAAATGGTTCGGCCATGTGTTGATGAATGCTGTCAGTGTGTCCGTAGTAGTAATCCAACCTCCAGAAGTACAGTAGCTGTTATCATTGGCTCCAGCAATCACTATCGGTTGTGACCAAGTGTGACCTTCATCGGTGCTCTTGCTCATGACGACAGATGTTTCTGGGGCATCCTCGTCTTTTAGGGAACACTGCCACATGCAGAAGAGTACACCCTTGAAAGCAGTCATCACTACACCGTTGGCATAGTGCATTGACTCGTCTTTAGGTGAGAATATGGTAAATGTCTTTACGGCAGGAGAAGGCTTTAGTCCGAGCGTCTCAATATTTGTGCTGTCTAACAATCCGT
This sequence comes from uncultured Prevotella sp., assembly GCA_900315035.1. GTDB lineage: Bacteria > Bacteroidota > Bacteroidia > Bacteroidales > Bacteroidaceae > Prevotella. The sequence goes on from OMXO01000078.1 coordinate 15,089, forward strand.
CATCTATATAGGGTAACTGCTCCTGAGCCAGACCTGTCGAGGACAGGATGGCCAGCAATAGTGTCAGTGTACAAATGTGGTGGGCTCGTTTCATATAGGCTACAAAGATAAGGAATAATTCTGAAATATCCTCTTCGAAAGGGGATTTTTTTCTCCCTATCTGACATTTGTCCCAGGCCTTGGGACATTTGCTAGATAACTATCAAAAAAAGTAATCAGTCATTTTAGACCCGTTAAGGCCTACAACAACCATATTTTTAGTAATCTTTAAAATTTAGATTCGGATTTAATAGATGGCAGGTGCCA
>OMXO01000038.1 GCA_900315035.1 uncultured Prevotella sp.
GGTCAAGAAGGCCTGAACGAGTTCGTAAGGCGTGCTGGGCTGTTGCTCAACCCAACTGTCGGCCTGAAAGAACTGTTTCAGCGAGGGGGCGACATTCAGGAGCTCTTCGATCTCACGACGTGTGCCGCAGAGCCAGATGAGCGTCTGACCGCTAGAGAGGCGTAGTTTGTCGATGATTCTCCTGAGAATGAACTTGCCAGTGGGGGCTGTCAACTCCTGGATTCGCGTCAGACAAAGGAGTTTCATTTTGGTGTCATCCAACTTCTCGCCCAACGGCTCGTAGGGATTGTTGCAGGAGAGGTCATAGAGCGAGGCGCAGTCGATGTATCTGAAACCGTAGTCGGAGTCGATCAACATCGCCAACCTGCCTAGGAAATCTACTGTGGGATTGTTCATCGCCACCAGCAGATTCTTGCAGAATCTCAATTCTCCTATGCCCTCATCCTTACGATACTCGTTGAAAAGCATCATCTGGGTACTGAGGATGGCACGGTGCCTCATCTGGGCAGCACCTGGTGTGTGCGACACACCGGTCCAGTTCGCGTTATCGCATTGGAGGCAGGATACAAGCGTATTCTCAAACGAGATGGTACCGAGGCTCTTCCGGGATTCCAAGGTAACCACAAGCCGTTTGTCGAGGGAGAAGTCTATACGCATGGCAGACGTACAATCCATGTCGTCGTGGATGATGAGAATGTACTTGCCCGGAATCCATATCTGGTTGCAAAGGATGTCGAGTGTCATCTGACGGTTTCGCCCGTTTCTGATCTTCGCCTCCTGTTGATCCTCGCAGACAGGATAATAATCGGCGGTATAGAAGTGATAAGAGATACGATGCGGATGGTGGAAGGCGCCAAGCTTCCATTTCAGGGTAACCCTCATCGGCACATCGGAATAAAGGTCAGGATTAGACATCAGACTCAGGTCAACGGAAGCGATGTCGTCCATCCATGGGTGCTTTTCCTGGTTGTTGCCTAGCTTGAGTCGAGCCACTCTATCGTCCATCTCTTTCGGAAAGGGCAACTCGCCTTCTACTTTTTCAAAATCGTCATCAGACTGTGTTTTCAAATCTTTCTGCATATAAAAAAGATTAAGGATTAAAACAAATGTGTTAGTATGCCCTATGAAAAGGGCGCAAGTGTGTTTTTTGGACATAACCTGTAGGCGATGTCCAAGTTAGATCCAGTATGTCAAAGAGCAAACGATCCCGCCAGCCTTTTTACGGCCGGTGCAAAATAATTTGTCGAACGATTTGGTAAATGTTACTTTTTCATGAAGTTTTTGGTTTCCGGGTGCAAAGATAGAGAAAATATCCGATTCCCTCCAAGAGAAAATCGGAATTTTTTCTGCATAAGTATGATTTTTAACACTTGAGCGAAAAAAAACGCGAAAGCAGTGTGTTATTTGGATAAATTGTATATCTTTGCAGCGTCATAAACTGTAACCATGATCAGATATACAAGGAAGGAAGAGATCTGGAACGCCTCGTCGCACGGCGGGGGCATCTTGTTGGGGGTGGTGTTTGGCATCATCTTCCTCGTATGGTGCTTCAAGAGCGACAACGACTGGGCAAGGGTGGGGGTGATACTCTACCTCTTCGGTATGCTGGGGTCGTATGCCGCCTCGACGCTCTATCACTCGATGAAGCACCACTCCAAGTGGAAGGAGCGTTTGCGTAAATGGGATCATGCTGCTATCTACTGGCACATCGCTGGCTCGTATTCACCATTGACACTGGTGGCACTGCGCGAACAGGGCTACTGGGGCTGGAGCCTTTTTATCTTCGTTTGGACGTGTGCGCTGGCGGGTACAATCGTCAGTTTTATCAGACTGAAGGAGCATTCTAATCTGGAGACGTTCTGCTTTGTGGGGATGGGACTGAGTGTGCTTGTGGCCTTCAAGCCGCTAATCGACTCGGTGCCTGCTGCCGCTTTCATCTGGATTATCGCCGAGGGCGTGAGTTATATCACGGGAGCGGTATTCTATTCGCTGAACAAGACGAAATATATGCACTCTGTGTTCCACTTTTTCGTGCTGGCGGGGTCGGTGTGCCATATCATTGCTGTGTGGGATGTGTTGATGGCGTATTTGTAAGAGGTAAGTAGCGAGAGGTGGGAGGTGAGTGGTAAGAGGTAAGTGGTGAGAAATATTTTCCAATAAATTTTGTTTTTTGCTCGCTTATTTGTACCTTTGCACGCAAATTTGCAAATTTAACAGAATTATGGCTTATACACGACTGACTGCTGCAGAGGCTGCAGCACTGATTAAGAATGGTGATCATATCGCCATGAGTGGATTTACGCCTGCCGGTGTGGCTAAGGCAACCACAAAGGAACTGGCCAAGCTCGCTGTGGCTGAGCACGAGGCTGGACGCGAGTTTAAGGTGGCTATCTTCACGGGTGCCTCGACTGGACAGAGCACCGATGGCGATCTGGCTAATGCGCAGGCTATCCTCTACCGTGCGCCTTACACGACGAACCCTGACTTCCGTAAGCACGTGAATCTGGGAGAGATTCCCTACAACGACCTGCACCTGAGCCACATGGCACAGGAGTTGCGCTACGGATTCTATGGTGACGTGGATTGGGCTATCCTCGAGGTGTGCGACATCGAGGAGGTGGGCAACGACTATCATGTGTATCTGACGGCTGCGGGCGGTATCTCTCCGACGGCTGCACGTCTGGCTAAGCACGTGATTCTGGAGCTGAACTCGTTCCACAACCCCAACGCCAAGTTCATCCATGACGTGTATGAGCCGCTCGATCCTCCTTACCGCAAGGCTATACCCATCGAGCATGTAGGCGACCGTATCGGTAAGCCTTATGTGTCGATTCCCAAGGATAAGGTGGTAGGTGTCGTGGAGTGTAACATCCCCGACGAGGCCCGCGCCTTCAAAGACAGCGACCCTGTAACGGATAAGATCGGATTCCTGACAGCCGAGTTCCTCGTAGAGGAGATGCACAAGGGACGTATCCCCAAGGAGTTCCTGCCCCTGCAGAGTGGTGTAGGTTCGACGGCTAACGCTATCCTCGGTGCCCTGGGTGCCGACAAGCACGTGCCCGACTTCAATATCTATACAGAGGTGATTCAGAACTCGGTGATCGAGATGATGCTCAACGGCCGTGTGAAGGACGCTTCAGCCTGCTCGCTGACTGTGTCGAACGAGTGCCTGATGGATGTCTATAACAATATGGACTACATGAAGCAGCACCTGACACTGCGCCAGAGCGAGATCTCGAACTCGCCTGAGATTATCCGCCGATTAGGTGTGATTGCCATCAATACAGCCATCGAGGCCGATCTCTATGGTAACGTGAACTCTACTCATATTAGCGGTGTGAAGATGATGAACGGTATCGGCGGCTCGGGTGACTTCATCCGCAATGCCTACCTCTCGATCTTTACTTGCCCATCGGTGGCCAAGGGCGGTGTGATCTCGTCGATCGTACCTTTCGTCAGCCATCAGGACTCCTCGGAGCACGACGTGAACATCATCGTGACGGAGCAGGGTGTGGCCGACCTGCGTGGCAAGAGCCCTGCACAGCGTGCTGAGACAATCATCGAGAACTGTGCACATCCCGACTACAAGCAGTTGCTTTGGGACTACCTGAAGATCTCGAAGATGGGACAGACACGCCATAACCTGACAGCAGCCTTCGCCATGCACGATACACTGGCGCGTAAGGGCGACATGAAACTGACAGATTTCGCTGAATATGTGAAATAAAAAGCAGAGGCACTCCACACAAACGGGGTGCCTCTTTTTTTGCCTTTGATACGTTTTTCAAAGGTTGTGATACAAAAACCGATGGTTTTCTAGGGATTTTTGTGTATCTTTGCCGCATAATTTGAATAACTATGCGACGAATCTCATATCTGCTATTTGGTTTGTTACTGGTGCTCAGGGCTTCAGGACAGGCTGGACAGTTCCTGCCTTCGGAACGTTTTTCGAGCGGTCTGATCAATGATATCTGTCAGGATAAGTATGGCTATGTGTGGATAGCCACTGAAAACGGACTGAACAAGTTCGACGGCTATCGCTTTACGACCTACCTGTCGAATCCTGCCGACACGACGACACTGGCCAGCAATATCGTGACAAGCCTCTACTGCGACCAGAAGGGGCAGTTGTGGGTAGGAACGCGTCTGGGACTTTCGCGTTACAACTATGCCACCGACCGCTTTTCGCACATTCCGTTTACGGAAGGTGTCACCCCGCGTGTGAACCCTATCCTGCAACGGAAGAACGGCGAGTTTCTTGTGGGTACCTCGGGCCGCGGTCTCTATTCGATGATCGGCGATTCGCTGAAGAAAGTGCCCGACGGCTATACGACGGGTTCGGGTAACTGGTATTTCAACCAGATGATAGAAGACAGCCAGGGGCGCTTCTGGAAGTGCGGCTATGGTGAGGAAGTGACGATGAAAGACGCTGCGGGGGTTCACCAGTTCTTCCTGAACCAGGGACAGGGTATCGTCATCAAGATAATTGAGACGGACAGTGGCATTCTGATTATCAGTCAGCACGGTATCAGCCGCTGTCAGAACGGACAGATGGGCAAGGCTGATATCGACATGTCGGCTCTCGGCGGCAGCGACGTCGTGATAAGCAGCGCGTATCAGAGTAAGAGCGGATGTATATATATAGGTACGCGAGGTGACGGTCTCTTCATGCTGGAAAAAGGCAGCAACAGACTGGTGAGAGTGGAGTGCCGGCTGATCGGCTTCGACCTGAACACGGCGAAGATATGGTGCATCCGTGAAGACCGTCAGGGTAACCTGTGGCTGGGCTGTCAGTCAAAAGGTCTGGTGATGATTCCCAAAATACAGCCTCAGTTCTCGTCGTGGAGTTTCTCTGCGCAGGGTTACCGCATCAGTTCTACGGTGACATCAGTCTGTGAAGGCGATCAGGGGATGATATGGACGGTGGTACAGGGCAATGGCGTCTATGGCTTCGACAAGAACGGCCACGTGGTGGCACACCCGGCTTCGCCCCCATCGGCTGAGTTCCTGTATCGCGACCGGAAGGGCCGCTACTGGATAGGCAACAATGAGTCGCTGTATGCCTACGACCCGCTGACAGGCAGGTCGCAGCACCATGTGTCGTTCGTGAGTGAGAAATTGAACGATATGACCGATGCCGGTACCGGACAGCTCTTTATCTCGACCTATTCGCGCGGCCTGAGTGTCTATACGCCAGAGACCCATACGTTCAGGAACTTCCTCTTGACACAGACCGACCACGTGAGAGGACAACTCCACAATAACTGGATACAGGCGATGATGCCCGACAGGAAGGGCTGCATATGGATGGCTACTGCGGCTGGTGTGTCGTGCTATGACCCGCAGAAAGACACTTTCCGGCCGTATGGCTGGGATAACCTGCTTGACGGCAAAATGTGCTATTCGCTCTGTGAGACGAAAAAGGGCGATATCCTGATTGGAACCGACCAGGGCCTGTTTGTGTATCATCAAGGCGACCAGCAGGCGGAACGCTTCCCTTATGGAGAAGCGCTGTCAACCAAGGTGGTGGGCTATATCGTAGAGGCCAATAACGGTGATATATGGTGCGCCACCTCGATGGGCATCTGGCAGTTTGACCAGCGTAAGAAGCAGTTCGTGGGACACGTGAGCGGCAATGGCCTGACGATGAAGGAATACGTGAACTGCGTGGGTCTGCATACCGACAATGATATGATCTATTTTGCCAACAACGACGGGCTGACCGTGTTTGACGCTGCTCAGGTGACAGGTAGTCATAAAGACCTGCCACCCGTGAAACTGACGGGGTTCTTCATCGCTGGCAATCCTGTGAACACACTGACAGAGTCGAACGACAAACTGGTGGCGGAGGGTCCTGTCATCGAGACCGATCATTATCAGGTGTCGTATCTCGACAACAGCGTCACCCTGGAGTTCTCGTTGCTCGACTTCGTGAATCCTAGCAATATCGTCTATGAATACCGCATTAACGAAGCCAAGTGGCTCCAGACGCCCGAGGGACAGAACAATATCCAACTGAGCCATATGCAGCCAGGCACCTATAAGATAGAGGTGAGAGCCCTGTCGGCTGGTGTCTATTCGGAGACGAAGACCATCACACTGAAGGTGTCGCCGCCCTGGTATCGCTCGGGTTGGGCCTACAGCTTGTATTTCCTGATGGCGCTCTGTATCATCGCTGCCGTAGGTCTGCTGCTGAAGCGCAGTGCCCGTCAGCACATGGACGAGGAGAAGATGAAGTTCCTCATCAATGCCACCCATGATATCCGCTCGCCGCTGACCCTGATTATGGGGCCGCTTGCTAAGTTGAAGACGCTGGTAGGCGAGGGTGAGGGGAAAGTCTATGTAGAGACCATCGACCGTAATGCCCAGCGCCTGATGCTGCTGGTTAACCAGATACTTGACGAGCGGCGTATCGACAAGAACCAGATGCAGCTGCACTGCAGGGAGACGAACATGGTGGACTTTATCAGTGGTATCTGTAAACTCTACCAGTATAACGCCAGTCAGCGGAACATCACGTTCACCTTTGAACACGAGAAGGACCACGTGCTGGCATGGGTTGACAGGATTAATTTCGACAAGGTGGTATCCAACCTGCTCTCGAATGCCTTCAAATACACTTTCGACGGTGGTGAGGTGAAAGTGATGCTCTACGAGACGGAGAAAGAGGTGGAGATTCAGGTGATGGATAACGGCGTAGGGCTCAAGGACGAAGAGACCGAGCACCTGTTCGACAGATTCTATCAGGGGCGCAGCTCCGACGATCTGGGCATGCAGGGAACGGGTATCGGATTGAACCTCTGCCGTTCGATCACCCAGCTGCACAAGGGACAGATCAAGGCGCAGAACAGGAAAGACGGTGTGCAGGGTGCCTGCTTCACGGTCACCATCCCCAGAGGCAATGCCCACCTGAAGCCAGAACAGATTATCACAGAGGCACCCGCCAAAGAGGTGCTTTCGGCTGGTAATGGTGCCAAGCAGCAGTTCAAACAGTTCCGTATCCTGATTGTCGATGACGATCATGAGATAGCCGACTATATCACCAGTGAGCTGGGCAGTCATTATAAGTTCGACCACCGCCCGAACGGCAAGGAAGGTCTGAAGGCGCTGCTGACGCAGGAGTATGACCTCGTGATCAGCGACGTGATGATGCCCGAGATGGACGGTATCACGATGCTGAAACGTATCAAGGACAACCCGCAGATATCCCAGATACCCGTGATCATGCTGACCTCGAAGGCCGAGGTGGAACACAAGCTCGAGGGACTGAAGTCGGGAGCCGATGCTTATATCGCCAAGCCCTTCAATATGGAGGAACTGCACATCCAGATCGACAACCTTATCGACAACTTGCGCCGTCTGCGCGGTAAGTTCAGTGGAGCCGTTGATCAGGAGAAACGTGTAGAGAATATTGAGGTGAAAGGAAACGACGATGCGCTGATGGAGCGCGTGATGCGGTCAGTGAACACCAACATGTCGGATCCCGACTACAATATTGATGCGCTGGCCAGTGACGTAGGTATCAGCCGAGCACAACTGCATCGCAAGATGAAGGAGATTACTGGTATCTCGTCGGGTAAGTTCCTCCGTAACCTGCGTATGGAACAGGCTGCCCGTCTGCTGAGGGAAGGAAAGGTAAACATCTCACAGGTAGCCGACAAGGTTGGTTATGTGGATCAGGCTCATTTCTCTATCGCATTTAAGTCTCATTTCGGCATGTCACCCTCCGAATATGCGGAGACACATAAGAGTTGACAGAAGCGACAATATGTGATAATGTATCGGTGTTTTGCGATTTTGTTGCAAAATGCCGATTTTCTTTTATTTGAACGATAATCGCATATCCCTGCAACAATTTTCCTGCAACAAAAACCAAAAGAAGGTCTATCTTTGCAGCAGATTTCTGATTATCTATAACTAATTAAACTATTTATGGAAAAGAAAAAAGTATTGAATCGGATCCTGATGATGCTTATCGTCTTGATGGCATGCCCCGCCATGCTGTCGGCTCAAAGCATCGTCAAAGGTAATGTGAAGGACGATGCCGGCGAACCCGTCATCGGTGCTACGGTAAGGGAAGTCGGAACACAGAATGCGACTGTGACCGATTTCGATGGTAACTTCGAACTGAAGAACGTGACGAAGGATGCCATCAGCGTCTCTTATGTGGGTTATCTGACCCAGACAGTGCAGACGAAGGGTAAGAGCTTCGTGGAGGTAACACTGCAGGCCGACCAGAAACTGCTCGACGAAGTGGTGGTCGTAGGTTATGGTACAATGAGAAAGAGCGACGTCACAGGTGCTGTGACCCGCGCAAATATCCAGGCCTTCGAGAAGAGCCCCAACACCAACCTGCTGCAGTCGCTGCAGGGTACGGTGCCAGGACTTAACGTCGGTCAGGCCAGCTCAGCAGGTGGTAACCCCGAAATCTCTATCCGTGGTGCCAACACCATCTCTGGTAGCACCAGCGTGCTGATCATCCTCGACGGTATTATCTATACAGGTAGTCTTTCAAGTATCAACCCTGCCGATATCGAGAGCGTTGACGTCTTGAAGGATGCTTCTGCAACAGCCGTTTATGGTGCTCAGGCTGCCAATGGTGTGCTGCTCATCACTTCAAAGAAGGGTGTCAAGGGCAAGGCCAAGGTGAACTTCTCAAGTAGCTACAGCATCCAGACACCTACTAATAAGATGCACACGATGAACCGTAACGAGATGCTCAACTTCGATAACGAGTGTCTGTGGCAGTTCTCTAAGACCAAGGAGTCGGGCTACACTCAGCAGGATCCTAACTTCAAGCTCTCTGAGCGTATGCCGGATGCCTGGATGACCGATGATCAGGGTAACATCATCCCCGGTGACTACAACTGGTGGGACGACTTCACCCGCAATGGTTCTATCTGGGAGAACAAGCTGAACGTATCAGGTGGTAGCGACGCTATGTCATATCTGATCTCATTGGGCAACACCCAGCAGAAGAACTATCTGCTCAACGATGAGTACAGGCGTAACTCTATCCGCGTGAACCTCGACATCCAGCCTGTGAAATGGTTGAAGGCTGGTATCCAGGCTTTCGGTTCATTTGAGAATCGCGATGGTCAGGAGACCTATCTCCCCTTCCTCATTGAGTGCAGCCCGCTGACTCAGCCTTATGATGAGAATGGTAACATGAACCACTATCCCGCCCACGACGCACGTGAGAACCCATATCATGGCTCACTTGTGGACGACTATGATCGTACGAACTCATTCTTTGCTAATGTCTATGGTGAGGTGCAGCTGCCTCTGAAGGGTCTGACCTACCGCATCAACTTCGGTAACAACTACCGCATCAGTGAGCACCACTACGCCAGCGAGTTTGCTGAGAACAGCAACGGTCAGGCATACAAGCACCACGGTACCTATTATGACTTTACACTTGATAACATTCTGAACTATACCAACGACTTCGGCAAGCACTCAGTAGGCGCTACGCTCGTCTATGGTGCATCACGCCGTAAGTATAGCTATACCGCTGCTGACGCTAAGCTCTTCCCACGTATGACACTGGGTTACAATTCACTGGAGCTTGCTTCAACGCAGACCACTAACTCTGACGCTTGGCTGGAGACACTGCTCTATCAGATGGCTCGTGTGAACTATTCTTACGATGGTCGTTATCTGGTAACAGCTACTGTACGTCGAGATGGTTACTCTGGTTTCTCTTCAAACAACAAGTCGGCTGTGTTCCCATCAGTCGCTCTCGGTTGGGTCATCTCTAACGAGGAGTGGTTCAAGGTTCCTCAGATCAACTATCTGAAACTCCGCGCTGGTTGGGGTATGAGTGGTAACCAGACTTCACGCTACTCTTCACTGGCTCGCGTCAACTCTTCTATCGGCTATATCTTTGGCGACGGTGTCTCTGGATCAATGCGTCAGGAGCTGGCTTCTATGGAGAACAATAACCTGAAGTGGGAGAAGACCTCTGGTTTCAACTTCGGTCTCGACTTCGCTCTCTTCGACAGCCGCATTACTGGTAATATCGAGTATTATACCACTAAGACCAAGGACCTGCTCTACGCTGTGCAGATTCCTTCAATCACTGGTTTCAACTCTATCATGTCGAATGTCGGTGAGATCCAGAATAACGGTTTCGAAATCACCATCAACTCTCGTAACATCCAGACCAAGGATTTCGAGTGGACCTCTATGTTCAACCTCTCTACGAACAGCAATAAGATCAACAAGTTGTCAGGTCTCGACACCAACGGCGACGGTAAGGAAGACGACCTTACTTCATCTTCCCTGTTCATCGGTGAGTCGCTCTCAGCTATCTATGACTATACAGTCGATGGTATCTGGCAGGTAGGCGACAACATTCCCGAAGGCTTCCATCCTGGTAACTACCGCGTGGTAGATATCAACAACGATGGTAAGATCGACGAGAACGACCGCAGTATCATCGGTAAGGCTGATCCTTCTGTTCGCATGGGCTTGCTGAACAGCTTCAAGTACAAGAACTTCACACTGAGCTTCTTCCTCAACGCCGTTCTCGGTGGTAGCAAGAGCTTCCAGGGTAAGAACTCATTCGCTGAGCTCGTCAATGATAACACCCTGCGTCACAACCGCCTGACAGAGCAGGTCGATAACTTCTGGACACCTTCTAACCCAGGTGGTATCTACGCACTCTACAATGCCAACCCCGCCATCAATCCTTATCGCTACGAGAACCGTTCGTTCCTGCGTCTCCAGGATATCACCCTCGCTTACGATCTGCCTAAGCAGTGGATGAACTACATCGGCATCGACGGCATCAACCTCTATGTAAGCTGCAAGAACCTGCTGACCATCACTGGCTGGCATGGCTGGGACCCAGAGCCTAACATGACCTATCAGGACATTAATGGTCAGAACCGTATGACGGGTAGCTGCTATGACAACCGTCCGGTTATGAAGAGTGTAACATTTGGTATCAATATCAATCTTTAATTGCCATTACACATGAAAAAGATAATTTTATTCACCGTTTTATCAGCCTTGGTGCTGACTGGATGTAACGAAGACAAGTTCCTTGAGGAAAGGGCCCTCGACTTCAACTCTGCATCTAACTCATATAATACGAAGGCAGACTTCGATGCTGCTGTCACCGAGCTCTATTTCCTGACTCGTGAGGAGTTCTATACGACTTACGACCGCACAACCGACCTCTCGAAGTTCGCTGATATGTGGATCACTGCCGACCCGCTGCAGTCAAACGTTACTGCCGACCTCTCTCCCTCGGGTGGTATCGCCAAGTTCTACTGGGATGAGAACTATAAGCTCATCGCACAGGCCAATACCGTCATCAGCCGTGTGGCAACTGCTACCGGTCTGACTGATGCCCAGAAGAAGGAGTTCGAGGCTAAAGGCCGTTTCTTCCGTGCCTTAGGCTATCGTACACTTGCTTATCTCTATGGTGGTGTGCCCCTTCAGATTGAGGAGGTAACTTCTCCGAAGACCGACTATACTCGTGATACGAAAGAGAATGTGCTGGCTCAGGTCGTACAGGATCTGGAGTTCGCCGTTGCCAATCTGCCTGAAATCAATGCCGTCAAAGATGGTGAGATCAGCAAGCCAGCTGCTAACATGCTGCTGTCTGAGGTCTATCTGGCTACAGGTGCCAACGATAAGGCTGCCAGCGCTGCTTCGGCTGTCATTAACAACCCGAATCTGGCTCTGATGACTGAGCGTTTCGGCTCACAGGCTAAGGAAGATGGTGACGTGTTCTACGATCTGTTCCGTCCGAACAACCAGAACCGTGCCTCTGGCAATACCGAGGGTGTATGGGTAATCCAGTTCGAGACCAATGTTGAGGGTGGTGGTAACAACACGAGCCACTTCTTCTGGAATCCAGGTAGCTTCTGGGGTGAGCGCTTCTTTGCTCCTCAGGTTGACAAGTTCCAGATTATCAAGCCCGACGGCACTCGACTCCAGCTCTTCAACTGGCCTATCGGCGACATGACTGGTGGCCGTGGTATCGGTACCCACTATGCCGTTAACCACCTCTATAACGAGATCTGGGCTAAGGACTTCAATGATATGCGTAACTCAGAGTATAACTGGCCTCGCCGCTTCAAGGTTCATCGTGCCAACGTGCTCGACGAGAATCCTGAGCTGAAGGCTGCTATGCCCGACGGATACTTCGACCTCGAGAATACCAAGTTGCCTGCAGGCTGGTCGATGGAGACTGGTTTCGGAGGTGGTGTCAATGCTACCACTCAGCTCCCGAACCGTTTCATGTGCGGCTACTCTACGAAGATGACCACACCGTTCCATCATCCTGATGCACAGTATCAGAACAAATCGACCTACCAGCTCGCTGGTACAGGTGGTAAGACCTATACCGACCAGTACTTCTTCCGTCTGGCCGAGGCTTACCTGCTGCGTGCTGAGGCTTATGTCAAGTTGGGTAAGAATGCTGAGGCTGCTGCTGACATCAACGTGCTTCATGCTCGTGCCAAGGCTGCTCCATGTACTGCCGAAGAGGTCGATCTCGACTATGTGCTCGATGAGCGTCTCCGTGAGCTTACCTGTGAGGAGAAGCGCCGTTTGACGCTGTCTCGTGTTGGCAAACTTGCTGAACGCATCAAGAAGTATAATCCATACTTCAGTGCTGCACATAGTGCAGATGGTAAAGACTATGATGCTCACTTCGATCTGTTGCCAGTTCCCCTGTCAGCCATTCAGGCCAACAAGGATGCGAAGCTGGAGCAGAACCCTGGGTATTAATACTATAGGTTAGTTAATAGTTAGTTAGTGAATTTAAGATTGTGATCAAAGAAGCCTGGGCTTGAGAAAGTCTGGGCTTTTTTTAAACCGAAACCATAAATTTTAAATATGAGGGAACAGAATTATCTTTGCACAGAAATCCGGAGGATAACCTGGCGCACGCTATTTTTACTGCTCTCACTCTTTCCTTTATGTCTGCAGGGCAGAAGTTTCATGGTCAGGAACGCCGGCATCAGCTATGATGCCAGTGAGCCCTATCAGGTGGTACGTGCCATCGGCGACTTGCGACATGATATTGCCCTCGTGGCAGGTGTAGGAGAACCTACCGACCGCCAGATCGTCGTAGGCACCTATGGTCAGAGCCAGTTGATCTCAGACTTGATTGCCAAGGGGCTGCTGAAGGCATCCGACTTGGAAGGGCGCTGGGAGAATTACGTCATCACCGTTACCGCCGAGGCTCAGCCTCGTCTGGTGATAGCCGGCAGCGATATGCGAGGCACCATCTATGGCATCTATGATGTGTCGCAGCGTATCGGGGTCTCTCCATGGTATTGGTGGGCCGATGTCCCTGTGCGACAAAATCCAGAGGCCACTGTTGATTGCGACTATTTCGTGTCGGGAGAGCCTTCTGTCAAGTATCGTGGTGTCTTCATCAACGACGAAGACTGGGGGCTGATGCCTTGGGCTTCTACCAATTTCGAACGTGAGTTGGGCGACATAGGCCCTAAGACCTATGCCAAGGTTTGCGAACTGCTGTTGCGCCTGAAGGCCAACATGCTGGCTCCAGCCATGCATAGTTGCACGGGTGCCTTCTATAGTCATAAGGAGAGCATGGCTGTAGCCGATTCCTTCGGCATCATCATTACAACCTCTCATTGCGAACCGTTATTGTTGAATAATGCCGCCTTGTCGGAGTGGGATGAGAGCCGTGATGGTGAATGGAACTACAAGACCAACCGCGCGACGATCCTGAAGAAGTGGGACGATCGTCTCGCTGAGGCTTCTCGCTATGAGAATATCTATACCACCGCCATGCGTGGCCTGCACGATGAGGGGCTGCGAGGCCATCTGCCGATGGAGGAACGCGTGCCACTGATTACGAAGGTGATGGAAGAGCAGCGCCAGTTGCTCGAGAAGCATATAGGCAAGTCCGCCACAGCCATCCCCCAGATATTTGTGCCATACAAGGAAACGATGGCCATCTATGAGAACGGTCTTCAGGTGCCCGATGATATCACGCTCGTATGGGTCGATGATAACTATGGCTACATGAAGCGCGTATCGAATCCTGAGGAGCAAAAGCGTTCGGGTAGAGCGGGTGTCTATTATCACCTTTCCTATTTGGGCGCACCCCATGATTACCTGTGGCTTAACACTACGCCGCCCGTGCTGATGTACGAGGAGCTTAAGAAGGCCTACGACAACGGAGCCGACCGTTATTGGCTCCTGAATGTGGGCGACATCAAACCGATGGAATTGGGTATCCAGACCTTCATGGATATGGCCTGGAACGTCGGCGCCTTCAATTTCGAAAACGTCAATCGCCACCAGTCGGCATTCCTCGCCACCGTTTTCGGTGCTGATGTCCAGTCACTGCTCGACACCTATTATCGGCTTGCCTGGAGTCGCAAACCCGAGTTCATGGGCTTCGAATACCAATGGGACGACATGGCCCATACAGGTCTTAAGGATACCGAATACTCGTTTACGAACTATGCCGAAGCCCAGCAGCGTCTGGCCGACTATCAGCGCATCAGCGATGAGGCAGAGCAGATAGGGAATGGTCTGCCGACAGACCTTAAGCCTGCATGGTTCGAGATGGTGCAGATGTCCGTACAGGGGGCTTATCAGATGAACCGTAAGTTCCTCATGGCACAACTGAACCATGAACTCCTCGCACAAGGCCGTCAGGCAGAGGCCAACTGGGCTGCGCGCCAGATGGAACTGGCCTACGACAGCATCAACGCCCTGAACCTGCGTTATAACGAGCTGCTCGACGGTAAATGGCGGGGTATGATGGCACTGTCAACCAGTTTTACCAATACGGCGCTCTACTATCAGAAACCCCAGGTGACTTATACCGAGGGGGCAGGCGAGACACCTGTCGATCTGACTCCAGCGCCGACGTTATCCGAAGGTTTCCAGGTCATCAATCTGGCCAATTATACCCGCAAGAGTCCTGATGCCCAACTGATCTCCGGACTTGGCTACGACTGGCAGGTGATGCAGCTGGGTGAGGCAACCTACCGTTTCTCCGCGCCCAAGACCGATAAGGTCGAGGTGCTATTCTATACCGTGCCTTTCTGGCCTCTCTATGCAGGCAAGAGCAATCGCGTAGAGGTCAGTATTGACGGGGGTGAACCGCAGGTCTTCGAGAATAAGTTCGTAGAATACGGTCGTACATGGAAAGACCAGGTGATGCGTAACGGCGCCCCTTGCCGTCTGCGTTTCACCATCAAGCCGAAGCGTCAGCATACCATTACTTTCCGTGCAATCGATGCGGGGCAGATGCTTCAGCGCGTCACCATCGACTGGGGAGGCTTCAAGCCCGCATATATCGGACCAGACCAAAATTAAGACAAGTTTTAGCCCCGACAATGATTATCAAATGATAGTTTTTGGCTGTAAAGTGCGTGTTTTTAATCGAAAATATGTATCTTTGCAGCCAAAAATATTAGAATGTATGGAATCGAAATTAGTCATTTATAATACGCTGACGCGTCAGAAGGAGCGTTTCGAGCCCCTTCATGCCCCCAATGTGGGTATGTATGTGTGTGGGCCAACCGTCTATGGTGACCCCCATCTTGGACATGCCCGTCCAGCCATTACCTTCGACCTCGTGTTCCGCTATCTGAAGCACTTGGGCTATAAGGTTCGCTATGTACGTAACATCACTGACGTGGGCCATCTGGAGCATGATGCCGACGAGGGTGAGGACAAGATTGCCAAGAAGGCACGGCTGGAGCAGCTGGAGCCGATGGAGATAGCACAGTATTACACGAACCGCTATCATCAGGCGATGGATGCGTTGGGCGTGTTGCGCCCTTCGATTGAGCCGCATGCCACTGGTCATATTATCGAGCAGCAGCAGTTGGTGCAGCAGATCCTCGACAACGGATTTGCCTACGAGAGTAACGGCTCTATCTATTTCGATATTGAGGCTTACAACAAGAAATATCAGTATGGTATCCTCTCAGGGCGCTCGCTGGAGAACATCAAGGACGCCTCGCGCGAACTCGACGGGGTGGGAGAGAAGCATAACCAGGCCGACTTTGCCTTGTGGAAGAAAGCGCAGCCTGAACACATTATGCGATGGCCTTCACCTTGGAGCGACGGATTCCCCGGTTGGCACTGTGAGTGTACGGCGATGGGACGCAAGTATCTGGGCGAGGAGTTTGATATCCACGGTGGCGGCATGGACCTTGTTTTCCCGCACCATGAGTGTGAGATAGCTCAGGCTACTGCTTCGATGGGGCATCAGGCCGTGAAATATTGGATGCACAACAATATGATTACCATCAACGGACAGAAGATGGGTAAGTCGCTGGGTAACTTCATCACGCTGGAGCAGTTCTTTACGGGCAACCATGAGAAGCTCGAGAAGGCTTACTCGCCTATGACCATCAGATTCTTTATCCTCTCTGCCCACTATCGCGGCACGGTGGATTTTTCGAATGAGGCGCTGCAGGCTGCCGAGAAGGGGCTGGAGAAACTGATGAACGGGTTGGCCGACCTGGATCGCATTCAGGTGGCTGACAAGTGTGATCCGGAAACAGAGAAGGTGGTGAAGAGTCTGAGACAGAAGTGTTACGATGCGATGAACGATGATTTTGCCACACCGCAGGTGATCAGCAGCCTCTTTGAGGCCTGCACCGTCGTGAACAAACTTATTGACCATCAGGCGACAATCTGTGCCGATTGTCTGAAGGAATTGAAGGAGACGATGCATCTCTTTACGGAGGATATTCTCGGACTATCGGCTAACAACACTGCCGGAGGTGCTAACGAGGCTCGTGAGGAGGCGTTTGGAAAGGTGGTCGATATGGTGCTTGAGTTGCGCGCCAAGGCCAAGGCGGATAAAGACTGGGCTACCAGCGACAAGATTCGTGACGAACTGGCTGCTGCCGGTTTCGAGGTGAAGGACACGAAAGATGGTGTCACCTGGAAACTGAATAAGTAAAGGTAAAAAAGTAAAGAGTAAAAATAGAGGCGTATCAGTTGTGATACGCCTTTTTTGTCATCTCGACGGCGAGGGTTTTCTTGCGGAAGTCATCGAACGACAGATAGGCAAGACCGCCATAGGGACGGTCGGTACCCCATGAATTTTTCATGATGAAATAGGGTTGGTGATGATCGTCGTGGGCAATGCCTACGATGGCCATGGCATGTTCCTTACTCTCCCAGCAGACACCGTGATGACGGCGCACGGCGCGCTCGGTCTTGGCCAGCAGTGAGTCGATGGGGATATTATAGAAACGGTCGTTAAGCCAGTTGTCGGGCACGTCGATATCTACGGCCTGGTAATAGGGCTGGCGGTCGTCGCTCGTCAGTGCCAGATACTCGTGAGGGGCACAGACGCTACGGGCAAACTCCTGAGTGGTGTAGGTAGCGCCGAGCATGAACACCCAGCGGGGCGGAGGCGTATCGGCAGAGTGCATGGCGCTGTAGCCCACGATGCCGTATTTCTGGATGAGCCGGATGAGGGTGGCGCCCATGCCTCGCTTGGACTCTGGGCAGGCACGCTCCTGCTCAAGCATCTTCTCGATAAAATAGGGTGAGAGATTGACGGAGTCGCCCCAGGCGAGGTGCTCCGTCTCAATAGCAGCCAGCATGGCATAGATCCAACACGTCTCGCTATCCCCCTGGTTTTTGATAGGCGTCATGCGGTTCATCACCTCATGGGTATAGCGGGGCAGTTCGTGCTTGGTACAGCCTGCCAGGAGCAGGGCGATGGCCAAAAAGGCGAACTGTCGCATCAGTAGCCGGGGTTCTGGGTCAGGTTCTCGTTCAGTTTCAGGATGTCACCGGGAATGGGGAATACGGTGGTATGGCCGTCGGACTCATCGATGACGGGCTCGATGTCTTCTCCCTCATAGAGACTCTTAAACTGTCCGAAACGGATGAGGTCTTGTCGGCGCCATCCCTCCCAGCAGAGTTCCAACAGTCGCTCGTCGAGCAGGTTCTGCAGCGAGATGGGACGTCTGGGCATGTTTGCACGATCGCGAATGGCATTGTATTCATCCTGTCCGCCCTCGCCGTTGCGGAACTTGGCCTCGGCCTCCATCAGATAGACATCGGCCAGGCGGAACAGCACGATGTCGTTGTCGGTCAGTTTGCCGTCTTTCGTGCCGTTCTTGTCGATGGTGTATTTCTGCATTCTGGCGCCTGCTGTCTCTACAAACGGGCTGTTGCTGAGGTCTTTCGCCACCTTGTCAGGATAATAGACGAGTGGCTTTCCTGTGCGGTCGAGTATGGGGTTGCCGTCGAGGTCTTCCACCACGCCAGCCCAGTAGAAGAACTTGAATCGGTTGTCTTCTTGATCCGTATTGTAGTCGAAGATTTCGAGCACGCGCTTGGTGGCACTCGTGCCGTTCTCGCCCGTAAAACCATAGGCTGCTGCATGTCTGTAATGTAGTGAGCGTAACATGTTGCAATTCTGGGTACGGTAGAGGTCTTTATCCATAGGGATTACCCAGATGTTCTCGTTCGACTGCTCGTTGCGCACCATGAAATTGGTAATGAGCGACTTCTCGAGCAGGAAGCCGTAGCGTTTAATTTCCTCGCAGTAGTAGATGGTAGCCTCCCAGGCGTTCATCGTCTGGTTGTCGATCTGGAATCGTATCTGCGAGCCGTCTGGGCGCTCCTTGTCGGTCCAGTCGTCGTCGAGATATACCTCTGCGTTGAGCATCAGTTTAGCCAGCACGAAGAGGGCAACAGGCCTCGTGACTCTGCCATAGTAGTCACCGGGCTTAACACTGTTGTCGGGCATGAGGTGATCACAGACCTTCAGCAGTTCATCGATGACAAACCTGAACACCTGAGTGCGGTTCGACTGCTGCACGTATCTCATCGAGGCCTGGCTGGTGGTAATGATGGGCACGCGGGCGAAGAGGTCGAGCAGGTACCAGTAGTAGATGGCTCTCAGGGCGCGCACCTCTGCATTATATTCAGTGTACTGCATTTTCGTCAGCATATTCTGATGGTGTTCGAGTTCTTCGAGCGAGTGGTTGCAGAGGTTAATCACCTTATAGAGATAGAGCCAGGCATTATTGTGAAGTTCAAGTCCATCGTCCCATGAGTGCATATACATGGTTTCCCACATGCCGCCGTCATACCAGTCACCGCCACGGATGGGCAGCATGGCCTCGTCAGACGAGAAGGTCTGCAGGTCATAGACACCGCGACCGGTGCCTTGCAGTCCTTGTCCGTCGGTATTGCCACCGATATAATTATATAAGGTGGCCACTGTGTTCATGAAGAGGTCATGGGCATTGGTATAGGCCTGCTCCTCGGGTATCTGGTCGCGTGGATGCTCATCAAGATTGCACCCAACCAGCAGGAGGGTGATGAGGTATAGGGGTAAGATGCGCTTTCTCATATTGTTTAGAATTTAATGCTGACGCCCATGGTGTATGAGCGATAGACGGGTAATACATTCTTGTCGTCGATGCCGAGTGTGCCGTTGACGACGCTGGA
Source organism: uncultured Prevotella sp. (assembly GCA_900315035.1). Lineage (GTDB taxonomy): Bacteria > Bacteroidota > Bacteroidia > Bacteroidales > Bacteroidaceae > Prevotella. Next base: position 19,444 of record OMXO01000038.1, read on the forward strand.
GTTGATCATTGGTGTAAGGCCGCTGTAACCTGTGATGGTAGCCAGATTGTTGATGGAGACGGAGAGCCGGAGTCCCTGCACGTATTTTGAGCGCAGCGGTACGTTCCAGCCTACGGTGACATAGTCGAAGTTCAGGTAGTCGCCGTCTTCGAGCCAGTAGTCGCTGATAATCTGTGAGATGAGTTTCTTTTCGGGTGCGCCCTTCATCATGTTATAGTTGGGCAGCGACAGCGAGTTCGAGTAAGTGAGTGCCGTGCCGTTATAGATCTGATGTCCGAAGGCGCCGCTCAGGTGGAGTGTCACGTCGCAGTTATGATAGCGGAGGGCGATGTTCGAACCCATAGTGGCCTTAGGCATGGCCTGTCCGCAGATGTAACTATCCTCTGTAACGTCATAGTATTTGGTGCCGTTCTCGAGGGTCTTCAAACCATTACAATGGGGGAGTTTGAACACGCCGATTTGTTCGCCTACAATCTGTTTGACGATGCCGGCAGGGCCGTGGAAGCCTGCTCCCCAGAGGGCAGAGATGGTCTGCGACTGCGGGGCTGTCAGGTATTCATCGTTATACCATCCGTTGAGTGAGAGTAGCTTAGAGCGCTGGAATGCCCAGTTCATGTTGAAACTCAGTTCCAAATCCTTGGTGCGCAGCGGGGTGATGCCGAAGCCTATCTCTACACCGCTGTTCTGCATCGAACCGAGGTTGGCGAGCAGTTTGTTGTAGGTAAACGGCGGTACGGGCACGTTATACAAGTAGAGCATATCTTCGGTCTTCGACCTGTAATAGTCGAAGGTCAGTGCCAGACGGTTTGTCCACATGGTAAGGTCGAAACCGATGTTGAAGGTCTTCTTCACCTCCCATTTCAGGTCAGGGTTGGCGTTACGGATGATGCCGAGCGTGGTGGCGATAGAGCCGTTGTAGGGCACGATACCATTAGGCTGCAGGGTCTGCATCGAGTTGTAGGAGTCGATACCGGCCTGGCTTCCTGAGAGTCCGTAGCCGACACGCAGCTTGGCGTTGGTGATGAAGTCGAGCTTCTTCATCCAAGGTTCTTTGCTGATGACCCATGCACCACTGATAGAGGGGAAGAAACCCCAGCGATGATTCTTACCGAACTTCGACGAGGCATCGCCACGGGCATTGGCTGTCAGGGTGTAGCGGTTGAAGAACGTGTACTGGGCACGCAGCAGGAACGACTCCATGTGAGATTCGTTATAATAAGAGTCGGTGCCGTCGGAGGGGCGGTTGGCTCCTGCCGACAGTTTGTTGTAGGAGAAGGCATCGGTCGAGAATCCCGTGGTCGTGGTAAAGAATCCTGTAGAGCGCGCCTTCTCTGCCTCGGCGAGGACCATGAGGTTCAGCGACGAGTTTTTGGTATCCAGGCTATAGGTCAGTGAGAGGTTGCCGCGCAGGTTCTCGTTTTTTTGGTGTCCGCGATAAGCCTCACCTTTGCTCCACACACTCATGGGATAGTAGTGATTGTTGTCAACTGAATTATAGGAGTAGGAGCCGAAGGCGCGGAAAGTGAAGTTCTTCGACAGGATGATATTCGCCTTCATGTGTACGTTGAAGTGCCCGTTGTCTTCATTATTGTCCATATCTAGCAACGCCATGGGGTTGCTAATCCAACTCGCCTCGGTCACCTGGTCGTATTTTCCTTCCGCATTCTTCGTGGCAGGGAAGGTGGGGTTGAAGGTCGCTGCCGAGTAGATCAGTTTCTGCATGAATGGCAGATAGTTGATTTTCTGCAGCGATCCTACCATGCCGAGATCCACCGTCAGGTGATTGTCGAAGGCCACCTGGGTGATATCGAGTTTGGCTATCAGGTTGCGGTTACCCTGAGTCTTGATGACCGTCTCGTGCTCCATCATACCCACCGATGCACGGTAGTTGGCTGTCTCTGTACCACCACCAAAGGCCACATGGTGGTTCTGTACGAATCCTGTGCGCTCGATCTCCTTGTTGAAGTTCGTGTCATAGCCCAAATCCATATAACTTTTGCCGTATTGCTGGTTCACCTGTCTGAACTCGTTGGCGTCGAGCATCTCCATGCGCTTGTAAACTGACTCGAAGCCGATGCTGCCGTCGTAGGAGATATGGAAGGGCTGGCTCTTACCTTTCTTCGTGGCTACCTCGATAACACCAGCTGCACCACGCGAGCCATACTGAGCTGTCTCTGAGGCATCTTTCAGAATGGTAAAGCTCTCGATGTCAGCGGGATAGATGGTTGAGAGGATGGAAATATCGGCCGTCACACCGTCGATGATAACAAGTGGGTCGTTCTTACCTGTCAGCGAGGTGATACCTCTCACGCGCACAGCTGACACCATTGCCTCTTGGTTGCCTATGGGCGTCACCTGCACACCGGCGGCCTGTCCGCTCAGTGCATCGAGCGAGGAGGTGATCAGACCCTTGTTCATGCGGGCCTCTGTTAACTGGTCGATGGCACCTGCCAAGGTGATGGCGTTGCCTTTCGAGTAACCGATTCTTACCGTTGTCGAGTCATTGCCAACTGCCTGCGCATCAGCCGATGTTGCGATGGCGAGTGCTAGCATCGAAAGCCAGTATCTTAGATTCATTGATGTTTGTTTTTGAGGTTTCTGCTGGCAAAGATACGAAATATTCTTTAAATAATCGTGGCTAATTCATAATATTTTTGTAAATTTGCAGCCATGAAGTTAGAAGATTTTGAGATTATGGCGCCTGTAGGCTCGCCTGAATCGCTTGCAGCGGCTATTCAGGCAGGGGCTGATAGCATCTATTTCGGCATCGAGAAGCTGAACATGCGGGCACATTCTGCCTCGACGTTCACCATCGACGACTTGAAGCAGATGGCGCAGACCTGCCGTGAGCATGGTATCAAGAGCTATCTGACCGTCAACACCATTATCTATGGTGAGGACATCCCCCTGATGCACGAGATTATCGATGCTGCCAAGCAGGCGGGCATCTCTGCCGTCATCGCCTCGGATGTGGCGGTGATGACCTATTGTAACCATGTAGGGCAGGAGGTGCATCTTTCCACACAACTCAACATCTCGAATATTGAGGCGCTGCGCTTCTATGCACAGTTTGCCGATGTTGTCGTGCTGGCACGCGAACTCAATATGGAGCAGGTGGCCGAGATCTACCGTCAGGTAGAGGCCGAGCACATCTGCGGCCCCTCTGGTCAACAAATCCGCATCGAAATGTTCTGTCACGGTGCCCTCTGTATGGCCATCAGTGGCAAGTGCTATATGAGTCTGCATGCGGCTAACCGCTCTGCCAACCGTGGTGAGTGTATCCAGATCTGCCGTCGCAGCTATACTGCTACCGATAATGAGACCGGCTATCAGTTGGCTATCGACAATAAGTATATCATGTCGCCCAAGGACCTGAAGACCGTCCGCTTTATCGATCAGATGATGCGCGCGGGCGTGCGCGTATTTAAAATAGAAGGTCGCGCGCGAGGCCCTGAGTATGTCTATACCGTCGTCAAGTGTTATAAGGAGGCCATCCAGGCCGTTCTCGACGGTACCTTTACCGATGACAGGAAGGATGCCTGGGACGAGCGCCTGGCAACAGTCTTCAACCGCGGCTTCTGGGATGGCTATTACCAGGGGCAACTCATGGGCGAGTGGAATAAGAACTATGGCTCGAACGCCACAGAACGCAAGGTCTATATCGGTAAGGGCGTCAAGTATTTCTCAAAACTCGGCGTGGCCGAGTTCTCTGTTGAGGCCAATACATTCAAGGTGGGCGACAAGATGTTGATCACGGGGCCTACTACTGGCGTGATGTACGTGACGGCCGATGAGATTCATGGCGACAATGGTCCTGTAGAGGTGGCTCAGCAGGGCACGCGCGTCTCTATTGCCGTTACGGGCAAGGTGCGTCCTAGCGACAAACTTTTTAAATTAGAAACCGTTAATCCTGCATCATGAAAGATATTATACAGCAACTAGAGATGAATGTTAGCATGGAAGACATGCCTTTGATGAAAGACTTTGTCTTTTCCGTCGCTGAAAAGGTTGGCATGAGTGAGCGCAGGCTTCAGCAGATACGTCTGGCTGTAGAAGAGGCGGTTGACAACATCGTCCATTATAGTGGGGCTACTACGCTCTCACTGACGGCTACTCATCAGTTAAGACGGCTCCGCATCACCATCACCGACAATGGTACGCCTTTCAACCCCCTGGAGATGCCACCGCCCGAACTCAATCTTCCAGGTGCCCAGCGTAAGATAGGAGGGCTCGGCATACACTTCATCCGGCAGATGAGCGATGATGTGTCCTACCGGCGCGAAGACGAGAAAAACATCCTCACAATTACAAAAATCGTCTGAAAATCGGGGTACGACTCCCAAAATATGCAAAAATTGTATCAAAATATGCAAAACCGGAGTACTTTAGGTACTCCGGTTGCTTTTTATGGTGGATTTTGATTACCTTTGCAGAAAACCTCAAAACTTAAATGATTATGCTAAGATATAAAGACAAACTAAAACTACTTGATGTGGGTATAACTGCTGTGGCAGCTATACTATCTGTGGGCATTATGCTCTATGGTGTTGCCCATTTTGGATTGGCGAACGCGTGGCCCGAACTTGTCCTGAACTTGTTCTACATCGCGTGTCTGGTGATGATGGGTATGTATTCCTTCAATCATCTTAAACCAGATATATTTAATTATTGGTCGTCGCTATGCTTGGGTATGACGGTCTTGCTCCGCGATGTCCTCTTCCCACCACCACTGGCTAATTACGCCCTCCACTTGATATGCATGACGCTCTCTGTGGTGCTGATACTTATGTTCACCTATTTCTATTCACGCAAGGATTGGTTGAGCTACACCAAGAGTAACCTTTGGCTGATTTTTATCGTCGATATGCTCATCGCTTCCTTTTACCACATCGATATCTACTTCTTTGAGTCGGTTGATGAATATACCGATTATATGCTTACGGAAATCTGGATTCGTCCGACCATCACCTACGGATTAGTAGCCTGTTTCATCACGGAAACAGGTGAGCATGAGAATAAGTGAAACTAAATAATGTAACGAATATGAAAGCAGACCAGATTATTAAAAACGCTAAGATTTTTACTGCAAACCAAAGCAATCTTCAGGCGACCGCCCTGGTAGTGAAAGACGGTAAGTTTATTTATGTAGGCGACGAGGCCGGCCTTTCAGCCTATGAGGGTGAGGTCATCGATTTCGGTGGCAAGTTTATCATGCCTGGCATCATCGACAGCCATGTGCATGTGACCACCAGCATCGGATTCGCTTATATGGATCCGGGCGAGTACATCGTGTGTGCCAGCAAGAAGGATGCCCTCGACTTCATGGCCGAGGAGGTTAAGAAGAATCCTGGTATGAAGCGTTACAGATTTATCCTGGAGCGCAAATACCTCAATGGGGAAAATATCGTCAAGGAAGATCTCGATGCCATTTGCCCAGATGCCGAACTCCTGATTCTGGAGGGTGAAGGCCATAGTGTATGGGTGAACTCCAAGATACTTGACAGGCACGGCATTACCGACGAGACGCCCGATCGCGTGCCCGAACTCAGTTATTATGTCCGCAAAGATGGTCATGTAACGGGAAATGCCTTCGAGTCC
>OMXO01000086.1 GCA_900315035.1 uncultured Prevotella sp.
GGGCAACCTCACCATCGCCATCGAGAACAAACAGGAACACAAGCATGAGGACAAGCACAATCACTATCTGCGCCGTGAGTTCAGCTACTCTAACTACGAACAGAACTACGTACTGCCAGACGATGTGGTGAAAGACCAGATTTCTGCCAAGGTTGAGGACGGCATCCTGACCATCACCATGCCGAAGACCGAACCAAAGGAGAAAGTCACCAAGGCCATTGAGGTCTCGTAATGAGGATTCATCTTGTTAAGACAGCAGCAGGCAGCACCCCGTCGTGGATGCTGTCTGTTTTTGTTGTCTCTATGCAGTTCAATTATTAGGAAAAAGGACAAAAAAAATGTTTGTGCCTGACATAAAAATACCACCGACATACCTTTATGGGGTACATCGGCGGCAGATGTAAAGAGAAACATTCACTTGACTGCGTCGAGTTCCGTCACGACTCGGCAATGCTCAAGCAAGCTTGTCATTGCTCTCGCTGTTCCGTCACCTCGACGATCTTCTGTTTCAGGCGATGAACCCAGATGCGGCTGTCGAGCACTTTGCCTACTTCGCGGTTCTTGCCAACGAGTATGCAGCCTTCGGTGTCTTCCGACGTGTTGCCCGCATGGATGCGGATGCCCTCGAATTTGGGCACGCCGAGCAGGATGGGAAGCCACTGCTTGAACTTGGGCGAGAATGAGATCACCACTGCGTAGCGGCCTTCGGGGATGGCCGAACGGCCTTTCACCTTGTAGGCCCCGTGCTCGTAGTCGCGCCAAGTGGGTTCCAGCGTGTCGCAGAAATAATCATCAGCTGTGCCAGACAGATATTCATCCATCACTTGTCGGCGGATATACAGACGGCCTATGGTGTAGGTCTTGCGTTTTGCTATTCGTTCTAATATCAGTTCCATAATCTCGATTGGGCCTAATGTCATTTTGTCATTTTGTCATTGTCATTCTTGTCGCGGATGCCTGCGCCACCTTGTTCCAGCGGTTATGGCCGGTCTTGCCGATCCAACCGTCACGCTTCCATCGGGAGATAATCTTGATGAGCGAGTTGCGGGGCGTGTTGTCACGCTTCAGAGCAGCCAGGTCTTCGAGCGAGAATGCAGGAGGCAGTTGGTCGAAGATGGACTTGTTCTCTCCGTATCGCTGGCTATCGTCACTGGCCACTACATACTGACTCATCAGTGCCTCGCCGAAAGTCTTGATCTGCTGCATCAGACAATAGTCAGCCATCATCAGGGCGAAGTCGAGACAAGCCTTGCTCTCCTTTGCACAGCCGCTGAGCAGATGGAAGATGACCCCGCAACGGAAGCCGATGACGGCAGCACGCTTGCGATACGTGTCCTTCACGTGGTCAATGTCCTTGGCTGCTTCTACTCGTTTCTCTTCCACCCACTCCTCGATGGCTTTCCTCAAGCGAGGGGTATCAACCAATCCTGAGAAAGAGCGCAGACGGGTAACGGCCTCATGGATGCGGGCCTCGTCCTCTGCCGAGCGATGGCCAAACTTGGGCATCTTCGAGAAACTTGCATCGGGCATTTCGGCAACAAGAATTCGAGACGAGAGGCCGTTCTCGATGTTGTCCTGCTTGAAGCACTTCCGCATGGCTCCATTCGTTCCAAGCAGCGTCCAGTTATAAGCTACTTTTACGACTCCCGATTCTGCAGCATCCGAGTTGTAGTCCTGTCCCCACTCACCCTTATCGAACGAGAGGCGGTAGATGTCGTACTTCGAACTCCAACTTCCTGCACCGTTCGTCTTTCGGAGGGTGTCAAGTTCCTCACCAAAGGAATACAATGTATGCCCCTGAGCATTCTTGAAACGCTTGAGCAAAGTAGAGCAACTGACCGTCACGGGCACCATGCGAATCAGCACATGCGGGTCTTCAGGAGCCTTCTCATTGGCCTTGCGCCCTTTCTTGCGCTCCTTCCACTCTTCCTCACGCTTGCGAGCAAGGCTGTCCTCTTCGTCAAACTGACGTTTCCAGACATCAACGGCATTCTTAACCACCGACTTATTCGATGCCTGCTCACCACGGATAATCGACATCAGTCCCAGGTGCTGACGGTTGCCGTCGCAATACTCCACCTCCACCTGGTCTGCGTATGCCGCTGCAATAGGCAGCACGCCGCAGAGGACAGGCATGTGCATTGAAACAGGTACACCCACGAGCGATTCCTTCAAACCAACAGGCAAGGCTTTTACGTTCACCTTCACCCCTGTCTCAGCAGCCACAGCCTCTGCATCCTCGGCCTCCTCGGAAGAGATTCCGATTTCGAGGGCACTGACAATTTGCTTCATCAGCCGCGAACCCTTCGTTGGCTCCTTGCAGGCAGAGTGTACGATGCTCCGCATCTCCTGCTCAGAGAGCCCATATCGAGGCATTACCTCCAGCAGCCACTCCTCCGAATTATCACAAATAGCTCTCAGATTAGCCGCCAACTGGTGCAGCTTATCATTACGCTCGCCCTCCGTAGGTTCACCACCCATGCGCTGCCAGTACTCGGCGATAATAGAGGCGTAAGGGATGCCCTTGAACTCGCTGGGGAACTTTCTATCTAAGGATTCTTCTTTGTCTAAGGATTCTGGGATTTTAGGATTTTCATCGGTGCCTTGCACCGAATCACCTTGAATCCTTAAATCCTTAGAATAATTATCCTCAGAGGGAGAGAACAGCGTTTCGCTGACATATCGGGTATGACTCTCCGGCACCATATAGATGCATCGGTCATAGCCCTTCACCTTCACATCAGGCTCGAAACCCGTAGCCTCCTTCATCGCCTGCTGAGCCTCATCTGCCGACATGCCCGCAGGCAACTCCACCAGCACATGCGTGCCACGACGCACCGATTCCTCTATCAGCAGAACGGTCAGACCGTGAGGTTTGATGGTTATGAGGTTTTCAGGTATTTTCGCCTCAGAACCTGATGACCTCAAAGATTCGACCTCAACACCTAACAACCTTGCCATGATCTCATCCGTGTGCCCTTTCTCATCGAAGTCCATCATCAGGCGATTCAAAGGACGAACGGCATCAGCCGCAGCACGATGATTCTCACGAAACTCCGCGCACGACGGTGTCCACACGGGCAGGCGATGCTTCAGCTCCTCCTGACCTTTCTCTATACGTGCGCACATCTCTGCCAGCCAAGGCTCTCGGCGCATCTTCTCCCAGTCCTCTCTCCCGGCAGGGAGGCAAGGGGCACCATGACCCCTGCCTATGCACGTAAAGAACTTCTTCGTCATCAATTCATTTACTTCCATACGGTTTCCTCCTTTCTTGTCTTGAAATAACTCATGATCTCGTCCGTCTCCTCCGCATACAGCGCCTTCGTCAGAGCCAGCCCGTACTTCTTCGGGAAGCGGAACGTTACGATGATGGCCTCCTTGTCCAGTCGGCGACGCCCTCGGTCATACTGCGGGCGCTTCATCTGCACCTTGCCGTGAGCCGTCTCGAAGAGCGTCTCATATAGCGGTCCGTTCATTCCGATGTTATGGCGCTTCACAATAGTGCGCCCGTCGGCATCCACCTCGATACCAGCCTGATAGCGAACACGTGCGCCGTCAGTTACCTCCTTGTCGCTCTCCCACGGGCACGGAAAGACGTTGATGTCGCCGTTGGTCTGAAAGTTGATACTGCCGTCCATCTTCACGGCCTGCTGCAAAATACGCTCTTCAAACTTTGTCGTCTTCATTCTCTTCTGAAACTTTTTGTGAGAACAGGGGCAAGTGCTGAAATTTGGCCATTTTCACTCGCGAGACTTCCCTCACTCACTTCCGTCTCAGATGAAACATTAAACTATTTTTCGGTTAGATAAACTTTGCGTAGAAAGGCTGGCTAACCACTCCGATGCCTCCACGTCTGTTCAGCGAGCACCCATTCATGAGCACCATCTCCATGTGCGCCTTGCTTACCTTCGCACGGTCAAGATTCTGAACCATTCTCTTTACTCTTGTCATCTTTCTCTTGTTGCTTTACGTCGCCCCTTGCAGCGACCTCTAATTGTTCGTTGACGATGCAAAGGTACAACAAGAAAAGACGCACACCCAATAGTTGGGTATGCGTCGGAAACTCTTTCTGAAACTTCAGAAACTATTCTTTCTGATGAACATTCCGTTCGGAAAGTCGAGCGGAAACTATTTTGGACAATTCAGACTTGATGGCTGCTCTCAGATCGCTGGCGAACTTGGTAAACTTGCTGTCGGGTGGCCATTTGTCAATGGGGCTATACAGATAATTATGGTTGCTCATCGTCTTAGATACCGTACCTTCCGGGCAGTCTTTTAGCCGTTTCCTAAAAGGGAGTCGGATAACATCTCGCTCAAACTGGCTCTGGTTCTGATAGCCGTAGTCATCGCGCAGCACACAATAGACCACAACCCACGTGCTATAACTCACCAGATGATAGCTCACGGACTCAATGGCCCGAGCCAAGACCTCATCAGTCAGAGCTGCCCTGCGCTGTTCTAGGTCATCGGCCTCCATCGAGCTATAGTCCACCTCCAGTCCATACTCATCGGCTCGGCGGCAGACGATGTCGGTTATGATTGAGATACGGTCGAGCGTCTCAAAGAAGCGTGCAATATCCTGTCTCTTGCCAGGGTCGTTCAGCGGCATGCGACGGGCAAAGTTACGCCACGACTGGTCATCGTCTTTTACGCACTCCCATGTCTTTGACAAGGGCATACGGGCAAACTCCCTGATCAGCACCTCACGGTCTTCCATCAGTTCGTCTAACGGGTCGTTGCCGTCATAGGCATTGTCTATAATCCGTTTGATGTCGGACACTGATTTCTGGCAAGCCGAGAGGAACTCCCACATGAACCGGCTCTCATAGCTGCCTTGCAGCACACGGGAATAGTTGTAGAACTCAGTAGCCGGTACTTCACTGATGAGGGTCCCGAGTTCCTTCCAAAGCCTTTTTCGTAGCCACCCTAACGAGAATAGCATGTTGGCATTTTGCAGCATCATGTCCATTCGGCGCTGCATAGCCTGGGAGAAGATGTCGCTGCCCGACTGAGCGTTGTTGTTCTGAAACATCATGGCCGTTAAACCTCCCTGTCCCAGGCATCATCGAATATGATTCCATACTCGTCTGACAGCCACTCGTAAAAATAACCTGCCGACAGATTGTAATCCGACGTATCGAAATCCACATCGTGCTTTTGGGCAAGTTGCTTGACTTCTGCTATCACCTTATTATAGTATGCGACATATTCCTCTTCAGTCTTATCTTCACGCTCTGGCGGCAGAAGCCGCACGATGGCCTTGCTCACCTCGCGGGCACAGGCCACATAGTTCTCAGGATAGTCGTGAGGCACCCACCCCCACAGCGTGTCTATCACCTGCTGCTCCAGTCTGTTCAGTTCCAGCTCCCGACCGCGCCTCAGGTGGTCAGCCAGCTCCTTCAGCGCACCCAGCACTTTTCTGATGATAGGCTTCGGGTTTTCCTCATCCCATTGGAAAGCATAGCCGCATTGCTCCGCCCAATAGTCCTGCATGGCGATGTCATGACTATTGGCCCAACCAAGTGCCTCGTCATAGAGGTCACGAGCCTCTTGGAAACTCACCTTTACCTCCGCATCAGCCCCATATCGGGCTACCACGTCCTGCTGTAGCTCAACAGGCGAACGGAACATCCGCCGCCTTTTCTCGATGTATTCTCTTGCTTTGCTTGCGCTGGCCATAGACACTGTATTATATCTGTTAAACAAACGAACCTCTGTTTAGAGCTTCTTCTGGGTCATACCATGTTGCATCAATGAAATTTTGTATCTCAGTCACAAATTTCTTCATGACATCAAAACTAATAGGACACTCTTCGTGTTGTCGTCTCACTTCCTCATAGACACTTCGTTTTTCGTATGGCAAGCGTTTTGCCTTTCGGAGCAGAAAAACATTGTCAATACTCGTCAGCCGCACATCTTCCGGTTGCATATCAAGATACTCGACTAAAGCATAATATTTCGAAACAGTACAACCTTGCTTTAGACGCGCTGCCGTTCCAGCACATTCTTGGAACATCGTCTTATCGTAGTTGACTTTGCATTCAGCAGCCAAAACTGCAAGAAATAGTTTACCGTCTATTGTATGTGCATTGCTAAAGTTCTGGTCAGACGAAAACTTGTAATAGATAGACTTGCCAATAGCGAAGTCCTGATCCTTTTCCTTTATGATGACTTCTGGCTTGTCATTCAATTTCTGTATGCTCGAAGGAAAGAAAGACAGCGACATGAAACTTGTCTTTGAACCAGACTCCACATTAAACGAAGTCGGCAGATTATTGAGAAGTTTGTTGTCAACCAAATAAGGCAAGAACTCCTCTATTACACTATTGTCAAGTTTCATCTGTCCCTTTTGCCGCTTGAGGAAGTCACTACCTCTCCTGGCCACAAGTTCCACCTCCAAGTAGTCCTTATACTCATTCAAGTATGCCACCATCTCGCGAAGGAAATCATCACCCGTAGAAGTGATAGAACGCATCTTCTGGATCCATGTGTTATATGCCCTCATAGCCTCTTCGAGGATGGGCCTATCTGCTGTAGCCTTGGGGTTGCTCAAAGCAGCTTCAAGTTTGTCCTTATGTGGAAATTGTATCATGTCGTTAATATATTGGTGATTCTGAAATCGTGTCTCTCTTACTGAGGATGGAAAGCAAGTCCCCCTCCAGTTCGCTTGAAGCATAGGATAGCGCATTCTCGATGTGTTTCATGCCTATATCGGCAAAGACCTTCAAATCCACATCGTTGTCATTCTGATTCTTGACAATCGTAATTATATCCTCGAAAATGCATTCTCCGTAGCGGTTACTGAATTTCCGCTCATTTATGCTTTCTATCTGAATAGAGGGAATTGCCGCCACGGCATCCTCAATGATGCACGAGTTGTAAAATGGTGTCTTCCGCACCATCGACTCCCTACCTACAACAAAAATCATCCTGCCGCCAGTCTTTAAGGCCATAGAAGTGTTGAGGAGTGTGTGCCCCATATCCATAGCATATTGAACAACAGTCTTAAACCGATTCTGACGATTCTTTCTGTTAGAGCCAAACTCACTTGCCGCAACCTTCAAGATGTCATAGCCGAAACACTCTATGATGCCACGATAATTCTGGTGATAATTGAAGACATTGATATATGGAGGGCTTGTAATCACTAAGTCAACCAAATTCTTATAGCTGACACCAAGACTCCTAGCATCGCCCAGATTAGCGATGACGCTCTTAGACGTATGTGGCAATGAGAAAAACAAATCGCGCATATAGACGATATTGCGTATCAGCGAGTCCTTTAGCCCCATCTTCTTATCCTTTTCACAGAGGAAGAGCACGTTTATCATCAGCGGAAGCAGCTTGCTGTCGAGATTATTGGCAATGTAGGTCGCAAAGTCTCTTAAGTTCTGATAACTTACGCGATAATCAGGATTGTCAACGTAAACCATCAGGTTCTTAGGCATCTTTTGTACATATACTCCCACCGTGGCCCTAAACTCATCAAACAATCTATGCCGTTCTTCGACTGTGTACATGGCATATTCGTAAAACTTAGACATGAAGTATGCACTTGGGTTTACCTCATAGCCAATGCATGACATGTCCTTTCTGATGGACTCAGAAAGTACAGTGCCACTACCGGAAAAGGGGTCAGCGATTATACTGTTCTCTGTAGCATAGCTATCAAGTAGGTACTCAACAAATTCTGGCGTAAACTGCCCCTTCCAATTAAAGAAATTGGATCGTTGCTTATGTACTACATCTAATTTATTTTGTTCTAATACTAATGGCATACCTTTAATTCTTATTTTCTTGTTGGCAAAATTACAAAGAAAAACCGAGAATAGCGTTATTAGATGGTAAAAATACACATTATTTAATACATAGAGCCAATTAAGACACCATAGAGCTACAGCTATCAAAGAAGGTATATTAGAAATGACAATGACAAAATGACAAAATGACATTAAGGAGGTTCCTATATCGAAAGAACAGGGGGAGAGTATGGTTAGATATTAATAAATAATAATATAATTATAATTATATTATTATTTAATGTAATAGTCGGGATGTCGGATGGTGCTTAATGTCATTTTGTCATTGTCATTCCGTCATTATTTGCGGCCAGACGCTGATTGTTGCCCGCTATCGACGAAAAGTAATACACGAGGGTCGAAAATTACGGATTCGAGGCCTCGAAATTACGGTTCTTCCATTTCGTCCAATTCGTGCTGAAAATCGCCCCAAATCGGAGGTGAAAATTTGGAAGCGCACGAAAAATGTTGTACCTTTGCATTGTCAATCGATGGAGCAGCGAGAGCCATGAAAGCTCGCTTTCAAATGGCCGAGTCGCGACAGAGATGGACGAAGTCAATCAGAAGACAGGCGCGCACTCAAAATGAGAGACACAAAGCGGGATTCGGCCACCCGATGTAGCTGGCCGAAATTGAGTCTAATACCATGAAAAACACATTTAAATACTATGGCAAAGATTATCTATGAAGTAAAACAGAACCAGAACTCGTTCTCAGCGGCCTTCGGCAAGTGGTACGCACAGATCAAGAACCTCGAGACGCTGAACACCCGAAAGCTGGCCAACCACATCTCGGAGCACGGCTCTATCTACACTCCCGACGTCGTCTATGGCGTATTGGAGAAGTTCCGAAGCTGTCTGCTGGAGATGCTCCTCAACTCGAAGAAGGTGAAGATCGAAGGCCTCGGCACGTTCTACTGCACGCTCGAGAACCAGAAGAAGGGTGCGCTGAAGAAGGAGGACTTCAACCCCAACAAGCACATGAAGGCGCTCCACATCCGATTCCTGCCCGAGCAGGCGGCCGAGGAGAACATCTCCAGCCGTGAGTTCCTCAAGAAGGCAGAGTTCATCAACATCGACTCGCTCTTGCTGAAGGAGGAGGAAGGCACCGATGGCTCTGACTCGCAGAGCGGCGGCGACGACCAGGGCGGCAAGCCCAGCCAGGGAGGCACGGAGGAGCCTTAAGCTAACGGGGCTCGGTTCGAAAGCGGGCTGAGCCCCAAGTTAATAACCCACAAAAATCCATGAAAGCACTATGAAGAAGGAAACTTGGAAGACCATCATTCAGATCGTCGTGAGCATCCTATCGGCAGCCCTGACTGCCCTCGGAACCACCTCGTGCATGGGCCACGGCCCGATTATATTCTGACGATGACGAGCACTCACTAACGAAAAGGCTGGCAGCACTCAAAAGAAGTCGCTGCCAGTTTTCATTTATTCCTGTATATATACAACGAATCGGCTAATTCATGGCATAAAAACATCATACACGCCTGATTCGTGATGTAAATCCCGCGGTTCGTTGAAACGATTTTCTCGGATGACGGAAGATCACAACCATCAGGGGAAACGTCAGGAGTATGAAAAGAAGCTTAAGAAGATCCTGACTGACGACCAATATAAATCCTATCAGAAGATGGGGCCGCGTGGAAAAAGAAAAGCCCCAAAGAATTAATAAAGAGGCTGAGACTTGTATAGAGCGGCTTTGCAGAAGATAATTTTGCAAAGCTGCTTTATCATTTAAAGCAAGTCATAAAGAATGGGAAAGCTCTACTTTTCCTATTTCAAGAAATCTTCGCGCTTCACAATTGGTAAAATGGCTAAAAGTATCTGGGTGCAAAGTTACTGCAAAACCATCAGAGATGAAATACCATCCGCAAGGCATTTTACATCGCAACAGTTTGGTATTTCAGCATATTTGTGAACTTGGGGAGATTCATCTTACTATCTTTGCTTTTTGAAGGTTGTCAAAGTCATCCCAGAAATCAGACACCTCTGAGTCACTGAAGCCATTGGAAGATATTTCATGGAGGATGGCATCGAGAAGCTGCACCTACTTACTTGCAGATTTCCCCAAACTCCTTGCGTTTCTTCATTCCCGCGCTTTGCGCGCCTACCCGTAGCCTTTCCTTCGGCTCGTCAGCGGCATAGCCGATGGGAATCAGCACAGCAGGTTCCTCGTTGTCACCAAGGTCAAAGAACTGCTTGCATTTCTCAGCATCAAAGTTGCAGACCCAGCAGGTAGCGAGACCTTGCTCCGTAGCTGCCAGACACAGATGCTCAACAGCGATGGCTATGTCTATATCACCATGATGTTTGCCG
>OMXO01000156.1 GCA_900315035.1 uncultured Prevotella sp.
CTCAATGTCCCCGCCGATGCCTTATACGGCGTGCAGACGCAGCGTGGCATCAACAATTATCACATCTCGCGTAAGACAATGTCGATGTATCCGGACTTCATCAAGGCCATCGCCTATGTGAAGCTGGCTGCGGTACAGACGAATCATACGCTTGGGGTTATTAACGACGAGATAGCGGGTGCTATCTCACAAGCCTGCCGTGAACTCATCGATGGCCAATGGCACGAAAACTTCCCCATCGATATGATGCAGGGTGGTGCTGGTACATCGGTGAACATGAATGCCAATGAGGTGATTGCCAATCGCGCTCTTGAGATCATGGGCCATGAGAAGGGCGACTATCAGTATTGCCTGCCTAATGACCACTGTAACTGCGGTCAGAGTACCAACGATGTCTATCCCACAACCATCCGTCTGGCCATCATCCACATGAACAAGAGCCTGATAGCAGCCCTTACGGGACTGATCAGTGCCTTCCGCTATAAGGGTGACGAGTTTAAGGATTGTATCAAGATGGGGCGTACCCAGTTGCAGGATGCTGTGCCTATGACCTCTGGACAGGAATTCAACGCCTATGCCAACAATCTGGAGGAGGAGATCCTGAATCTGGAGCGCAATGTGAAACTGTTGCATGAGATTAATATGGGAGGCACGGCGATTGGCACGGGTCTGAATGCTGTCCCCGGCTTTGCCAAACTCTGTGCAGCCAATCTTGCCAAACTCACAGGCGAACCTTTTGTGTCTGCTACCGACCTTGTTGAGGCAACACCTGACACTGGTGCATACGTCAGTTACTCTTCAGCCCTGAAGCGCCTGGCCGTGAAACTCTCCAAGATCTGTAATGACTTGCGCCTGATGGCTTCAGGTCCTCGCTGTGGCCTCAATGAGATCAATCTGCCGCCTAAGGCTCCCGGCTCTTCCATCATGCCGGGAAAGGTGAATCCTGTGATTCCTGAGGTTGTGAACCAAGTCTGCTTCAAAGTGATCGGCAACGATACGACCATCAGCTTTGCTGCCGAGGCAGGACAGCTTCAGCTCAACGTGATGGAGCCCGTGATCACAGAGTCGCTCTTCGAGAGCCTGATATGGTTGAAGAATGCCATTGAGACGCTGACGGAAGAGTGCGTGCTGGGCATCACTGTGAACAAGGAACGCTGCTTGGAGATGGTGAAGAACTCTATCGGTATCGTCACAGCCCTGAATCCCTACATTGGCTACAAGACATCGACCAAAGTGGCCAAGGAAGCACTGGATACTAACCGTTCGGTCTATGACATCGTGCTCGAGAAGGGACTGATGACACAGGAGAAACTCGATGAGGCACTTGACCCGAAGAATATGCTTGTGTCTCACAAGTTCCTTTGATACATCGTACCTCTCAGGGACAGTCCCCGAGGTGAAAAAGAGAACTCCTCTGGTTTTGACAACCGGAGGAGTTCCGTTTGTCAGTGAGTAAGTTGAAAAGTAAAATCTTATGTACTATTGCAAGGGGCTTACTCGCCTTTCAGGTAGAAGGTGTAGGTTTCGCCATCTGTGTCCTTAATCGTCATTTCGCCCTCATCGTTGTAGGAGACGATCTCCAGTCCCCCTTTAAACATGACGGTCTTACACATCTCCTCTTTCTGAGAATTGAAGGCATTGTCCAATATCTCCTTCATGGTATTTTCCATGCTGGGAGCCTGTTTGATGACCTCTTTGACCTTGTCGGTATACTCGGTCTTCATCACCTGGTATTCTGCCTGACTGGCATCATAGGACACGGTGAGTTTGTTGCCTTCGAGTTTGAATGGGGCAGGGGGTGTGGCGATGATTACGCCTACAAGGCCGACTCCATCGACATTCGACTCGCTGTAAACGGCCTGAGTCAGTTCGTTACCTTCGAACAGGAAGATGAGCGTCGTAGATTCGCCCTCATCCGACAGATCGGTCACCCAACGGCCTTCCAAGTTATAATCCTGGGCACTCAGGTTCATCACGCTGCACAGCAGCACGGTTAGCATACAAATAAATTTCTTCATAACGGTTAGTGATTAATGAGGTTTATACGTTAATA
>OMXO01000154.1 GCA_900315035.1 uncultured Prevotella sp.
GAACTTAGTTACAACGAAGGTTATGAACTCGCTCAAACCGAGTACGACAAGCTGGCTATCAAACCTGCATCCAGCGAAGAGTGGGTTGATTTTTTCAACAATATTCTTCTTGGCCGATCCGGATTGTTTGGCTTTTGTGGCGCTGCTGCGTTTATAACGTTTGAGGAGATAAGGAATCTTAACCTCAAGCAGTTCAACAAAGAATTAAACGCTCTCGGCAAGCTGTCAAGACAGCACGCCATTGACGCCCGGATAATCGACTCCTTGCTCCCCTTCCCTGAAGACGACTATGAGGGTATGCACGTTGATATCCCCGCTGACCTGCGCCCTGATTATATCACTAGTTCACCATTCGGATCAGCAACAGGAAAGTTGGGCAGCATCTACCTGAAGGAAGTAGGTATGCATATGTATCTGCCCCACTGCGATATCTATGACCCCGACGATCCTGACGAGCTTGTCTGTGCCGATATGCAGTTTGATGCATCAGGTGTAAAATTGTCCGGACTGCTCTCCGTTTTGCAGAGTCTCGTCGATCCCAATAAGGAAAATAAGGAGCTGACTGAAACCATTCTCAGATGCCAGCAATACGAGGACACGCCCTCCACTCTGCCTGCCCTTCTGAAGAAATACGGGATAGGCGTTATAGACCTTTCGCGAAATGGCTGGCATCGTGTCAACTATGCAGCCATACATGCTGAAGCCTTGTATGTGGAACTTGACGAGCAAGACCATCTTCAAGTTTCCCTGCAGCCCGAAATGTGGGGGTGGAACGATGATTTTGATAATCCATTCGACGCAACCGAGGCCGGCTTCGGGGAACTCTCTGATTTCATAAAAGAAGCTCTCAATAGAGCACGCAATACTCAAAGAGTAAAATAGATGATTCAAATTCTCACTTAAATACTTTGCTTATGTTTATACCGTGTATGTGTTGTGGACGAGAACTACCCGACAATTGGTCTTGGTGGGTATGTGATACATGTGGCTATCGTGTCTGCCCTTCATGTTTCCCCAGTTATAAATGTCCTAAGTGTACTTGGGGGCACATGAAAAAGACATAGGCAGAGTATATTATTGAATGCGAACAATGTCTTGGAATCTCCCACGATGGTGCTGTCTACGCTGATGGTGAGGGCACTGTTGAACTCTCCGATGAGGAAGTAACCACCCTGGTACAACTGATTCGCCTGAAGGGAACTACCGATGTCGGAGAACTCGATCTTGAGACGACCCATCCCGATTTATATGCGAAACTCGACAAGGCTTACCATGATATGGCCCAACATACAGAAACGATGCACTGGCTGTGGGAAGGATATGAGAACGGCTACTACGAGTATGACGAAGACGAACTGATGGACTATTGCGAACAAGAACTCGACTTCACCTTCGAATACGATGAAGAAGACTACCTTGATGAAGAAGACGATCTCGATGAAGAAGACGATCTCGATGAAGATGAGATTAGATATGATGCCAAGTTACACGCTTTCCGTTCCTGGATCGATGACTACCTGCACAGCCTCAGTGACGAAGAAGTATTTAGTTTCATGAACGAGCACATGGATGCCTGTATTGAAGACGAAGAAGTCAGCGAATACACCGTTTCTATCCCAGAAGCAATCATCCAAAAAGCCAAGGAATAGCCATCAAGTTACTCAAAAGTAATTCTGCCTGCTTTGATCTGACTATAGGCATCTGCATCCATATTTCCTATGCGTAGTCTTCCAAGAAGTTTGACGTCACCCTTCTGATATTCATCAACATCCTTAGTATAGACATACACTGCAGGAGTGTCGTAACCAGATTTTTTGTACAGAAAACACTCCTGATCATAAAACTCTGACAATTCAGAAAGGTTGTCACGGAATGATTCTTCATCATTTAGGTTGACAGTCAGGAAACTGTTCTCCCTTGCCATCTCCCTGTTCTCTTCAGGATACCATCCAGTCACCTTCGTTACGCCATAGCCAAATTTGCGCAGCCTTTGATGAAGGCATCCTCCTCTATATCCGTATAGTTGTTGATGAAGTCTGTAAAATCTTTGAACAACAAGCCTGTATCCATGGGACTCCATAGAGTCCAGCATATGAATTCACCTATTTTGAAGTTCGCGCTCATATTTCGTAGTTCATATTTTCATTCATCTCTGTTGTCAAACAATCCGCGTATTTCCTTGTCAAAGTCAGAGTCGATTTTTTGTTTGGGATTAAACAGTTTGTATTCCTCTTCAGCCTTTCTGTCAGCCTCTTCGCGCGAGATCTTGCCTTTGTCAGGTAGCAAAGCATATCGTCTGAAAGTAAGGAATTCATTCACCGATGCAGCAAACTGCTCCATGCTAAAGGCATTTTCACGTTCTATCAAGTCCTCGATATAGTCAAAGTAGCCAGTCACGGCCCGTTCAAGCTGCCTGATCTCTTTCTCTGGCAAGTAGTTCTTGGCCACTTTCGTATCACTCAGCAGCACTCTTCCGTCAGGGGCATTCTTCCACGTCTGTAGCCCCATGTGCTCCTTGTTATGGTCTGCCCTTGTGTATATAATCTCTGGAGCCGTCTGTCCAGTGATGGCATAGTGGAATCGGTTCTGCACCATCTGATAGAACTCTCTTGTTGTGGGTGAATTCCTGTCATAGTCGAACGAGCATTCTGCGTAGATGTCAGTTATCTGTTGCCAGATGCGTCGCTCGCTTGCCCGAATACTGCGAACCCTCTCCAGTAATTCTCTGAAGTAGTCCTTACCAAAAACAGCCTTTCCCTGCTTCAGTCGTTCGTCATCCAGCACAAATCCCTTGCGGATATATTCGTTCAAAATCTTGGTCGTCCAGATGCGAAATTTTGTGGCGCGGGCTGATGAAACGCGATAGCCAACGGCAATAATCGCATCGAGAGAATAGAACGTAGTCTCGTTCTTCTGAGTTTTCCCTTCTATAGCTCCATGCTGAGTGGTTATTTCCATTTTGGAAACA
>OMXO01000081.1 GCA_900315035.1 uncultured Prevotella sp.
CCCTTACATCGGACAATGCCCCTTCAAATCGTTGTAACTTATTGATTATTAAATATATATATAATATATATAATATAAATAAGGAAAGATGGGGGTACCGCCTCGGTTCCGGTTCCCGCAGGGTTCCAGCTGTTCCAGTTGTTCCAGTTGTTCCAATTAAAATTGGAGGTATGACAACCTTTAATAATATATATAACTTATTGATATATAGATAGTTATATAATATATTAAAAGAATGGAACATCCAAAAAACAACTGGAACAACTGGAACAACTGGAACGCTCGTCAAACAATATTCATCTAAAAGGCTGTAAATCAATGAAGTACAATATCAGTAACGCGACTGCGCCCGCGATGCCAACGCTTGGCAAAGGCACAGAATGTATCAAACTCCTGCTCTCGCAGGTATCAGAAATCATGCACGACCCCCTGGTTCCGATGTTTTTTCCCTCTCTTGGCGCTCATATCAGCGGTACGGAATTTCAATATCCGGACAACAGTTGGAAGGAACCGACGGGTATGATGTTTCCGCCGACTGTTGCCCCAGGCTGCAAGGAATTCAGCGACTATTACCTCTCTGCCCGTTAATACGCAGCAACCCCGCCTTATTGCGCGATAAGGCAGGGTTGTCGTCAGCCGGAGTAAAGTTTTACCAGATGCGGATGCGGTCGGCGGGCTTGCGGTGAATCATGGGGTCGGTTCCACTGATCGCCTAACAGGATAAACCGAAAGATGGTTGCGTTGGTACACAAATTTGTGGACCACAAACTTGTGTACTTCGTTTTTTTTTATATATATTTGCACCCGAAAAGATGTATGTGAGCCCTGATCGTAGGTCACCACGACCTGAACCCGCATAAGGACTGCCCCTGTTTCGATGCCGTGAAGGAGTATGCTGAGCTGCAGCCTAAATGAATAAGCCCCGCCAAAAACTGGCGGGGCTTGTTGCTTGAGATGTATGTGGGTCATTCAGGACAAGGGCGTGGAGCTGAAAGAGCTCAAGTTGTAAACACAACCTTGGACAGAAGTTCATCTGTTCGAGTTTCGCATTCGCTCAAAAGCTTCCCCCTGACGGGAAGCTTTTGATATTTTTTATCTGTTATGCTTGCATGTGAACAAAAGATTTTGTACCTTTGCAGCTCAAAAGCTTAAAAAACATGTTCGAACAACAGGTATTGGAGCACCTCCTTTTTGTGGTTGGCGGAGCAGTGGCAGCATTGAGTTTGGTAGCCTGCTGCTATCTGTTGTTTCGCCGGAGCAACGCCTTCGCTCCCGACGTGACGTCGTCGGTACGCCTGCGCCGGTGGACTGCAACCTTCTTTGCTGCTGTCACCTTGTGCCATTTCTGGTATATACCGACGAAATTTCTTACTTCGCCTGATGATGTGAGGCAGGCTTTTTTCATAACCGGTGCGCTCGACTTTATGACGGTTATCCCTCTGCCGGTAGTCATCATGCTCGTGATGCTGCAAGACCGCCGTCGCCCACTATGGCCTGTTGCCGCGCTGGTAGCACCGCTCGTCGTTGGATTGGCATGGAGTGCTGTCAGTCGTAGTGACGACCTTCGGCTGGTGATATATGGCTATTTCCTGCTGCTCTGTATAGGTTTGTTCATCTTTATGGTGCGCGCAACGAAACAATATGGTCGTTGGCTGCGCGATAACTATGCCGACCTGGAAGACAAAGAGGTATGGCAAGGTTTCGCGGTGATGGCACTCGTTCTGCTGGCATACATGACGTATTTGCTGGATGTTGGTGGAATCATATTCCATTATGCGATGGAGACTGTCGATATCGTACTTATCTGCTATCTGCTGTGGCGCGTGGAAACGCTGAGCGACCTGAGTATCCCCGCTGGTGAGACGGTTGAAGAAACTGTCACCACAGAGATCTTGGAAGACAGCGATTATCCATCATCCATGCACAGCAACATCGACGCCTTGTTGAAGCAGCATTGCGAGGAAACACGGATCTACTTACAGCACGATCTCTCCCTTTCTCAGCTTGCTCATGTCGTCGGAACCAACCGATACTATCTCAGCCAGCATTTCTCCAGTCAGGGAATAACTTACAATACCTATATCAATAACCTGCGCATCGAGTATTTCATGAGCCTCTATCGTGAGGCTGCCGCAACCAGTCAGCCTGTCACTGCCCAGCAACTGG
The DNA here is from genome assembly GCA_900315035.1 of uncultured Prevotella sp. GTDB lineage: Bacteria > Bacteroidota > Bacteroidia > Bacteroidales > Bacteroidaceae > Prevotella. Next base: position 2,167 of record OMXO01000081.1, read on the forward strand.
CCCATCAGTGTGGGTTCCGTAATTACAATACATTCAGTACCGCCTTCAAGAAGATGATGGGGACGACGGTGACGGAGTGGATGCGCAACTTCAAAGACATTACAAAAGATTCATAATATGACCATCAACGAGATTCAAGACGAGATCATTGAGGAGTTCTCCGGTTTCGACGACTGGATGGACAAGTATCAGCTATTGATAGACCTGGGCAACGAGCAGGCACCGCTCGACGATAAATATAAGACCGAGCAGAACCTGATTGACGGCTGCCAGAGCCGCGTATGGCTACAGGCCGACTATGCCGACGGCCGTATCCATTTCTCGGCCGAGAGCGACGCCCTCATCGTGAAGGGCATCGTGGCCCTGCTCATCCGTGTGCTGAGCGACCATACGCCCCAAGAGATACTCGATGCCGACCTCTATTTTATCGATGAAATCGGCCTGAAAGAACATTTGTCGCCCACCCGGAGCAACGGACTTGTAGCAATGGTAAAGCAAATTCGCCTATATGCGTTGGCTTTCAGCAAGAAGCAGTAAATAAGCCCCGATTTTTGATAATTATTAACGTAAGAAAGTTGTCTCGAGAGGGATGACTTTTGGGTATTTTTGTGTATCTTTGCAAGCGAATGTGAAGAAACATGAACTAAAAACTTTAGAAAATATGATTCAAACAGTTGTAAAACGCGACGGACGCATCGTTGGCTTCAACGAGCAGAAGATTATGGCTGCCATCCGCAAGGCCATGCTCCATACCGACAAGGGAGAAGACGAGCGCCTGTTGTACCAGATTACCGATCATATCGCCCAGAAAGGCGAGAGTCAGATGACCGTCGAGGAGATTCAGGATGCCGTTGAGGTGGAGCTGATGAAGTCGAGCCGCAAGGACGTGGCTCAGCGCTACATCGCCTACCGCCATCAGCGTTCGGTGGCTCGTAAGGCCAAGACGCGCGACGTGTTCCTCGACATCGTGAACATCAAGAATAATGATGTCACCCGCGAGAATGCCAATATGAATGCCGACACCCCGGCAGGCATGATGATGAAGTTTGCATCGGAGACCACGAAGCCGTTCGTCGATGACTACCTGCTGTCGGAAGAGAGTCGTGACGCTGTGGCACATAACTATCTGCACATCCACGACAAGGATTATTACCCGACCAAGTCGCTCACCTGCGTGCAGCACCCGTTGGACAACATCCTGAGCTGCGGCTTTATCGCCGGGCACGGTGCCTCGCGCCCTGCCAAGCGTATAGAGACGGCCTCGGTGCTGGCCTGTATCTCGATGGAGTGTGCGCAGAACGAGATGCACGGCGGTCAGGCTATCCCTGCCTTCGACTTCTATCTGGCTCCCTATGTGAGGATGAGCTATGTCGAAGAACTGAAGGCCTTGGAAGAACTGAACGGCGAGAGCTATGCCGACCTCTACGACGAGCCGCTGATGGACTACATCAAGAAACCGCTCGACGGACTGACGGGGAAGGAGCGTGCCCAGCAGCATGCCATCAACAAGACCGTAGGTCGCGTGCATCAGGCGATGGAGGCTTTCATCCACAATATGAACACCATCCACTCGCGCGGTGGTAACCAGGTGGTGTTCTCATCCATCAACTATGGTACGGACACGAGCGCAGAAGGGCGCTGCGTGATGCGCGAGATACTGCTCTCTACGTATGAGGGCGTGGGTGGTGGTGAAACAGCCATCTTCCCCATCCAGATATGGAAGAAGAAACGCGGGGTGAACTATCTGCCCGAAGACCGCAACTTCGATCTGTACCAGCTGGCCTGCAAGGTGACGGCCCGACGCTTCTTCCCGAACTTCCTGAACCTCGATGCCTCGTATAACCAGGACAGTGATTGGAAAGCCGATGATCCGAAGCGCTATCTGCATGAGGTGGCTACGATGGGTTGTAGGACGCGTGTGTTCGAGAACCGATTCGGTCCGAAGACCTCCATTGGCCGTGGTAACCTCTCGTTTACCACCATCAACATTGTGAAACTCGCCATTGAGTGCATGGAGGAACCCGACCAGCAGAAGCGCATCGATATGTTCTTTGCCAAGCTCGACAATATGCTTGAAGTAGCAGCCAAACAGCTCGACGACCGTTACCAGTTCCAGAAGACGGCCTTCGCCAAGCAGTTCCCGCTGCTGATGAAGAGTCTGTGGATCGGGGCCGACAAGTTGAAGCCTACCGACACGGTGGAGAGTGTGATCAACCAGGGTACGCTGGGTATCGGTTTCATCGGACTGGCAGAGTGCCTGGTGGCCCTGACGGGCAAGCATCACGGTGAGAGCCAGGAGTCGCAGGAGCTCGGTCTGAAGATTGTGACCTATATGCGCGACCGTATCAACGACTTCTGTAATCAGTATCACCATAATTACTCTGTGCTGGCCACACCTGCCGAGGGCCTGAGCGGTAAGTTCACGAAGAAAGACCGCAAGGAGTTTGGCGTGATACCGGGTGTGACCGATCGCGACTACTATACCAATTCGAACCACGTACCCGTGTATTACAAGTGTTCGGCTCGTCATAAGGCCGAGGTGGAGGCACCTTACCACAACCTCACGCGTGGCGGACATATCTTCTACGTGGAGATCGACGGCGACGCTACCCACAACCCGCAGGTGATTATGAGCGTGGTGGATATGATGGACCAGCTCGACATGGGCTACGGCTCGGTGAACCACAACCGTAACCGCTGTATGGACTGCGGCTACGAGAATGCCGACGACCATCTGGAGAAATGTCCGAAGTGCGGCTCTACGAATATCGACAAGCTGCAGCGCATCACGGGCTATCTCGTAGGTACGACCGATCGCTGGAACAGTGGTAAGCTGGCTGAGCTTAACGACCGCGTGACGCACATCGACCACGGTGCACAGGATCTGTTTAGTGAGAAGTGAACCGTGATTAGAGTACTGGATGTCATAGAAGACACCATGGTGGACGGTCCGGGATTCCGGACCTCCATTTATTGTGCAGGATGCCGTCATCAGTGTCCCGGCTGCCATAACCCCCAGTCGTGGGATCCGAAGGGTGGCAGGGAGATGAGTACCGAAGAGCTGATGAAGATTATCGAGGCCGACCCTTATGCCAACGTGACGTTCACAGGGGGCGATCCCATGTACCAGTGCGACGGCTTCGCCGAGTTGGCGCGAGCCATCCACCAGCGTACGAACAAGGATATATGGTGCTACACGGGCTTTACGTTCGAATCGCTGATCACACGAGCCCAGCGCGAACTGCTCGAGCTGCTCGACGTGGTGGTCGATGGACCCTTCGTCCAGAAACTGCGCGACCCAGACCTGCTGTTCCGCGGCTCGTCGAACCAACGGCTCATCGATGTGCAGGCATCGCTTTATGCGGGTGAGGTCATCCTCTGGAAACCTGACGTTGACGTGACCGTATCATCCCTCTAAATCCTGCTTCGGCAGGATTTTTCTTATTTATAAGAAGAATTTTCAGAATTTGCGTGTGTATGTGCGGAAAAATCAGTACTTTTGCATCAAAATAGCATGTTTATGGCAAAAAGCATTAAATGGCAAGACGATTACTGGCTGCTGCTCATGCAGTTGTACCTGCAGAAACCTGCAGGCCTGAAGCCGATGTACAGCAGAGGCATGGTGGATCTCGCTATCGAGATACACATCGCCCCTGAACAGCTGTTTAACAAGATGTGCCAGCTGGCGAACCTTGAGACGCCGCGTGTGGAGCATTTGTGGGAGACGTATGGTAACAATCCCCGGAAACTGGCTCGTGCTGCCAGTCTCTACCGTTCGATGAAGGGCTTTAACAATGCGGGGCTCTTCTATGAGGGCGTGGAGACCACTGAGGGCTTCGAGAAAGATTTCCGACCAGTGGCTGAGGGGACAGAGCTCACCCCCGTGATGCTCACGCTGATTCTCGACCTGTATTTCAGACTGACGCCTATCACCCAGGTGCCTGAGACACCAGAGGTGCAGGAGCTGGCCAAACTCATGAAGATAACACCGCAGCAGGTGGCTGAGGTCATGGAGGTGCTGCAGCACTGTGACCCCTACCTGAAGCGCAAGGAAACTACCGACAGTCTGCTGTTGGAACCCTGTCGGCAGATATGGCGGCGTTTCGGCAATGCCAATGTAGAAGACCTGGCATCCTATGCCGAACAGTTGAAAGCATACTTTAAGTAAAGACGTGATGGCAGAGAAGTACGGTCAGATACAGGAACAGTCACAACAATTGAAGCAAGGACAGACATTTTCTCACCAGCAGCTGTTACAGGCCTCGCTGGTGGAATTGCCATTGACACAGCTGATTGACCGCATCAATACAGAGATGAACGACAACCCGGCGCTCGAAGCCGACGTGACCTACGATGAGGCTGACGCACCAGACTATGCCGGAGACGGTGATCGCAGTGATGCTCTCGAAGGTGCCGACTACGAGACGCGCTCGGAGATGGAGGAGCGCCAGTCGGCGCTCGACGAAGCCCTCAGCAACCTGGGGCGCGACGATGAGGACCTGCCCGTGTATCACGGAGGCAACGCCCTCGGTGATGAGCGTGAGGAGATGGTCTATGGACAGACCGAATCGTTCTATGACCAGTTGAAAGAACAGATGGGCGAACTCGACCTCAGTGAGCGGGATCGCGACATCATGGAGTATCTTATCGGCTCGCTCGACGACGACGGACTGCTCAGGAAACCGCTCGATGCCGTCAGTGAGGAGCTGGCTATCTATCATAACATCGACGCGACGGTCGAGGAGATAGAACACGTGCTGCTGCTGTTGCAAGCCTTCGATCCCGCAGGCATCGGTGCGCGCTCGCTTCAGGAGTGCCTGATACTGCAGATAGAGCGCCGACCCACATCGCGGCTGCAGAGTCTGATGACCAGTGTGGTCAACGACTATTTCGAAGAATTTACCCGCAAGCATTGGGACAAGATACAGACCGCACTCGGACTCGACGACACGCAGGCCGACGTGCTCTTCAGGGAGTTGCGCAAGCTGAATCCGCGCCCCGGTGCCTCACTCGGTGAGACCGTAGGCCGCAGCCTGCAGCAGATCACTCCCGACTTCATCATCGATACACAGGACGACGGTACCGTCAGCTTCACCCTCAACAATGGGGAGGTGCCTGAGCTGAAAGTCTCCCAGTCGTTTGTCGATTCGATGAAAGAATACCAGACCAACAAGGAGCACCTGAGCCGTCAGACGAAAGAGGCGCTGCTCTATATCAAGAAGAAGGTGGATGCCGCCCAAGGATTTATCGAGGCCGTGAAGGTGCGCCGTCAGACGCTCACCCTCACCATGCGGGTCATCATCCAGTTGCAGCGCCAGTTCTTCATCGACGGCGACGAGGCCTCACTACGACCCATGAACCTGCGTGACGTAGCCGAGAAGACGGGACTCGACATGTCCACCATCTCGCGCGTGAGCAACTCCAAATACGCACAGACGCGCTGGGGAACCTTCCCCTTGCGGCATTTCTTCAGCGACAGCTATGTCACCGACAGCGGTGAAGAGCTCTCCACACGGAGAATCAAGGCTGCCTTGCACGACCTCATCGACGCAGAGGACAAGACCAAACCCCTCTCCGATGATGCCTTGAAGGAGATGCTCGCCCAGAAGGGATTCCCGATAGCACGGCGTACGGTGGCCAAATACCGTGAGCAGTTGGGTGTTCCCGTGGCCCGCATGCGCAAACAGTAAAGAAACGATGAGTAGGATGAATAGAGAGAAGTATATCATACGGGCAGCACGGGTGCTGAGCATGTTGTTCACACCTTTCTATCTGCCGATTGTAGGACTGGTGGCGCTGTTTACCTTCAGCTACCTTGCCCTCATGCCTTTGGCTTACAAACTCCAGGTGCTCATTCTCGTCTATTGCTTCACCATCTTGATGCCGACGGTGTTCATTCACCTCTATCGTAAGTATCAGGGATGGTCCCTCCTTGAGATGGCCTATAAGGAGCGTCGCATCGTGCCTTATGTCATCTCCATTCTCTGTTATTTCCTGTGTGTCTATCAGATGGATCTGCTCCACATCCCGCATTTTATGGGTACGATCCTCTCTGCTGCCATCTTTATCCAGGTGGCCTGTGCCCTCATCAACGTGTGGTGGAAGATCTCCACGCATACAGCTGCCATCGGTGGTGTGGCAGGAGCGCTCTTCGTGTTTGGCGAGTATTTCGGCTTCAATCCTGTCTGGTGGCTCTGCATCGTCTTCATCCTGGCAGGACTCCTGGGTACCAGCCGTATGATTCTGCGCCAGCACACACTTCTGCAGGTCGTTGCCGGTTTCTTCGTCGGTGTCGTCTGCTCTGTTGTCGGATTAGTTTATTTGTAAGATATGAAACCATTAGTAAGTATTATCATGGGCAGCACCAGCGACCTGCCCATTATGGAAAAAGCCTGCAAGATGCTCGACGAGTTGCAGGTGCCTTTTGAAGTCAATGCCCTCTCTGCCCATCGCACGCCCGATGCCGTAGAACAATTTGCCCGCTCAGCCAAGGATCGTGGCGTGAAGGTGATCATCGCCGGAGCAGGCATGGCCGCTGCACTTCCCGGAGTGATTGCCGCCAGTACGACACTGCCCGTTATCGGTGTGCCCATCAAGGGTATGCTCGACGGACTCGACGCCCTCCTCTCTATCGTGCAGATGCCCCCGGGCATCCCCGTGGCTACCGTCGGTGTGAACGGTGCCCAGAATGCTGCCATCCTGGCCGTAGAGATGATTTCGCTCTACGATGCAGAACTTGCCCAGCGCCTCGCTGTGTTCAAGGCCAGCCTGAGTATCAAGATCGAGAAGGCTAACGAAGAGCTTGCTAACGTGAAGTATCAGTATAAGACCAACTAAGATATGTATAAACGTCGAATCAGCAGTGAAGCCCGTGTCGGACAAATCGGCATCGGAGGCTCCAATCCCATCCGCATCCAGTCGATGGGTACCGTAGATACCAACAATACCGAGGGTTGTGTGGCCCAGGCCAAGCGTATCATCGATGCCGGTGGTGAACTCGTACGTTTCACCACTCAGGGCACGCGTGAGGCCGAGAACATGAAGAATATCTCTGCCCGTCTGAAGGCCGACGGTTATGACACGCCTCTTGTGGCCGACGTGCATTTCACCGCCCATACAGCCGATGTGGCTGCACTCTATTGTGAAAAGGTGCGCATCAATCCCGGTAACTACGTGGATCCCGGTCGTACCTTCAAGCATCTCGAATATACCGACGAGGAATATGCCGCTGAACTCCAGAAGATAGAGCGACAGCTCGTACCGTTCCTGAATATCTGTAAGGAGCACCATACCGCTGTACGTATCGGTGTGAACCACGGCTCGCTCTCCGACCGTATCATGAGCCGTTATGGTGATACACCAGAGGGTATCGTGGAGAGCTGCATGGAGTTCCTGCGTATCTGCCGTCGTGAGCAGTTCAACGATGTGGTCATCTCTATCAAGGCCTCCAACACCGTGGTGATGGTTACTACCGTGCGCCTGCTCGTGGCTACGATGGATAAGGAGGATATGCACTATCCGCTGCATCTCGGTGTGACCGAAGCCGGCGAAGGTGAGGATGGCCGTATCAAGAGTGCCGTGGGTATCGGTGCCCTGCTGACAGAGGGTATTGGCGACACCGTGCGCGTATCGCTCTCAGAGGAGCCGGAGTGCGAGATTCCTGTTGCCCGTAAGCTCGTGGACTCCATCGCCGAGTGTGCTGCCCTGCGCGAACAGGCCGAGGCGGGTATCCAGAACGATACCATCACCCTCGAGATGCACGAGACAGACTGGGAGTCGTTGCAGTTGAACGCCGCTATGGCCGTAGGTGCCCTCCTGATCGACAAGAAGGCTCACAATCTGGTGATCAAGAACGATGGATTCGCCGCAGAGAAGCTCGTCGAGCTTGCCGACGGCATTCTGCAGGCTGCCCGCATCAAGTTTACGAAGACGGAATATATCTCATGTCCAGGCTGTGGGCGTACGCTTTATAACCTGCAGGAGACCATTGCCAAGATTAAGGCTGCCACGAAAGACCTCGTAGGTCTGAAGATTGGTATCATGGGCTGTATTGTGAACGGTCCAGGTGAGATGGCCGATGCCGATTACGGCTATGTGGGTGCTGGCCGCGGAAAGATTTCCCTCTACAAAGCCAAGGAGTGTGTGGAGAAGAACATCCCTGAGGAAGAGGCCGTCGATAAGCTTCTGGAACTCATCCGTAAGGATCGTGCGTGATAGTTATGAAGAAATGTGAGAAATATGATTCTATTAAGTTTTGATACAGAAGAGTTCGACGTGCCGCGCGAGCATGGCGTCGATTTCTCTTTAGAGGAGGGTATGGCCGTTTCGAAGGTCGGAACCAACCGTATCCTTGATGTCCTGAAGCAGAATCAAGTGCGTGCCACCTTTTTCTGCACAGGCAATTTTGCTGAGAATGCTCCCGAGGTGATGCAGCGCATCATGGACGAAGGGCATGAGGTGGCTTGTCACGGTGTCGATCACTGGCAACCCAAGGAGACCGATTTCGCCCGTTCGAAGGAGATCCTGGAGCGTGTGACGGGCCGTACGATTTATGGCTACCGCCAGCCCCGCATGTTCCCTGTCGTGGAGTCGGAGATCAAGCGGGTAGGCTATCGTTATAACTCGTCGCTGAATCCAGCCTTTATCCCTGGTCGTTATATGCATCTCAATGAGCCGCGCACCTGGTTTATGAAAGACGGTGTGATGCAGATACCTGCGTCAGTCACTCCTCTGATCCGTTTCCCGCTGTTCTGGCTCGCACTTCATAATCTGCCCGAATCACTCTATCACTGGATGACGCGCCGGGTGCTTGCAAAAGACGGCTATTTCGTGACTTATTTCCACCCTTGGGAGTTTTATGAACTCAAGGAACATCCGGAATTCAAGATGCCGTTTATCATCAAGAACCATAGTGGACAGCAGATGTGCCAGCGTCTCGACCGTCTCGTCAAGATGCTGAAGAGCCGTGGGCATGAGTTTATCACCTACAACGAGTTCGTGGAAAAATGTAAAAATTAGAAAATGTAAACCATAGTGTGGAACGGCTGACAGCTCTCTATAATCATGTCGATTTCCGTCTGATGAGCTGTCGGGCGCTGGATATGCGCCCGCTCTATCACGTGGCCGAAATCTTGTAGCCACAGGCTTATTCGATTTTTAGAGCGAACTACATACTTGATACATATTAAACTTATGAAGGATATAGTAGATTGTCTGCGAGATTGTCGTGAAAACATAACTGTATTTTTCCGGAAACCTTTTTTTAGCGACTATAGAACAATTCTATTGGTCTGGATTGTTATGTGTCTTGTTGTAGCTATTACCAAATCATACAATAGCGATAATAATTTTCGTATTTTTATTGGTGTATGGTATCATACCTTAGATGAATTACCTTTATATGACCATTATCCTTTGGAATATGGTGATAAAAATCTTTATGGCCCATTTTTTGCACTTGTCGTAGCTCCTTTTGCATGGATGACGCGATATTTGGGTATGTTCTGCTGGATGCTTTTCCTGTCACTGTTTCTTTATGTGGCCGTACGGCGTTCTGATTTGACAAAATATCAGCAACTATTTGTTTTCTGGTATTGTACCCATGAACTGCTTAATGCGCTTTTTATGCAACAATATAACGTGGCAATAGCAGCAGGCATATTGCTGACATTTACTATGATAGAACGACGGCAGGATTTCTGGGCGGCATTTTTTATCATGTTTGGAACAATGATAAAACTCTATGGTATTGTAGGCTTGGCATTCTTTTTCTTTTCTAAGCACAAAATAAGGCTCTTGATGTCTTGCTTGTTTTGGGGACTATTAATGTTTATAGCTCCAATGGCTGTTGCTAGCCCGGAATATATTGTGCAGCAATACTATGAGTGGTATGTAACATTACTAGGGAAAAACCAAGATAATATTAATGTACTTGCTGGCAACATGGCTGATCTTTCTACTAATATCTCTATCCTTGGCATTGTGCGTCGTACGACACAAATTGTTACATATAGCGATCTTTGGCTCCTTGTTCCAGGCATTATAACTTTTGCGATTCCATACCTTCGTCGTGACCAGTATCAGTATGTTGCTTTTCGCCAGACATTGTTGGCTTCTGTTCTAATGTTTGTAGTACTTTTTAGTACGGGCTCAGAAAACAGTACTTATATTATCGCATTCGTAGGAGTGGCTCTTTGGTATTGTTGTGCCCCGTGGAAGCGCTCTAAATGGGATGTTTCTTTAATTGTTCTTGTCTTTATTGTTTCCAGTTTGTCGCCAGGAGACTTGTTCCCGAAAGCGATTTATCGTGAAGTGATTCAGCCCTATGCATTAAAGGCATTACCTGTTGCTATTGTGTGGTTCAAGCTTTGCTATGAAATGTACACCCACAATTACAAACCTTCAACTTCACTGGCGATATAGACGGGGCGTCCTTTGGTCTCATAAAAGATTCGTCCAAGGTATTCACCGATGATACCAAGCGATAACAATTGTATTCCGCCAAGGAATAGGATAACGGTAATCGTTGTTGGATAGCCCTGCACGGGATCACCCCAGATAAGCGTTGAGAACAGAATGTAGCACATGTATACAAAAGCCACAAGTGAGACTATTAGTCCTACGAATGTAGCTATCCGTAAGGGAGCTGTAGTATATGATGTTACACCCTCAATTGCCAAGTTGAGTAGTTTGAAGAAACTGAACGAGGAATTGCCAGCAAATCTGTCTCCTTGTTCAAATTTCAGTTCTTTTTTCTTAAAGCCAATCCAGCAGTACATACCTTTTGTGTATCGTTGATTCTCACGCAGTTTTTTCAGAGCATCGATGCATTTGCGATCGAGTAGTCGGAAATCGCCTACATTTTCAAGAATCTCAACCCTAGACATATGTTGTAGCATACTGTAATAGAGTATAGAAAGATTTTTGCGAAGCCAACTTTCTTTTCCTCTGGTTATGCGTTTCGCATATACATCCTCGAAACCTTCTTCCCAATTTTTAAGCATATCAGGAATTAGCTTTGGTGGATGCTGTAGGTCGGCATCCATGATAATCATGCAATCACCAGTAGCATGGTCGAATCCTGCAAGCATAGCATTCTCTTTGCCGAAATTGCGGGATAGGTTAATGAAGCAGACGCGCTTATCTCTGTCTCGGAGTTGTCTGATAACTTCTAAGGTGTTGTCTCGGCTTCCATCGTTAACCATTAGTATTTCCCAGGAATACTGTTCCAAAGAGTCGATAGTTCCCTTTAGGGCATTGTAGGTGGCTTCAAGGGATGCCTCTTCGTTATAACATGGAATTAAAATAGTTACTTTTCTCATATTATGATAATGAAGTCTATTGCAAAGGTACGCATAAATTCTGAAAGGACAACGTTCCCTCTTCCTTTTTTTGTGACTCCCACTTTTATTTCGTGCTGTAGTCGCGGGTGTAAAGTTCATAGCACAGCTTCAGCCAGGCGATGACGACTGGTAGCGCCTTCAGACCGTAGGGCTTCATATATTCCTCGCGGATAAATCGCGGCATGAGGTCGGAGTGGGCCATCGTGCAGAAGAAGAACACGTAAACCATC
>OMXO01000127.1 GCA_900315035.1 uncultured Prevotella sp.
CTTGCTGAATTCTGTAATTGTGATGTTGAAACCGTCTCTGACATTATCAGAATGTTGAATAATTCAGGGCTAATATCAACAATGTCTAACAGCTCTGTCAGTATTCATACATTGCTGTTTCTTGATGAAATTCATGACAAAGGGAAGACTGTTTATAATTCCAGATGTCAAGATAAAAGACTGCGTGAAGAAGAGAGTATTTATCAGACCCAGATGGCATTGAAATATGCGGAAGTCAAAGTTGATAACATACCGCAGAATAATGCAAGCCACGGTCAGGAAAAGGCCTTCGAATGCCTGAGACGAATTAGGGAACTTGATAACAACCTCAGTATTCGTGACGAGGTAAAAGACAACTTGCAAGAAATGGGAGACAAATAGACTTAATGGCAGTCCCTTGCGGGTAAAGCGCTTTAGCTTTGAGCGTAAAACACTACACCGAGGATTTCAGTCGAAGTGTAGATCGTCCGACGGCTTTTCAAGCCGTTGTTGCAAGAGGTACCAATGTCGGACGAAAACGGCAATAGCCGCTTTGTCCATCCAATGGATTCTTGAACGCTCGCCAAGCTCGCATTGGACTGCCCCACAATACAAAAACGAAACTTGTTTTAGGATATGAGAAAGCGTGAAATTCAGAGGAAGCCCCCGAGGCTTCATCATATTGACTACCGTGTCAATGACATCGAAGATGCCCAGATAGCGGAGAAGGCCGCTATGTGTGGACTTACTAAAGGCGACTACAGCCGCAGGTGTGCGCTCTGCCATGAGCCGAAGCTACATCTGACGGACAGTGAGATTGAAGCGTATAACCAACTGGCAGATGCTCGTGGCGATATGGTGCATGTCTGCAATGCCCTAAAAGGCAAAACGCAGGAGCAAATCAGATGCTACTTTGATGACGATGACTTCATGCGTCAGTGGGTAAGAGCTATCACCAGAGTCATTGCCCAGTGGGATGAGATCCTTAATAAATTGAGAGATTAGTATGAACTTGAACTATAGAATATATGGTAGCATTAGCTGACGTAATCACACACGGTTGTAATGCGGTACGCTACTCCGTGGATAAGGAGAAGAGTGAGGTGGTGATGGTTCACTGCTTGCCAGAGAACATCACTCCCTCTTCAATGTGGGATAGAATGCTCATCCTTCAACAGAAGTATCGCGAGAAAATCAATCGCTATAACCATCTTTACAAGACGGCCATTCGCATCGAAGTTTCGCCCGCCAAGGAAGAGACGGAGAACTGGACGATGGCCGATTGGCAGAAACTGGCCGATGACTTCATTCGAGAGTTCGATGCACAGGTGTACTTGAAGAACGATGGTCGTAAGGAGAATGGACATACCAATCTTGCGAATAGCCAGTATGTCGTTTCACTTCATCGTGACAGCAAGGGACAGATTCTTCATCTTCATATCAACGCCAACCGTATCGACATGGAGGGTAATACGAACAACTCTTATATGATACGTAAACGCGCAATGGCTGCTGCGAACAAAATCAACGAGCAGCGTGGTTGGATTCAGTCGATGAAAAAGCGCGACTGGAACATAAACGAAGTGACCAATGCCTGTATTGATGCCCTAAAGATGATGGACTCGTTCGACTGGAACACTTACGAGGCTAAGTTAAAGGCAAAGGGCTATGGCGTGAATGTAAAACGCAGTAATGACGGCAAAGTTGTCGGCTATGTAGTGAAGAAGGGTAACTCCTTCTACAAATCCACACTGTTAGGCCACAGCCGAAGCCTCACTCCATCTCGCATCAAGAACACATGGGTCAAACTGCATCAGGACAAGAGTGTACACACCCAGACGATTGCTTCGAAAAGTATGCGGACTGTCTCCCGTCCTGTTGCTCCTGTGAAAATAAATACACAACAACTGAAACCGCAGTTGCCGACAAGAGATGAGCCGCTCCCTATAATAAAACCTGAGCAGAATACTCCTGAGATGGTTCATCACGATATCGAATGGAATGGTAGAATCCATCCCGTTGACATCCCTATTGAAGCAGACAAAGCATTGTTGGATGAACTTGGGACGATGGAAGTGGATCTGTGTGCTACGATAGTGGATGCTCAGAAAACAGCCTTCCTGCTGTTTGCCAACTATCTCGATGCCGCAACAGAGATTGCAGAGTCGTGTGGCGGTGGTGCCTCAACTGAAAGCAACTGGGGTAGAAAAGACGATGAGGATGATATGGAGTGGGCGCGTCGCTGCGCTCGACAGGCACGTCAGATGCACCAACGTCCTATACGCCGTTCACGAGGATTGTAAATAAAAAAAACCTTTTATGAATAGTAATATAAAAAAGGAGAGCCTCGATTTAGAGGCAATGATGAATCACCTCGACCAGAAGGCCGAGAAAAAGAAAGAGTTTAATAGCGAGTTGGAATCTCTCAACGAGATGCTCAACATGTTGGGTGTCGAACTGTTGACAGTGAAGGATGGCTTGCAACAAATAGAGAATGGTAAGCATGAACTGGCAACCATGAATGAAAATATGAATGACTGGATCGCAAAGTCTGAACTGTTTGTAGAAGCGATGAGGGAGATTGCCTCAGGCATAATGGAGTCGAAGCCAGAAGTGATAATCGGAGAAAGTGCCAAGCATGATTTGAAGGTAATTTTTAATAGTCATGTGAATTTTATGGCGGCCCTGCTTAATGGCTTTACTGATAGCCAGGATAAGGAACACGCTGAATTCAAAGAAGAATTGAAGAAAGTATTCGAGGAATCAGAGGAGACGGAACGGAAGAGACTCTCCAAGTTCCATTATGATTTGGATGAAACCCTGTCGAACGCAGGGATCTGGTTCTCTGCTCGGATTTTCTATCTGATGCTTGGCATCTTCCTGCCCTGCTTCGCTTTTACGGTATTCATGTTGGCTTGGTTCATCGCAAGATAGAAAAGTATTTGCTTTGACCATATATCGTTTGCCCCAGTTCGTCGTGATGACGCACTGGGGCTTTATAATCCATGGATATGTCTCTTTATCAGCGAACGACTCACACTTCTGCCTTCATTTCTTTTTGGGCATAGACCAATGCATCGTGACTCACATCCTCTTCGCCCTCTACTGTATCCAGCACCTTGTCAGCCAACCAGATGGTCAGCAGTTCCTTCTCGTCCACCTCAAACATTTGGGCCATAATAGGTATTTGGCACCGTTTCGCCTTTCGCTCGCCACGTTCTATTTTACTATACATCGGGGTGTCAATCTCCAGTGCTGCCGACAGTTGTCGCTGCACCAGCCCGCGCTCTTCCCTGAGCTCTTTTATCTTTCTTCCAAATATCATGTGTTAAGTATTTACTTGTTATCAGTGTCGTCTTCATCCAAATTGCTTTCATCATTTAGATTCTTTAGCCGCTTCACGGCCCTGTCGAAGTCACTCTCTAGTAATCGCATTTCACGTTCCCTATAGATTTCAAATTCGCGTTCAGCCTTTTCTATGGCCTCTTGGTGCGAGACGGTACCACTCCCTTCGAGGATATTCTTCCTCAGTCGCAATATCTGGTCGTCCAAGGCTGCAATCCAGTCTGCCATTGTCATCGGGTTCTGTTCCAGAGCTTGAAATTCTGCATAGTCGAGGAATTGGGAGGTAAGCAGGTTCAGTCGCTGCAATTCCAACTCCGTCAGATAGTTCTTAGCAATCTTTACGTCATCGCGTGTCACGTAGTTGCCCTTGAAGTTCGTCATCCCAACAAAGGGTTTCTCGTTATCCACCCGTTCATAGATCAACTCTGCTGCCGTATGTTCATGCACGGCATAGTGCATCTTG
>OMXO01000051.1 GCA_900315035.1 uncultured Prevotella sp.
GATGTGTAGGAAATGTTATCCTGGGTCAGTTCCTTTATGGCTCTGAGAATAGTGTCGGCACTGCATGTGCGAAGTGTCGGATAAAGCGAGAGGTGGTACATCAGATGAGTGGTGACATCTTCTATGAATGAGCCGCCACAGAAATAAACGCTCATAAGCGAACGGATGATTTCGCTGTATTGATAACCATACAGCTTGCATCTCATACCAAGGGTTGAGTCTATAACAGATGAGAGCTTGGAGTCAAATTGCTCCATTATTGAAAATATTCCTCCAAAAGGAGTGAGTTCCTCAGATTTAATTTGTATTTTTGCCATGTCATATCAGAGTTTTGCTTGTTTATTTTTGCAACACTAAGATAAGTGAATTCTTCGACATGGCAAAATCCTGGGCAACTTTTTGTTGCTCAGGTACTTAAAAAGTTATATTTGTAATAGTGTTGCGGAATTAAGGTCAAGTTCTGCCAAGAGTTGTTCCTTAAATATGGCAAAAGTGTTTCCCCAGCATTGGTGGAACGACTTTATAAATGCTTTCAAGGCATTACCTGGTATCTGCAGCTCTCGATGAACGAGGCTTTCACGATGGCCGAGCGTGGTGGCAGCGTTGATGAAGAGGCTTACGGGCAAATCCTGAATCACCTGGTTGACTCCAAACGCTTCACATTTGAAGACCGTTATGCCTCACTTACTGAAAAACAGAAGACTGTATTGATGGCTATTGCCTCGGAATTTCCGAGTCAGGTGACACTTACCAGTCAGGACTTTATGACAAGGTATAATCTGAAGACGGCCAGCAGCGTTCAGACTGCAGTCAAGGGGTTGGTGGAAAAAGGTATCCTCAGTGACAATCATGGTATCAGACGCCCTACAGACTTGCTATTCATGCTTTGGCTGAAAGATTTCTGAAACAGGCCCAGATCCGTCCCAAGCACTGGGGCCTTCAAGTACTAGCGAAGCTGGTCTCAACGAAAAACAAGGTGCTGTAAGAAAACAACTTACAGCACTTTTTATTTCTCCACACACGAATTTTTCCCCACATTTTCCCCACCGATGCAATTTTGAGTGAAGGAATTTGAAATTTTATATGTTTTGCAAAAGAAATTGCTCAATAAATGACAGACAGACTATACGCTAAATACATGTGGCTCATATCCACCATCTATGATGCAGGCAAGATTTCGTTTGAGGATATTGCCCGCAAATGGGACGATGCGTATATCAATGATCTGCACCAGCCTTTGAAACTGCGAACTTTTCATAATCATCGAAACGCGATACTGATGCAGTTTGGGGTTGTGATAGAATGCCAAAGGGGCTCTAACCTATATTATATTGATAACCCTGATGCGCTGGAGAATGATTCTGTCAACCAATGGCTGCTCGATTCTTTTGCTGTTAGCCATCTGGAAGGTACTACCTCGAAATTATTACGTCTGCGATGCGAGAGAATCGCCAAATAATGATTGATTATGAGGATTTCTTTGGCAATACCATTCAGGGGCTAAAAGTTAATCCTTTTTTCATTAGATTGTTTAAACGCCGTTGGTATGTGATGGCGCTTGTAATGCCTGGAAAAGAGATTCACCGCTTTGGACTCGATCGTATCAATCAAATAGAAATTCTGGATTCCAAGTTCAACTACCCAAAGGACTTCTCGCCCCAAGATTATTACACAGATTATTATGGTGTGTTCCATGATGAGAAGCCTATGACAATACGACTGAAGGCCTATCGCGAGAAACCACATTACCTGCGTTCACTCCCTCTGCATCATAATCAGCATGAGATAGAGTCAAATGCAGATTATACTATCTTTGAGTATAAAATAGCACCAACCTACGATTTTATTCAGGAGATTCTGAGTCATGGAAACCAGTTGGAAGTGCTTTCGCCAGATGCCTTCCGTCTGCAAATCAAGGCCATTATTCAAGAAATGCACGATTTTTATGAATAATTTCTTCTGATATGCAATCATGTTGCATATTGCCCCCATATCTTTGCCACCAAAAAATAAAGAGCTATGGCAAATTATGATGAGCTTAAAAGATTGGGGGAAAGGTTCCCCAATAAAAATGTTGGTTGTGGCAATCCTAATGCGAAAATTCTGGTTATCACGCAAAAAAGAGGAAACGAGGATGTAGATTTCAAATATCTGAAAAGACTATTTGGAGATTTTCCTGGTCCGAAAGGCAAGTACATGGATGTTCTCACTTATTGCTATTACGTGGTATATGACGAAGAATTACTGAAGGATTCCTTCTTTGAGCGTTTCTCAGTTATTCAATATGTATTCCCTGATGGCAGCCATTTGCAGGAACATGACCCTGCAAAGTTGTTTGGAATGAAATGGATTTCTGAATGCACTGTTGAAGATAATATTCAGCGAATGTTTGTTGCACAAAGTTTTTCTGATAATTGGCAGATTGAACGTGTGATGTTCTGCACTTACCCATTAGATAACGTCTCAATACCCATATTCTGTAGCAATAAGTTGCTATTGAACTGGATTTTGCGTGATGCGGTACTTATTTTTTGAAAAATGATCTGTTTAGATCCAGAATAATCACTATCTTTGCAAGCGAATAACAAAAAAACTATTGATTATGGAGTATCCAAAAGAATTCGTCAATCTGCTGGCCGAAAATAAAGAAGAATGTTTGGTAGGATGGGGAAATCCTAATGCCAAGATTCTTGTCATAGGAAAAGAGCCAGCTATCCCCAATGATGGGAAGGAGCAATACGAATTGGAGATTTTGCAGAACCACATGTTGTGGGATAAAAATGTAAGGGAAAGAACCAGCCAGGAAGATATTGTTCCATACCAATTTGATGAGAGTGGTGACCATATTTTAAATGCTAGTGATATTACCTATAATCCTTTATATCCATACAAGGGACAGGAATTTGCTGTTAGGAAAGAGCGAAAAGGTGTAATCATTGGTAAGAAGGGAACTAGTTCAACTTGGTATAACTATCAAAAACTCTGTAATCGAATTTTGGGGCGCGAGATTTCTCCTAAGATGAATGATTTCTTTAAGTATTTTTTTACAACGGAATTAAGCACCGCCACAGCGAAATATAGCCATGAGGTTGACAAAACAGCAAGAGAGGAATCCATAAGAAACAGGAAAACGTTTCTTTGCCATCCATTTTATCAGAAATTCCCTATTGTAATTCTGGCAGTAGGGCATTATCCTAGGGAACATGGTATAATAATTGAAGATATTTTTAAAACAAAGTATGAAGGTAAAACTCATGACGTTGGGCATTTCTGGTATAATGTACACAATTCTGCAACAAATTTACCCAAGTTAATAATTCATACTAATCAACTGTCTATGGTTTCTTATGACCTCATAAAAGTTGTTGCTGAAAAATGTAGGCACTTCGTTAAATCTAACAATATTGAATTGTAGTATTTTTTAAACTCTCCACATCTTCGTTAGGAACGATTCACAAGCAGAAGGGCGATTACCTATCATAAGCCCATAGAAACGAGCACCGTTTTTGTGGGCTTTGTTTATGGATTCTATTGTGGTTGTACATGGCAGCTTGAAGATAAAATCGCTGACAATGAGTACATCTGCCAAGGCGTAATCCGTTTTAAGAAGTGTAGTGAGTGCTTCATTTATCATCGCTTCAGGTGATGTACCTCCAGAAAATCGATTATTGAGAAATTGGTTTAGCACACGCCAATTATTGGGGTTGCTCAAATCAATAGCCTGCGCTCTAACGGCAAAAGTAATGAGATATAGTTTTCGATTGTTACGTTTAGCTACGTCAAGCAACTGAAGAAGCATGCACTTGGCAATCTTTTCAGGACTGCCAGACATAGAGCTACTGGTATCTATGCATGCAATAATAGGACCCGCTTGAAGTTTTTTTGTTGTATTCTTGCCAGATTGTGCTGAAGCCGTTTGCTCCATATTAGAATAAAGCAAAAGGTTCTTGGTCGCATATTTGTAATAGAACAAATGTTCAAGATCTATATCTGCGAGAAAGGAATACTCTGTTGGGACAAGATGAGACACTCTATCGCCTAATGAGATAATCTCAGATTCATTACTTGTCGCATGCTCAGATACAAAAGCCGGTTGGAATTTGCGAATCACTTGCATTTCTTCTGCTGTGTTGAGTTCCTTTTCTCGACCTATGATCTCTGCTATCTCCTTTAGAATAGGGTATTGCTTGTTTGTGGCTTCTACCTCTTTGTTAATGCGATAATCTCGTGGCCCAAAACTCTTGTTAAAGGGATTATTGCCATAGTTCTCTATAATGCTTCTAACTTTATCGTCTTTCTTCTTTTGATTCTCTTTTCTCCAATCATTTACAAATGCGTCCCAAATGGCTTCTATATCACTCTCGCCATCTGCATCCAGCAGCAGTTGGCTATATGTCTCAATATCCAACTCATCAATGGTGTAGTGGCTGACAATGATACCATATACATGCTCCCACATCATCATCTTTTCTTGCAAAGGAATGTTCTCAAACTGCTCAATCAACGATAACTGCTTATGATAATCCTTGATGACAGAATAATACAACTCAAGAATCTCTTCCAAGAAACGCATCAAATCAGTTCTTAATGTCTGCTTCCATAGAGGTCGTTGGACATCTTGACCTAAAAACTCAGAGATAGAATATGCTAGATAACCCAATACTGGGTCATCTTTGATTTCTGTATATGAAGGAGCTTCACCCAACAAACATCTGTCTATAACTCCGCCATAATACTCAAGCATAGTCCCCCTGAAGCCATTGTCTATTATCATTTCTTCATGCGGATTCGTTTGCCTAATACATCTATCCTATTGTGATACTGAGAGATTTCATGACGAATAAGCTCAATTTCTTCTTTTGTATTCAGAATATTGGAGTGCGATTCAAAACGATCCTCTATTTCTTTCATTATTATATAGGCTTCATCCAATTCATCTTTCAGAGATCTTGCAAATTGCGATGGAGAACGACGGTTAGTTGTCATCTTAAGGGTACAACTATCGCTGCGAACAAAGTGGTATGCTGCACCATTTATCGTAATTCCATCAACTACGCCTCTCAGGTTGACCTTCGTTGATGAACTGACTCGTTTTAATACTGATTCAAATGGATTCCCAAAATACAATACGTGGATAATCCATGCTTTCTTCTTTTCCTCATAGAAGATAATGCCTGCTGTATCTGAGTCTGGTTTAAGATGCCTAAGCTCTGAAGCAACAATAAGGCATTTACCTTTGGGATAATCCTCTAACTCGTAATAGAATATATCAACAAGGTTAAAACTATCTTTAGGAATGCCATTCTTCGTATTAGCTTTTGCAGCAGGGACTTTCTCTATACTATCCAGACTATTCTCCACTTTCTCGATTGCATCATCAACCTGCCATAGGATGGAACGACACACACACGATATAATAATAGGTATATGGTCAGCATGGTTCCAAAGACAATGAATCATAAGTAGACAGTCTGTAATATCTATGGTGCTTCGTCCATTGACAAATGCTGATGTCTGCATCAGATGGAATATCTTTTTCCATCTACGGTCAGAAATGTAGAAGTCTGATTTCTGATATTCGTCCTTCTCGCTTTCTTTAGCGAGACGCTTTCTGATACATGATACTATTATGCAGATATCGTTAGGTATAGCAACCTTTGTGATTTTTTCCTGCCATGAGAAATATTCGTCGTCAGAGATTAAAAGACTATCTGGGAGCATGATCTCAGAAGACGAATTTGCTTTTACCATATCAAAGAACAAGGATTCATCATCAATACTGTTTGTAACTATCCTTATAAGAAATCTGTCCCATAACGCTTCAAGACCTTGCCCTTGCTCTGGCAACTCATTACTAGCAGCAATCAGCACCTTCATAGGTAGTTTGATTAGTGATAAACCATTCTTGTAGATTCGCTCATTGATAGCAGTCAGTAGAGAGTTCTGAATAGCTGGTCCTGCTTTCCATATTTCGTCAAGAAAGACAATGGAAGCATCAGGAAGATAATCAGTCACCAGTCTTTCGTACTTGTCTTCATTCTTTAACTTGGCGATAGATACTGGGCCAAAAATTTCATCTGGCATGCTAAAGCGCGACATTAGATATTCGAAAGCTTTTGCATCTTTGAAGATGGATTTCAATCTGCGTGCAATAAGACTCTTGGCTGTACCAGGAGGGCCAAGAATGAACATACTTTCACCAGCCAATGCGCAGATCAGTGCTTTTGAAATGATACATTCTTTGCCATAGATACCTACAGATATCCACTGAAGGAGTTCTCGAATACGGCCTTTAATAAACATGAATTTCTCTTTCATCTATACACAATTTGGGGCAAAGATAATAAACAGGTATGCAATATGGTTGCATATTTCAATAGAACAATATAAAGTAACCATTCTATATGAGCATCCCTATCTTTTTTATTATCGCGTATCAGCCTTTTCCGACTTCGTCACTTAAAGGACATTGCTTTTTAATTGCCTGATACAGAACATTTGTATCTTTGCGTCACCCAAATGTGGGTAACACGATGACGAAGTCAAGAAAAAGGCGGGCTACAAAACACAATCTGCCTTTTTAATGCACAAGACCTCCCCTCCTCCCGTAAAGAGCCCAGAATCCTTTATACATAATGGTTTCAGAGACGGGAGGTGTTGTCCCAACACCTCCCTATCACCTCCTAATCTCCTCACTTTGTAAAATATCTTCCAATCCTCATTTTTGTAACTATACTAGGAAAAACTATTTCCCTAGGGAGGGAATAATTGTTCCCTAGTTAGGCCGCAAAAACTATTCAAAAAGGGTGTCAGGGAAATTCATTCTATCCATTTGTGGATCAGAAGACTATCGCTAAAGTTGATTTGTTAAAAGTGCGATTTTAAGTGCTTTTTTGATAAAAAAATTTGGAACCGCGATTTTTATTATGTACCTTTGCACATTGAAAGATGCAAGCTGTCAAAAGCCTCTGCCTTTCTAAACCAATCTATTAACTATTAAATAATAATTAAATGAAAGAGAAATTACTTATTCAAGGCGAAAGCCTTCAAAAGCCTGTGGGCAAAGCTCTTGCCGCAGAACTGTTTCTAAACGCCCGTTACCACTTGCGCCGCAATGTGCTGAACGGTAAACTGGAGTTTGCTCCCAAGGCGGCAGACGAGCCATCATTCCGTCCGCTCACCCAAATGGCTCTTAACAGCATCATCCTCCAGGCCAAACGTGAGGCAATCTGCGGTGATGAGAACCCTAAGGCCGACATTGTGGAGTATGTCAACTCCGAAGATGTCAATCTCTACAATCCCATCCAGGAGTACCTGAACGACTTACCCCAATGGGACGGGCAAAATCATGTGGCTGCGCTCTTCAATCGGATTCCAGGCGTCACCTCCGAACAACTCTCCTTTCTGAGTATCTGGTTCCGCTCAGCCGTAGCCCATTGGCTCCAGATGGACAATCTTCACGGCAACGAGTGCGTACCTACTTTAATAGGTGCTCAGGGCTGTGGCAAAACGACCTTCCTGCGTCGCATGCTGCCTCCTCATCTGCGTCAGTATTATCTCGATCATCTCAATCTCTCCAATAAGTTTGATAAGGAGATGGCTCTGACAAACAATCTGCTGGTCAATCTCGATGAGCTCGAAGCCATCCGACCTTCACAGCAAGCGGCCTTGAAGCAGACGTTATCGAAGAGTAAAGTCAATGGGCGCCCTATCTATGGAGCCTCTCAGGAAGACCGTATCCGCTATGCCTCGTTTGTAGCTACTACCAACAATCATCATCCGCTGAAGGATTTCACAGGCTCACGTCGATATATCTGCCTCTCAATTCCAGAAGGCCAGATCATCGACAATACTGGCGACATCGACTATTCACAACTCTATGCTCAGGTGGTCTATGAACTGCGCGATCAGCAGGCACCATTCTGGTTCAACAATGACGAGGTAGCCCGAATTCAGGAACTTAACCTGGAATATATGGAGCAGAAAGACATCGCCGATCTGATCACGGCCTGCTTCCGCAAGCCCACAGACGGAGAAGAAGTGAAGACGATGAACAGCACTCAGATACTATCGCTGATGCAGAAGGAGTACCCTTCGCTGAAAATCAACCACAGCACGCGTATCCATCTGGGCCAAGCCATGAAGGAGCTTGAATTCGAGCACACCGAGCACAGTCATGTGGCCTTCTACAAAGTCATCCCTATCAAAGCTGCGTGAGGTCTTAGGGGAGGTCTTAGGGAGGTGTCTGGTAAACACCTCCCGTCCCTCTTCCCCTTTATTCATCGGCCTTTCACCTCATTAACGGGAGGAGGGGAGGTCATTACACCATTTCGCTCTTTCAAGCAACTTTTCTATGACGTTTTCTATGACGTTTTCTGTGACGTTTTCTGTGACGTTTTGCTTCTTATTTTCAGAACACAAAGCCAAGATTAATGTAATAGTAGAACTTCTTGGAGAGTTTAATTGCTGTTGCCATTGTTGTGTTTTCTTGCCACAAAATTTTGTGGTATCATAGATAATGGTTACCTTTGTAGCCAGTTAATTAAAAAATTGGTAGTATGAAAGATACTCAGAAGAAGAATGCTGGTAAGAAAGCAAGTGAAGTGGTTGCGAAATGTGACCACCTTGATGAGGTTATCGCCGCTCGACCTATGGTCGCTTGCAAGGCAAGAAATTGCGAGAACTCCAAAGAAATAACTCTCAGTCAATATGATGTTGAGAAGTTAATTGTAACAATTAGAGGCGAGCAAGTTCTTATAGATCAGGATATTGCAAGGATTTATGGAGTAACGACAAAACGTCTAAATGAACAGGCGAAGCGCAACATCGCCAGGTTTCCCACATCTTTCCGTTTTGAATTAACGAAGGAAGAAGTTAGCGAGGTAGTCGCAAATTGCGACCACCTCCAGACCTTGAAATTTCGCCCCACCTTACCTTATGCATTCACAGAACAGGGAATAGGCCAATTGTCAACTGTTGTGCATAGTAAGATAGCAATAGAAAGAAGCATTATGATCATGAATGCTTTCGTGGCTATGCGAAGGTTTATGGTCCAGAACGCTGGTATTCTGACGCGAATTGCCCATCTCGAAAAACATCAGATAGAAACTGACCAAAAGATTGACCTCATTCTTGATAAGATGGATGCCAACTCCCCCAAGCTTCTAACTGAACAGATATTCGCTACAGGGTGCGTTTGGGATGCATGGTCATACGTCTCTGATTTGGTGAGAAGCGCCAAACAACGCATTGTGCTGATCGATAACTATATGGATGATCGCGTACTGTCGCTCTTAGACAAACGGAGTGATGGGGTAGAGGCGATGATACATTCCAGGTACAGTGAGTCTTTCCTGACTGATCTCCAGAAGCATAATGCCCAGCAACGTGAAATCAAGTTCACACAGTTACCCCATAGGAATCATGACAGGTTCCTGATCATCGACGATGAGGTCTATCTGCTTGGTGCCAGTGTGAAGATTAGGACTATTGGGGCACACCTTGGAAAGATATTCTGAAAATGAAATTCAATTCCTCTGATTGATTAAATTCACCACCACTTTTACCATTACGTCCTTCTCCTCTGTCTTGCTCTCTGCAATCATCAACGTAAGGGCCACGAGGGTGTTATCAGCCAGGCGTTTTGAACCGTCTTTGCGATAAAGAATACCATTATTGTTCAGGAACCACAAGAACAGCGTGGCTGCAATGCGTTTATTACCATCGCTGAAAGAATGGTTCTTGGTTACGAGGTAGAGCAACATAGCAGCCTTTTCCTCGACACTGGGATAAAGTTCTTCGCCTCCAAACGTCTGATAGATCTGACCAATACTACTCTTGAAAGAGTCATCTTTCTCGTTACCAAACAAGACGGAGCCTCCGAATTTCTCACGCAAGCCATTGATGACCTCCATCGCATTCTCATAGGTTGCGTGGAAGGGCTCTTGCTTGGTGGTCTTGTCGATAGTCAGTCGCTCGTAATCGTAATTATCGAGTGTATCGAGGGCATAAGTGTAATCAGTCACTACTTCGAAAAGCGCATTGGTTTCATCATTCGACAGCAAGTTCTGATTCTGGATCGTGCGCCCCAGCATACCTACTAACTGGCGCAACTCACCAATCTGTTCCTTGCGGATACGCTCATTGACGGCATAACCTTTAACGAGGTATTCCTTGATTATCTTTCGCGCCCAGATACGGAAAGCAGTGCCGCGTTTGCTTTTCACGCGATAACCAACGGAAATGATGACATCGAGGTCGTAAATTTTAGTGGGACGATATTTGTATTGAGTATTATGCAAAAAATGCATATTACTTTCATCCAGCTCCCCCTCTTTGATTGCATTGTTTATGTGGCGGGCTACTACAGACTGATCTTTTTGAAACAGCTCAGCCATCTGAGCTTGTGTCAACCACACCGTCTCATTCTCCAAGCGGACATCAATCTGCGTTTGTCCGTCCTCCGTCTGATAGATTACAATCTTGTTCTCGTCCATTTTCCTATCTGATAAAAACATTCTGCAAAGATACAAATTTTTTCTATGACGTTTTCTGTGACGTTTTGCTTCTTGTTTTCAGAACACAAAGCCAAGATTAATGTAATAGTAGAACTTCTTGGAGAGATTACTATAGCCGATGGAACCGCCGAGGGGGCCAAAGATAGAGTTGTAGTAATAGCTCAATGAGGTGCCAAGCGTCGTCTGACTTTTCAGCAAGTCTTCAGTCTTATCGGCATCCTGACCTGCAGCCACACGCAGTACTATGACATTGTTGTGTGTGATATTATACTGCGCCTGCATTTGGAAGGCCGCCAGTTTCTCGCTGGTGAGTTCCAGATTGTTAATACCCGCAAAGGGCATCTGTTCGTCTAAATAATGGCCATACCACTCACCACCCATCACATTTCCAAGCAGTAGAGGTATATTACCGCCATAGACGAAACGACCAAATAACATCGGCTGGATAGAGAGCCTACGACCGAAGGGGAACGTCTTACGCCACAACAGACTGTAAGTACGGATACCAACCCCATCGTTATACTGCACGAAGTTGTCTGTGTAATAACAGAACTGTGCACGGAAGAGAGCTCCACGCCGGGGGAAATACCAATCGTTCTCGCTGCTGTACCACACCTTTGCCACATACGTGACGAATCCCTCATCCTTTGATTTTGCCTGCTCAGAATTGTCGGGATCCTTATCAGCAAGCGTAGAGTGGTAGTCGTAATAGTCGAAGTTGGCTCCGATACTAATGTTGAAGTTCCTGACATTGAAATTAAAGAGTGAGGCCTTCAACTGATGCTGATTGTAAGTTACACCCAATGTATGCCGGCCTTTCTCGTAGAAACCGATATCATTGTTAAGAAAAGCATAAGACACAGTAGGCCGGAAGAAGCTCAGGGGGTGAGACGACCAGTCGAGTTCGGCCTTAAAACGTTTTCCGAGGCGGACTGTCAGTTCCACATCCATTGGAATCTTCGTACGTATCGGCATCTCTGCATTAGCCTGCAGCGCCACCATCTCTTCACTGTCGAAACGTACGCCGACATTCAACTGACTATCCTTCCTCGGGCCAGCCGTAAAAATCACTGCGGCATCGTCGCTATAAGGGTTTTTATGGATGCTTCCCTTAGCCGTCTGATAATACAGATCCTGACGGATGGAAGTAGCAATAAAGTCGGCACGTTCTGAGTCGATACTGTCGCCAGGCTCTATTCTGAATTTCCTGCGGATATAAGCCTCATCGTTTTCCGACATATTCTCGAAACGGACGACACCGATCTTATAGCGGCGCTTCATAAGCAGCGAGGCATCGGCAGGCACCTGGCGCTTAGGGCGCTTGGCAGCATGGATTTTCTTGCTCAGTGTCACCAGTTCGTCCCAATGGGCCATCGCAGCCTCCTCACCACGACGGATGAGGGTGTCTATTGCCGATGCAGAGAAACTTGCAGCGGAATAAGGCTCCGTCTTCACGCGGATCACAATATCAGTAATCTCCAGGTTCTCCTTGTATTTGTTCATACAGCTCCAGTCGGTCAACTGCGAGAGAATACTGGTAGAAGAATTCAAATCATCGGCAGTCTTCAAGGTTTCCGACACATCGACACCTATCACATAGTCGGCTCCCATCTCACGGGCGACATCTGCAGGGAAATTATTGCGCAGACCACCATCTACCAACACCTTTTCACCGATTCTGACGGGGGCAAACACACCAGGGATAGCCATACTGGCACGCATGGCACGAGAAAGGATACCCTGATGGAAGACATACTCGGTATTATCGACCACATCCGTTGCCACACAAGCAAAGGGAATGGGCAGACTATTGAAATCGATGGAGTCGATATAAGGCCAGGTAAGCTGATCGAAAAGCGTAGAGATATTCTTACCCATAATAAAGCCTCCCCCCTCGCTCCGGGCTTTCTTCTTGCCGAAGGTAAGGCCGCGCGAATAGACATAGGTGTTTTGTTTCTCGCGCTCATGTAAGCTCTGATGACGAAGGTTCTCACGATCGGAGAGCACGAACTGCCAGTTTTGTTGCCGCACCAAAGAGTCCATCTCCTCTACATCATGCCCGCTGGCATAAGTGCCTCCAATAATGCTACCCATACTCGTGCCGACAACAAGATCGACAGGCACACCTGCGCGCTCGAGCACCTTTAGTACACCGATATGAGCTACACCTTTGGCTCCACCGCCACCAAGCACCAGCCCGACCTTCTTCTGCTCCTGAGCGATCACGGAGATGGAGATCCAGAAGAGTGACAAGAGAAGAAGACTACGAACTTTCATCAGGATTAGAATTTTATAGTGAGGGACTCACCATTGTAAGATACGTTTTTCGACGTACCATCAGGTAAGATGAACGTAAACTGACGCGAGGCAAGCATACCAGGATAGCTACCCTGACGCGAACCGATAGTCAGGCTACTGGTTTTATCGTTCCAAGTGAAAGGGATCGTGGCATAGACGCCTTTCTCATAGTTGTAGTTGTCGCCTTCGTCCTCATAAAGTGTGAACGAGCCATCAGCACCCGGATAGATTCGGATCTCAAGATGATCCCAAGCCTTCTCGCCTACATACTGCATTTCAGGTCCGAGGGGCAGAATGCTGCCAGCACGTACAAACATTGGTACGCGGTCGAGTGAAGTCTGCAATGTTACCGTCTGTCCACCCTTGTAAGTCTTATTGGTCCAGAAATCATACCAGAGCGCACCCTTCGGCAGATATTTTGAAGCGGTCTTCGTTTCGCTCCAGTTCACTGTGGTATTCTCGCTTTCCGGCTTTACTTCCTTCTTGTCCCATCCAGTCATCGCATCTTCGCGGATAATCCGTTCCTGGGTATATTGTGCCTCAACAACAGGTGCAGCGAGGATGCTATGGCCGAACATAAACTCATCGGCCACATCCCACACGCGTCTGTCGGCAGCAAAGTCACTGAACAGCGGACGAAGGTAACTCTCGTTAGCAGAAGTCACCTGCCAAGCCGTACTATATAAATAAGGTATAAAACGATAACGCAGACGTATCATCTTCTCGATGGCATCATAGACAGGCTCACCTTTCTTGCCAAACTGCCATATCTCACGAGGCGCATCGGCACCATGACTGCGGAACACAGGACAGAACAGGCCATACTGCATCCAACGCACGTAAAGTTCCTGATACTGCGGGTTCTGAGGTGCCGACCCACTACCCTTCGTATTGTAAGAACCACAGAAGAAACCGCCGATGTCTGTATTGAAGTTGGGATTGCCAGTCAGTGAAAAACTCAAACCTGCAGGAACCTGTTTACGCAACATGTCCCAAGAAGAAGCCACATCACCGCTCCACATATTAGAGCCATAGTGCTGTTGACCAGCAAAAGCAGATCGCGTCATGATGAAAACACGTTTCTCTTCAGAGGTCTTACGCTGTTTCTCATAGACGCCTCGCACCGTCTCCAACGGGAAAGCATTACGCAGTGAACGCCAGGTTCCGCCAGTGACTTTGTGCTCATAGTCGCTCTCACGTGGATTAAAGAAATCGGGATCGGTAGAGTCCATCCACCAGGCATCGGTTCCATAGTCGAAGAGGCGTTTCAAGTGCTTCCAGTAGATATCACGCGCCACAGGGCTAAACGCATCATAGACCTTCACGCCCGATGGATATTCCATCACTGGAGGCCAGATATGCGAGATTCCGCTCTGGGGCCATGTCTCAATGGGCAACAACAGCCCTTTCTCATTCAGTTCACGGAACTGCTGAGTCTGAGGTCCGAAACTCGCCCAGATAGAAATCATAAAATGGGCATGTTTCTGATGGACATTACGAATCATCTGCTTACCATTAGAGAAATCTTCTGACAAGAAGTCCATAGCGTTCCACAGATAGTTTGAACCCCAATACTGCCAGTCCTGTATGATACCGTCCAGAGGCACTTGCAGTTCACGGTACTTATCCACGATACCCTCCGTCTCGGCAGCAGACTTATAACGTTCTTTCGACTGCCAGAATCCATAAGTCCACAATGGGAACATCGGCACATGACCCGACAAATGACGCATCTGAGCAATCACGCCATCGGCAGTACCGCCATACATGAAATAATAGTCGATGCCCTCGCCCACCTCGGAGTCAAAAGTCATTCCGTTGGCATCGTCATCGAACTGTGTGGGAGAATAGTTTTCCCAATAGAGTCCCCAACCTTTCACCGACTGAAGCACGTTCTGAAAGTCTTCGAGATTCGACTGCTCCATGCGTTTATGTTCGCCCCGGCGATTCATCTTTCCGTTCTGGATGGTACCAAGACCGTAGATCGCCTCATCCTTATCAAGCAGGAATGTCTGTCTTACTTCTGAGACATCACAGTCTTTTTCACGCAACAGCACTTTTCCTTTTGATGTCAGAAAAGTCAGATTACCCTTTGCATCCTGACGGACAATCAGTTCACTGCTTGAGATAGCATTGCCTTTCTGGACCACGGGGACATCCTCTGGTTTAGCTGTCACAACAAGCGACTTTGTCGGAGTTCCTTTTACGACATGTACAATAGCAGGTGTCAGGAACTCAATCTTCACATCCTGAGCCATGAGGGCAATAGGCACCCACAGCAACACCATCAGCAGACGGATTCTTCTCATACGCATATCAAGTTTATATGTTAGTTATCGATTTCAAGGCACAAAAATATGAATTTTTTGTTATTCCACCAAATAATTGCGTATATTTTGCAGAAATGCAATCGTTTGCGCGCCCAATCTTTCAATAACTTCAGCGAAAGTAACCTTCCGCTCAGATTATTTCGTAATTTTGCCCCAAACAATAAAAGTAACTAAAAGCAGAGATATGAGAATCGCATTCAACCTTGAGTACCAAACCACATTTGGTGAGGAACTCGTTCTGAACATTTTCTCAGGAGAGAAGACTGAGCAACACAAGATGGGGACACTCGACGGTCTCCACTGGATGTGCGAATTGAGTAAGGCCGTGAAGACCAGCACACACATTGACTATTATTATAGCGTCGTGCGTGGAGAACATACGGCACGAACAGAGTGGCTTGTGATGCCCCATCGTTTAGAGTTTGCTGCCGCAAAAGGAGCCCGCTACACCGTTTACGACCACTGGCTCGATATCCCCGAGGACTCATATATGTATTCCTCAGCATTCACAGAGTGTGTGGCTGCCCGTAAGCGTTCCATGAGTCCTGAGTGCAACTATGCCAAGACCGTCCGCCTGAAGGTACGTGCTCCCCAATTACGCAACAACGAGCGCCTCGCCATCATCGGAGCAGGTGAGGCCTTAGGAAACTGGGAAGCTCTGCGTGCACTGGAGATGTCGGAGCATGAGAACAATGAGTGGGTTGTCAGCCTCGATGCCGACACACTGCCCCAAACATTCGAATTCAAATTCGTTGGTCTTGATGAGGCAGAAGATGTAACACCATTATGGGAGAACGGTGAGAACCGTACGATCACACTACCAGCCCTCGAACTGGGCGAGGTCGTGGTTTATGAGCTCTCACAGGCTTACTTCCCCATTTATCCTTGGAAGGGAGCCGGCACCGTGATTCCCATCTTCTCACTGCGCAGTGAAGGCAGTTTCGGTGTGGGCGACTTCGGCGACCTGAAGAAAATGATCGACTGGTGTGCACTGACCAAGCAAAGTGTACTCCAGGTGCTCCCTATCAATGACACCAACATCACCCATACCTGGCAAGACTCTTATCCCTACAACTCCATCAGTATCTATGCTCTCCATCCGCAATATACTGATTTACGCCAACTGCCTCCTCTGAAAGACGAGGCACGTAAGGCCTATTTCGACGGGCTACAGAAAGAGTTGAATGCCTTACCACAGATTGACTATGAGCGCGTGAACAATGCGAAGATGGAATACTTGAACGAGCTCTATAGTCAGGAAGGCAGTAAGACGATGAAAAGTGCTGCCTTCAAGCAGTTCTTCGAAGAGAACAAGGAGTGGCTCATACCTTATGCAGCCTTCTGTCATTATCGCGACATCTACGGTACTGCCACCTTCTCAGAATGGCCCGACCACAAGACATTCACGTCCCAAGAGCGCGAGGCCATGTCGAAATCAACCACTAAAATATATAAAGAGGTGGCTTTCTGGTACTTTGTACAGTTCAACCTCGACCAGCAGATGCATGCAGCACATGACTACGCTCGTTCAAAGCAGGTGATCCTGAAGGGTGATATTCCCATCGGAATCAGCCGAGATGGTGTAGAAGCCTGGGTTGAGCCGAAGTATTTCAACCTGAACGGTCAGGCAGGTGCACCACCCGATGCTTTCTCAGCTAACGGACAGAACTGGGGATTCCCCACATACGACTGGGATGCCATGCTTGAAGACGGTTGTTCCTGGTGGGTACGTCGTTTCCGCAAAATGGCAGAGTATTTCGATGCCTATCGTATCGACCACGTCCTCGGTTTCTTCCGCATCTGGGAGATTCCCATTGATGCCGTTCACGGACTTCTGGGGCAGTTCTCGCCATCTCTCGGCATGACGCGCGAGGAAATTGAGGCCTATGGACTCCAGTTCCAGGAAGAACTATTTACAAAGCCTTTCATCGCAGACTGGACTCTCGAGAAGATTTTCGGCGATCAGGCACAATATGTCAAGGACACTTTCCTCAATAAGACGCACGATGACATCTGGGAGATGAAGCCTGCTTATGATACCCAGCGCAAGGTGTTACAGTGGTGGAAGGCAGAGGCTGAGAAACCAGAGAACGCAGGCGGTGCCACAGCTTTGGCAAACCTCCGCGATGGTCTATATGCCTTGATCAGCGATGTGCTCTTCGTGCGCGACCGTAAGCATCACGACAAATTCCACCCACGTATTGGCGTACAGCACGATTTCATTTACCAGGCACTCTGGGACAATGACAAGGGCACATTCAACCGTCTCTACAACGACTACTTCTACCGCCGTAACAACCAATTCTGGTACACTGAGGCGATGAAGAAGCTCCCCAAACTCACACAGGCCACCCGTATGCTTGTCTGCGCAGAGGACCTCGGCATGGTGCCTGATTGTGTACCCTGGGTCATGAACGAATTACGCATCCTCTCTTTGGAGATTCAGTCGATGCCAAAGGACCCAAGCACGCAATTTGGTCATCTGTCACGCAATCCGTATCGTAGCGTTGACACCATTTCCACACACGACATGTCAACCCTGCGCCAATGGTGGGACGAGGACGAAGAGCTCACACAGAACTATTTCAACACGATGCTCTATCGTGGTGGCGCTGCCCCCCACCCGTTGCCAGACTGGCTCGCAAAAGACATTGTAAGCCGGCATCTGACATCGCCATCCATGCTCTGTCTGCTGTCTTTCCAAGACTGGACAAGCATCGATGACAAAATCCGGTTGCCCAATCAGAATGACGAGCGTATCAACATCCCAGCCAACCCACGTCACTATTGGCGCTACCGCATGCACCTCACCATCGAGCAGCTGATGGCTGCAGATGGATTCAACTACGAAATCAGCACATTAATTACACAAAGCGGAAGAAAATGAGAAAACTGTTTATGAGCCTGCTACTCGTGCCGACGATGGCACTAGCAGGCAATGTGAAGTCGCCGAATGGCAACATTGAACTAAAGTTTACCATCGACGATGGCGGACGTCCCGTCTATGAGATGACTTATAAGGGGCGCGAGGTTGTGAAGCCCTCCCACCTCGGTCTGGAACTGGCTAAAGACAAGCATGCATCGAAAGGCTTGAAGGAGACTGACCTGATGGACGGATTCACCCTGAAGAGCGAAAAGAGTTCCACGTTCGACGAGACCTGGCAGCCTGTATGGGGTGAAACCAAGGATATCCGTAACCATTACAACGAGTTAGAAGCCACACTCGAGCAGTCGGCCACCAAGCGAACCATTCTGATTCGCTTCCGTGTTTATGACGACGGTATCGGTTTCCGCTATGAGTTCCCACAGCAGCCAGAGCTTAACTATTTCCTCATTAAAGAGGAGCGCTCTGAGTTTGCGATGGCAGGCGACCATAAAGCCTGGTGGCTCCCTGGCGACTATGACACCCAAGAGCAGATGACACAAGAGACCAAGCTCTCTGAGATCCGGAACCGCATGAGATCGGCTGTCAACTGGGGGAACAGTTCTGTAGCAGTATTCTCAGAGACAGGTGTTCAGACATCGTTACAGATGAAGAGCGATGACGGGCTCTATATCAATATTCATGAAGCAGCCTGTCTTGACTATGCCACCATGCACCTTGAGCTTGTCGATGCACAGACGAAGGCTCTTACCACCAAACTTGGTGGCGGAAGCAATGCCTATACCCCCAATCCGAAGCCCTCTCCCTGGCCACTGCCTGCTCCCCTCACTTTTGTGAGTCACCTCACACCCGATGCAACAGGTCTGAAAGGTGCCATGCAAACACCTTGCGAGACACCTTGGCGAACGGTCATGGTTTCTGATGATGCACGTGACATGCTGTCCAACAACCTTATCCTAAACCTGAACGAGCCTTGTAAGATTGAGGACACCTCATGGATTCATCCTACAAAATACTGCGGTGTATGGTGGGAAATGATTGTCGGCAAGAGTTCATGGAACTATACCGACGAGTTCCCCAGTATCAAACTCGACCAGATAGACTGGAACAAGGTAAAGCCCAACGGACGTCACGCTGCCAACAACGAGAAAGTGAAGCGATACATCGACTTTGCAGCCAAGAATGGACTGCAGGAGGTGCTCGTTGAGGGTTGGAACGTTGGATGGGAAGACTGGGCCAATATGTGGAAGCGCGACGTTTTTGACTTCGTGACCCCCTATCCCGACTTCGACATCAAGATGCTCAATGACTATGCCCATTCAAAAGGCGTGAAGATTCTGATGCACCATGAGACTTCGTCCAGCTCTCAGAACTACGAGCGCCATATTGAGGATGCCTTTACCTTGATGAACAAATACGGTTATGACGCAGTGAAGACCGGTTACGTCGGTGACATTATCCCCCGTGGCGACCATCACTATTCACAGTCGATGAACAACCACTACCTCTATGTCATCAAAGAGGCTGCGAAGCACCATATCATGGTGAACTCACACGAAGCAACACGTCCTACAGGCCTTTGCCGCACCTATCCCAACCTTGTAGGTGGCGAGAGCGCACGTGGCACTGAGTATGAGGCATTCGGCGGTTCAAACCCTGACCACACCTGCATTTTGCCATTTACACGTCTGCAGGGCGGTCCGATGGACTATACCCCAGGCATTTTCGAGACGAAACTCTCCACATGGAGCAGTAACACTTCGTGGGCACGCATCACGATTGCCGGGTCTCTGGCACTTTATCTCACGATGTACTCGCCACTGCAAATGGCTGCCGACCTACCTGAAAACTATGAAAAGTATGACGATGCTTTCCAGTTTATTCGCGATGTAGCTTGCGACTGGGACGATTCGAAGTATCTTGAGGCTGAGCCTGGCGACTATATCACCGTTGCCCGTAAGGCCAAGGGAACCAACAACTGGTTCATTGGCGGCAAATGTGATGAGAACGGTCATAAGACTGCTATCCGTCTTGATTTCCTTGATAAAGGTCGCAAATACGACTGCACCATCTATGCTGACGCGAAGGATGCCCACTATGAGCATAACCCCAAGGCGTATGTCATCACCAAGAAGGTGGTAACTGCCAAGGATGTGCTCAAGCTTACAGAAGCTCCCGGAGGCGGATTCGCTGTTTCTCTTATTGCAAAATAAACAAATAGGCACGGAACAAACATTCCGTGCCTATAAAAATTGTCCGTAGAATGAGAAGCCTATTTATATTTCTTTCTATTGTTCTGGTAACAACACATATCCAGGCTGACAATTTCCGTGTCAACGAAGAGTCCATCGACTTCGATGCCCTCTACCATCAGATTGACGAAGCTATCAGCCAGTCATCTGTATATGTTACAGTGCGCGAGCAGAAAATCGACACCTATCGAGACAGTCTGATGAGGGCGAAAACTGCAGAGCAGAAAATCCTGTATGCTGAGCAACTTTTCCAGCTTTACAAGTCTTTCATGAATGACTCTGCAACTCATTATGCCGAAGTATGTATCAATCTCGCAGAATCACTTCATCGCAAAGACCTCATAGGGCGTTTCCGATCTCTGTTGGCTTATCAGTGTTCAAATACAGACAGGTACACCGAAGCCCTCGACGAACTCAATAAGGTTGACAGACAAGCACTTGACAGTACAGGACTTGTCGCTTATTACTGTGGTTGGATGCATGTCTATGGTGAATTAGGCAATTATTCTACGCGCAAAAAGATACGCCAAAATTATTTTGACCTGCAGAATCTGTACCGTGACTCGGTGCTGATGGTAGCTGAAGAAGGCAGTGAGGAGTGGCTCCACTTAAAGATGGATATCCTTACAGCCCAACGTAAGTTCCAAGACGCCTTGGCCATCAGCAACAGATGGCTGCACATAGTTACCGAAGGCACACATGAGAGCGCCTTTGCCGCTTTCTACCGTTCGGTTTGCCACGACTACCTCCAAAACCACGATCAAACCTGTTACTGGTTAGGCAAATCTGCAATCGATGATATCAAGTGTGCCGTGATGAACCAGGCCTCACTACTCTTTCTGGCAGAGCACCTTGCAGAGGACGGGGATATAGAGCGAGCCCGTCGTTATATGGATTTTGCCATGGACTGCAATCTCACCTTCTACCCGAGAATGCGTACATATCAGATTAGCTCTGTCATAAACATCATTGAGAAAAGCAACCAAGCAGCCCAGTCCCGGGCAAAGACGCTTCTCATCATTTCTGGTGTTATCATTGTTTTTCTCATTGTGATCATTATCGCCCTCTTGTTTAATAAAAGAAAGAAACGTCTATCATCATAATTAAAAACAACATAAAAATGAAAACCTTGATGTTTGCAGGATTATTATCCCTCCTGTCTCCGGATTCAGTGGCGGCACAGTCTTTTCATGAGATGATTTATTCTCCCGAGAAAACTCAGTTCTCACTCTTTGCCCCCAACGACGCTAAGAAGATCACGTTACGCATCTATAACGACGGACTCGGTGGTAAAGCCGTCAAGACCGTCAAGATGCAAAAGACAGCTAATGAGCAATGGACGGCTTCGGTAAAAGGTAACTTAATCGGAAAGTTCTACACTTTCGACACCGGTCTCGGCGAATGTCCCGGTGTCTTTGCAAAGGCTGTGGGTGTCAATGGACAGCGCGGCGCCATCATCAACTTTTCCAATACCAATCCTGAAGGTTGGAATGACGATGTACGTCCCATCACCAAATCGCCCGCAGACCTTATCATTTACGAGATGCACCATCGCGACTTCTCCATTAACTGTCAGGATGCCAAACACCCAGGCAAATTCCTCGCTCTTACCGAACCCTGGGCTATCAATCACTTAAAGGATCTTGGCATCAACGCTGTTCATATCCTTCCCAGCTATGATTACGGCTCTGTGGATGAGACACGTCTTGCCGACAACAAGTATAACTGGGGCTACGACCCAGTGAACTACAACGTGCCCGATGGAGGCTACTCTACGGATCCCTATCAGCCAGAAGTGCGTATCCATGAATTCAAACAGATGGTGCAGGCACTCCACCAAGCCGGGATCCGCGTGATTCTTGACGTCGTGTATAATCACACTTACGACATAAAGCATTCCAATTTCCAGCGCACTTATCCCGACTATTTCTACCGCAAGACGGCTGATGGACAGTATAGCAACGGCTCTGGCTGTGGCAATGAGACTGCATCCGACAAGCCTATGATGCGACAATTCATGCTCGAATCAGTCAAATATTGGATTAATGAATACCATATTGACGGTTTCCGTTTTGACCTCATGGGGGTACACGACATTGAGACGATGAATCAGATTCGCCAGATGGTTGACAGCATCGATCCCACCATATTTATTTATGGAGAGGGATGGAGCGCAGGCGCTTGTGCCTATCCGCAAGATCAACTCGGCATGAAAGCCAACATCTACAAGATGCCAGGTATCGCAGCCTTCTCCGATGAGATTCGAGATGCCCTTCGCGGTCCATTCTCCGATGACAAGCAGTCTGCTTTCCTTGGAGGTCTTGCCGATAATGAGGAAAGTTTGAAATTCGGAATTGCTGGTGCCATTGCCCATCCCCAGATTGATCTGTCAAAGGTGAATTACTCCAAGAAGCCATGGGCCCTGGAGCCTACACAGATGATCTCTTACGTCAGTTGTCATGACGATATGTGTCTCGTTGATCGACTGAAAGCCTCTATCACAGGTATCAACGAAGAAGAACTAATCCGTCTTGACCTCTTGGCACAGACAGCCGTCTTCACCTCTCAGGGAGTACCGTTCATGCTCAGCGGAGAGGAACTGCTACGCGACAAGAAAGGTGTTCACAACAGTTTCGAGTCCCCCGATTCCATCAATCAGCTCGACTGGAATAACAAGACCAAGTATGCTAAGGTCTATGAATATTATAAAAACCTCATTGCCTTACGCAAGCATCATCCAGCTTTCCGCTTAGGGAATGCTGACCTTGTACGCAAACATCTGGAATTCTTAGAGGCCCCAAGTCAGACAGTCGCCTTCCGTCTCAAGAATTATGCCGGCCGTGATGACTGGAAAAACATTATTGTCATCCTGAATGCCAACAAGACCAACGTTGAGGTCAACATCCCCGAAGGCACTTATACCGAAGTCTGCTGCGATGGCGTCATCAACGAAGAAGGGCTCGGCACGATAACTGGCGGAAAAGCCGTTGTATCGCCTCAGTCAGCACTAATTATACACAATTAACAAAGTTTTTGATACAAAACAGTGCATTCATTTAAATAAAAATGCGTAACTTTGCAACCGTGAAACTAAGCATTACTATTTAATTCATGCAAATATGAAAAATGTACCTGTAATTAAAATCGGAATTGTCGCTGTAAGTCGCGACTGTTTCCCCGAGTCATTGGCTGTTAACCGTCGTAAGGCCGTTATCGCTAAGTATGAAGAAAAGTTTGGCAAGGACGGTATCTATGAGTGTCCTATCACCATCGTTGAGAGTGAGATCCATGCTCAGCAGGCTC
This sequence comes from uncultured Prevotella sp., assembly GCA_900315035.1. Taxonomy (GTDB): domain Bacteria; phylum Bacteroidota; class Bacteroidia; order Bacteroidales; family Bacteroidaceae; genus Prevotella. The sequence continues at coordinate 23,585 of OMXO01000051.1, forward strand.
TCGAAGACGTGAAGAAGGCCGGTTGTAACGCCCTCTGTGTATATCTTGGAAACTTCGGTCCTGAGATTTCCGAGACCATGATTGCTGACTGGTTCCAGGGTCCCACCATGTTCTGCGCTGCAGCAGAGGAGACTCAGAAGGATCTGATCGACGGTCGTGGCGACGCATACTGCGGTATGCTGAATGCCAGCCAGGCCCTGAGCCTGCGCAAGACTCGCGCTTATATCCCTGAGGAGCCCGTTGGCGACGCTACTCAGTGCGCTGAGATGATCCATGAGTTCCTGCCTATCGCCCGCGCTATCGTAGGTCTGCAGAACCTGAAGATTATCAGCTTCGGTCCTCGTCCTAACAACTTCCTGGCTTGTAACGCTCCTATCCGTGCCCTCTATGATCTCGACGTTGAGATTGAGGAGAACTCAGAGCTCGATCTGCTCGAGGCCTTTCAGAAGCACCAGGGTGACCCACGTATCGACGACGTGGTGAAGGATATGGTTGCTGAGCTCGGCACAGGTAATAAGATTCCTTCAGTGTTGCCGAAGCTTGCTCAGTATGAGCTGACACTGACTGACTGGATTGAGGCTCACAAGGGCTCTCGTCAGTTCGTGGCTATGGCTAACAAGTGCTGGCCTGCTTTCCAGACCATGTTCGGCTTCGTACCTTGCTACGTGAACAGCCGTCTGACTGGTCGTGGCATCCCCGTAGCTTGCGAGGTTGATATCTATGGCGCTCTGTCAGAGTACATCGGAACATGTATCTCTCAGGATGCTGTTACCCTGCTCGACATCAACAATACCGTACCTAACGACATGTACGAGGAGAGCATCAAGGGCAAGAAGTTCGCTTGCGACACCTATACCGACAAGGAGATCTTCATGGGCTTCCACTGTGGTAACACTGCTTCTTCAAAGATTTGCAACTGCCAGATGTGCTTCCAGCGTATTATGGCCCGCGCTCTGCCTGTAGAGGTAACCAACGGTACACTGGAGGGTGACATCCAGCCTGGTCTGGCTACTATCTATCGTCTGCAGTCAACAGCCGACACCAAGCTCCGCGCTTACATCGCTCAGGGCGAGGTGATTCCAGTAGCTACCCGCTCATTCGGTTCTATCGGTATCTTCGGTATCAAGAACATGAGCCGCTTCTATCGTCACGTCCTCATCGAGAAGCACTATCCGCACCACTGCGCTGTGATGTTCGGACATCAGGGCAAGTACCTCTGGGAGGTTCTTAAATACATGGGTATCCCCGTGGACGAAATCGACTACAACTTCCCGAAGGGTAACTTCTATCCCACAGAGAATCCTTTCGCATAAAATAATCAATCCCCGCCAGAAGCGGGGATTTTTCATTATACAGCATATTTATCACGATACTGCTGGGGTGTGATGCCGACGTGTTTCTTAAAGATACGATTAAAATAAGAATAATCATCGTAACCCAAGGCGTCTGCAATGGCCTTCAGCGGTTCAGAAGTCGTGACAAGCAGTAATTCTGAGCGTTCCATCTTCTTTTGGGTTACAAACACATTAGGAGTAACCCCCATCTGCAACTTAAACACCCTGATAAAGTGGTCCTTCGACATACAGCACCTACCGGCTAACATATCGACATCAATATGCTTGTCAAGGTTCTTACGGATGAAGGTGAGTACCTGATGAATGCGGTCATCTCTTACATCCACACGAGGTCTGGCATTCTTCAAGAATCGTGAGATAAGTAGGAAAAGGATACCTCTCGACTCCACCTTGTCGCAGAAAGGCCGGTTCTGGTTCATTTGAAGGCTTGAAATCAGCATAGGGTGATTATCATATACAGCAGGATCCGACTGCGGTAGTTTCAAAAAAGGATTCATCTCACAGAGACGGGCAATGAGCTGACAATCCAAGTCAGTGCCTTCGACCTCGAAGGGCAGTTCCAATTCCTCCAAAATGCCCTGTTCGTGGTCTGCTTCCTCATAGACATGGATATAATATAGCGAGAAGTTTGAATCGCAGACGTAACTGTGAGTCGTGAAAGCAGGAATAAAATAGAGATAACCAGGCTTCAGGTCATAGATACCCGAGGGCATCTCCACCCTTGCAGAACCTCCTGTAACACAAAAGATACGTGCAAAAGGACTTCGGACGTTCTTCCAGTTCCAATCACCATCGTGGGTAGCCTGGCCAACGTGAAGGGTATAGAGATGAAGCTTGTCTATCGGGATATTCATCATGAAAAAGCGTTTTATTGATGCAAAGTAACAAAAAAAACGGCAGACTTCCAAACTTTTTGCCGATTTTGTCCTATTCAATGTCGAATCTTTTTATACATGAATGAATTCTTTTTCGTACCTTTGCAAACGAAATTCTAACTGATAACCTACAAATGGAAATTAACAACCAGCAAACTGGCTATCCCCAAAAGGTATTCGGACAGCAAGTGAAGCGTTTTTGCCAGACGATGGACCTCAAGGATGATCCTGCACTAATAGCTCGTTATGTGGAGGCTCACAGCCGTTTGAAATCATGGCCAGAGATTCGTGAAGGCATACGTGCTGTTGGCATTCTTGAGATGGAAATCTACATCTTAGGCAACCGACTTTTTATGATTGTAGAGACACCGCTCGACTTTGAATGGAGCACGGCAATGAAAAAACTCGCCACCCTACCCCGGCAAGCTGAATGGGAAGACTATGTGGCCATGTTCCAGGCTTGTGAGAAAGGCAGTACCTCAGACCAGAAATGGCAGCTGATGGACCGTATGTTTTACCTGTACGAGTAATATAGTAAAAGTTATGAAAAGGATGATGATGATTTTCGCTGCCAGTTGTCTGATAACAGCAGCATCGGCGAAGAAGTATCAGGTGCCCGTCTCTGAAGCTCATGAGAAGATGCTGACGGGGCAATACGAACCGACATGGGAATCGTTGGAGACGCACCAGACACCCGAGTGGTTCCGCAATGCAAAATTCGGCATATGGGCTCACTGGGGTCCACAATGTGTAGAGGGTTCAGGCGACTGGATGGCACGCTCGATGTATATGGAAGGAAGCCGTGAATATAAATGGCATGTAGAACATTATGGCCATCCGTCTGAATTTGGATTCAAAGATATCCTGCCATTATTTAAGGCTGAGAAATGGGATCCTGAGGCACTGGTAGAGCGCTATAAACGCTGCGGAGCCCAGTATTTCTTCGTACTCGGCAACCATCACGACAATTTCGACCTCTGGGACTCGCAGTATCAGGAGTGGAACTCGATGAGAATCGGCCCTCATAAGGATATCCTCGCAGGCTGGGCAAAAGCCGCCAAGAAAGCGGGGCTGCCTCTGGGCATCTCGTTCCATGCCGATCATGCCTGGACTTGGTACGAGCCCTCGCAGCGCTACGACATAGAGGGACCCAAAGCTGGCGTTTATTACGACGGAAATCTCACAAAGGCCGACGGCAAGGGTAAATGGTGGGAAGGACTTGACCCACAGAAGCTTTATCAACAACAGCACCCCATGAGCTATGACTCTTGGAGTAATGGCAAGGTACATGATCAGTGGGGCTGGGGCGAAGGCGCATGTCCGCCTTCCCAGGAGTTTGTCACGAACTTCTACGATCGCACACTCGATGCCATCAACCGTTATGAGCCCGATCTTATCTACTTCGACGTGACAGTATTGCCTTTCTATCCATTGAGCGACTGCGGTCTGAAGATTGCCACCCATCTCTATAATAAGAACCCGAGAGCAGTGGTCTTCGGCAAGATCCTGAACGACGACCAGCGCAAAGCCCTCACCTGGGACGTGGAACGCGGTGCACCCAACGAGCTCATCGACATCCCCTGGCAGAC
>OMXO01000092.1 GCA_900315035.1 uncultured Prevotella sp.
GCAGTATTACTACGACACCGATATGAACGGAAACATAGACTATGCCACCGTCATCAATGGGCGACGGCCATTCGGTTATGACGTGAATATCGTGCCAAAAAAACGAGGAGAGAAGACTTTCTTCTCGCAAGAAGATTTTATCTCTGTTGATCCCAATGCCGAGTTTATCAATGGCATCCGTAAAGAGGTAAAAGTATGGCGAGAGGCTGGCTATCCCAAAGCTTCTCGTATCACCAAGGAATTGCTTGACTTCTGGTTTAACAATAAGGAGCGTAGGGCGAACCTTCGTTTGTTCTTCTGCCAGCGTGAGGCCGTAGAGACAGCAGTCTGGCTGAACGAGATAGCAGAGCGCGACCCCAATACAGGTAACTATATTCTGAATCTGTTGAGCGAACGTAGGCATACCGTGTCAACAGACGATGCCTATGTACTGCCACGTACAGCCTTCAAGATGGCGACGGGTACAGGAAAAACTGTGGTGATGGCGATGCTGATTCTCTATAACTACTTGAATAAGCGGGCCAATCCGATGGATACCCACTACGCTGACCATTTCCTGCTTTGTGCACCAGGTATCACCATTCGCGACCGCCTTTCCGTGTTGCAGTTAGACTATAGTCAGCGCAGCAATAACTTTGAACGAACAGACTACTACCATCAGCGTGGACTGATACCACCTCAATTCGAAAAAGAACTGGGTGGACTGAATGCCAGCATTACCATTGTCAATTACCAACAGTTCCTGCCTCGTGTGTTTTCTGGCAAGCATGCTTCGCCTCTTGATGGCAAACAGAAATGGGTAGATGGAGAGTTGGTAACCCAAAAAGACAAGGAAGACTACAGCGTGATGCTGAGCCGTATCTTGGAAAAGGGAGTGAAAGGCAAGCGTATCGTTGTTATCAACGACGAAGCTCACCATTGCTATCTGCCCAGACAAAATAAAGATAAGAATCTGACAGAGGACGAGAAGAGCGATCTGAAACAGGAGAACGAGGCTGCTATGGTGTGGTATGAAGGTTTGCGCCAGATGAAACTTTTGGGTTATAAACTCCAACAGGTATATGACCTCTCTGCTACCCCTTATTATCTGAAAGGCTCAGGCTATCCGGAATATTCCCTATTCCCATGGGTGGTGAGCGATTTCGGACTGGTGGATGCCATTGAGAGTGGCTTGGTGAAGATTCCCTTTCTGCCAGCCTACGACAATACGACCGACTTGGACGAGCCCAAGCTTCGTAATATTTATGAGAGCATCAAAGACAAACTGCCCAAACGTGGTATTCGTGCTCAGAAGAAAAAAGATAAGGAAGATAAATTAGATACTTCAGCCCTGGCTGTTCAGGCACCTAATCTGCCAACGCTGCTGAATACTGCCTTAGAGCAATTCGTGAAAGACTATGAGGACTACGACAGAGGTCTGCGCCAGGCATACGAAGCCATGGGTACACTCTATACAGCGCCACCAGTATTGATAGTAGTCTGCAATAACACAACCGTTTCACATGAGGTCTATCGCGACATTGCCGGCTATCAGGATGGTGTCAATGAAGATGGTGAGCCTCGCTATCGTAAAGGTCGTTTCGATGTGTTTTCGAACTATGATGGTATGGGCTTGCCCAAAGAAAAGTTCCCAACGCTGTTGATAGATTCCTCTGCACTTGATGAAGCATCAACCCGTATTGACGAGGCTTTCAAGAAAGCATACGCCAACGAGATAGAGGAATTCCGTCACGAATATGCCAATCAGCACGGAGCAGGCTCTGCCGATAACCTGACTGATGCAGACATCTTGCGCGAGGTGGTGAATACCGTCGGCAAGCCCGGCAAGTTGGGTGGGGACATCAAATGTGTGGTCAGCGTGTCGATGCTTACTGAAGGTTGGGACGCTAATACCGTCACCCATGTCTGTGGCATCCGTGCCTTTGGTAGCCAGTTGTTGTGCGAACAGGTGGTAGGCCGTGCTTTGCGTCGTCAGAGTTATGACCTGATTCCCTACGACAAATTAGGACGGGAGATAGAGAGGAAAGACCTTTATAAATATAAAGAGGAGAATGTCACCTACAAGTTTCCACCAGAATACGCCCGTATCATTGGTGTGCCATTCAACACTTTCAAAGGAGGTGATACGGTAGTGACGAAACCTCAGAAGCCTAAGGCCATTATCCGTGCTTTGCCAGAGCGACAACAAATGGAGATACGATTCCCTGTCATTACGGGCTATCGTTCGGATAATATTGAGGGTTCGCTAAAAGCAGACTTTACAGATCTTCCCAAATTCCAGCTCAACTTCAATCAGATTCCTACGGAAACCGTCTTACAGACCGTTGTGAATGGTGATCAGAAGATGCTGAAAACAGACTATATGGAACTGCGCGATTTGCAGGTCATCTATTACTTTGCCCATCTGATGATTCGCGAATACTATACCAGTCGTGAGCATGGTCAGCAGTTCCAGAAGTTCCCAGACATCAAGCAGATTGTAGAGACATGGTATAATGAGCAACTGGAGATTGTTGGTGGTGATGGCAGTACAGAGCAGAAACGTTTGGTGATGCTTTGGAACTATAAGGCTGTGCTTGATAACATCATGGAAGGTGTTCATAAAGCCAACGAGGACCACGAAGAGATTTCTGCTGTGCTCAACTACTACAACCCAGAAGGCAGTACCATCCACGTATATCGCCCTACGAACAAAACAGTCTATCCAACACAGAAGAGTCATGTAAACCATGTGATAGCTGAAGACAACAGTTGGCAGCAGATAGCAGCCAAGACACTCGACGCGATGGAGTGCGTAGAATGTTGGGTAAAGAATACCTACCTTGGTTTCCGCATTCCTTATACCGTTGGTGATGAGAATAAGGAATATCAGCCTACATTCATCGTTCGTGTAAAGGGAATCAATCTCATTGTGGAATGTGAAGACTTCGACAGCGATAAGTCAGGCAACAAAGAAGCCAAGCGCCACTATCTGAAAGACTATTGGATTCCTGCTGCCAACAACCTCAGAACATACGGTACTTGGGACTTGCTGGAAATAAGGGATATTGATCAGTTGGAAAGTGATATATTACGTTATTTGGAGTAATGATAGCGGAGAGAAAATACAAAAATATAAATACAGCCACTGCTGACGGAATAAATCATACGATGTTCGTCAGTTATTCGGCGGCTCCATTTGCCGTTTTCGCCCTTCAATGGCTCAGGCTTTCCGATACCAGAAAAAGGATGTTTTTCGATATCCTTCAACAATTCTGTAATGCGCTTCATAATGCGCTTATTGCCTGTCTTAATCCAGTAATCTCTGTCCTCTCTGGCATGTTTCAAAAGAACTACTTCCATAGGTCATCAATGGCTATAGTCTCGAAATTACCCTCTGCGATTTCTTTTTCACCTTCTCGGAGGATCTCTACCATTTTGGGTGATGACATAATATACTCTGTCTCATCCATTGTCTGTTTCTTGGCAGACAATTTCTTGAGATACTTGACGGCCTTCTTCATAAGCCCTTCATCATCGGCGATGATACTTAGTTCGCGGAACAGCTCCGCATTCAACTCCATTGCTGTCATAATAAAAACTCTTTAATCTGCTGCAAAGTTAAGCATAATTCCTGAATAAACAAATAAAAATGAGATAAAATGAACAAAGTCGATAAGAACAGACCCGTTTCAAGTATCAAGCACGAGGATAAGCGTGCTGCCATTCCTGATAGTGCCCATCAGGGAGAGGAACAAATGGCTATTAGTGGCATGCCAGAACAGAGTGAGTACGACATCTTCCGTCATGAGTTCCAGCGTGGTAGAGACCCGGAACTCTATTGGCTCAACAAGTATAAGAATGATGATGAGGATAATCCTGACTATATGCCACAATTGCGTACAGACATCCGAAGCCTGTATAAGCATGAAGACATCCGCCCGGAGGCCATCATCGATAGTCTCTATGAACTGCATGAGCATAAGAGCGAGAGTGCCAAGTTACAACTGGACTTGTTTGGAGATTTTGAGGAAGAGCAAGAGGATGAACTGGAACGATTAGCTGGTTACTACAAGCATAGTGACAATTGGCAGAACCGCCTGATTCAAGGTGACAGTCTGTTGGTGATGAATTCCTTGCTGAATCGCGAGGGCATGAAAGGGCAGGTCCAATGCATCTATTTTGATCCGCCGTATGGAATTAAGTATGCCTCTAACTGGCAGATGAAGTTGAATAGTCGCGATGTAAAAGACAACGATTCGAACATCTCAGGAGAGCCTGAAATGATTAAGGCATTCCGCGATACATGGGAATTGGGAATTCATAGCTATCTTTCATATTTGCGTGATAGGCTGGTCATGGCAAGAGAATTGCTTACCGAAAGTGGTTCTGTTTTTGTGCAGATATCGGATGAGAATGTACACCTTGTCCGTTCTGTTTTAGATGAGGTGTTCGGAAGTGAGAATTTTATTAGTCTTATATCATTTAAGAAGGGATCTTCGCTAGGAACTAATTTCTTGGCAACAATAAACGATTATATTATATGGTATGCAAAGGACAAAGAACAAGTTAAATACAGGCAACTATTCCTAGATAAAAACAAAGGCTTAGTATCGAGCTATACTGGGATAGAGTTCCCCAATGGAGAACGTAGAAAGATGACGAATGAGGAAAGAAACGGTAGAGTAGAACTCCCCCAAGGTATTAAGCTATTCACTACAAGCGACCTTGCATCATCTGGATATACACCTTCTTGCATGTTTGATTTTGAGTTCAACGGCACATTGTATAAATGTGGGAGCAGAAGTTGGAAGACAAACAAAAAAGGAGTGGAAAGATTGATATCATTAAACCGCATCACTGATACTGGAAGGACTCCCAGATATGTCAGATACTTAGATGATTTTCCTGTTCAGACTCTTGATAATTTATGGGATGATACTATTGGTGCAACAGATATTCAGTACGTTTGCCAAACTTCAATTAAGCCTATTCAACGTTGCATCTTAATGAGCACCGACCCTGGTGACTTGGTTCTCGATCCAACTTGTGGTAGCGGAACAACTGCATACGTTGCCGAGCAATGGGGACGCAGATGGATTACCATAGACACAAGTCGTATTGCGTTGAATATCGCCAAGAAGCGACTGACAACGGCTTTATTCCCATATTATAAAACTCACGATGATAGCGAGAATCCCAATATCCGTAGAGGCTTTATCTACAAGAAGGTGCCACATATCACTCTGAAGGCTTTGGCCAATGATTTGCCTTTTGACGAAGAAACTCTTTATGACCAGCCAGAAGAAGATAAGAAACGTATCCGTGTAAGTGGTCCGTTTACAGTTGAAACATTGCAGAGCCTTGATGTCAGTTCGCCTGATAGCTTGAATGACAAGCAGAACGACTACGACGAATATGCAGCCTTTACGGAACGCATCTTCAATAACCTGAAGGCTAACGGTATTCGTAATGGTGTGAAGCAGCAACAAGCTGTGATGCACTCGATGGAACATTTGGACGAGCCTTATCTGAATGCCAAGGGTTATTATAAACAGGAGGACGGAACGGAGCATTGTGTGTTCTTTATGATTGGCCCCAAGTTTGGAACGGTCAGCAAGCATGCCGTGAACGAAGCCGTACGTGCTTTCCGTCAGCATCTGAACGAATCGAACTGGCTCGTGATTCTTGGATTCTCATTTGAGGACAGTATTGAGAGTGGCGAGAACAAAGACTATAACTTTGGTACGTTCCAAGTGTCAAAGGTTCGCATGAGCGACGATCTGCTGCAAGACGGTCTACTGAAGAAAGACAAGAAGGCAGGCTCGTTTATCATCATCGGTGAGCCAGACATCAGCTTGGTGAACGATGGCGACGGCAAATGCCATGTTGAGATTAATGGTATGGATATGTACGACCCCATACAAGATGAGGTAAAAGCCCGCAACGTGAACGACATCGCCTATTGGGAGATGGACGACAACTATACGGGTGGACTCTTCAAGGTGCGTAGCATCCACTTCTGTGGTGGCGACAAGAAAGACTTCGCAGCTTGGCGCAAGGGCCTCGATACGGTTGCCAAAGACCTTGCCAAGAAAAAGGCCGAGCGCACCCTGCGGTTGGAGTTCAATGATGAGATCTGGGATACGCTCTATGACTTCAAGAGCGAGCCAATCCCCTACGAACAGGGCAAGAAAATAGCCGTGCGCGTAGTCTCTCAGTTTGGTGAAGAGTCAACGAAGGTTCTGACAATGGAATAGTATGAGATACTGGATAGTTCCAAGTAATGACAACACTTTCCGTATTGGTGATGCAATTGCAGCACAAGACGGAATGGCAGACTGGAGGACGGATAAGTTCTCTGTCGGGGATATCGTATTCATCTACAAAACGATTCCTGAGAAGCGCATCCATTACAAGATGGAGGTCATTAAAGTGAAGATGATCTTTGATGAAGCATTCGAGCAGGAACCTTTTTGGACGGATAAAGTCCAGTATTACGGGAACATCACATCCTTCTATGCCAGATTCAAATTGCTTGAGGAATATACGGATGATATATTGTCGTTGCATCATCTGCATGAACATGGGTATGAAGGTATTCCAAGGAGTGTCAGGGAATGTAAAGATAGAGGCTTAATAGATTTCCTGCTACATCCCCATCAGATGGTGAATGATGATGTGTATGATGTGGACTATCCTGAGGATGACGAGAAACTCTATGAGGGTGCATTGGTTACAGTGAAAGCTAACAAGTATGAACGTAATCAAAAGGCTCGTAAGGAGTGCGTAGCGAAGAAAGGTTATCAATGCTTGGTATGTGGTCGTGACTTTGAAACAACCTATGGAGAGATAGGTAAGAACTTCATCCATGTACATCACCTTACACCAATATCAACAATTGGAAAGGAATACGAACTGAATGTAGATACGGATTTGGTACCAGTATGTCCTAATTGTCACTATATGCTTCATAGGAAAGATCCACCATATACCATTGAAGAATTGAAAGGGATAATCCAAGAAGCGACTGAACCAGTCAAAAAGAAGTCTTCACGAAAAGCATCTGAAGTTCGAATGGTTGCAGAAGTTGCTATGTTGAGGGATGTGAATGATGACAAAGATGTACGCAAACTGATTCATAACATGATGGAAATGGATGGCGGTACGATGATGAAGAATATCCATTCTGTTTGTATCGCTATGTTCCAGGATAAGTACAACAATATGACACCAAATGACTGGCGCCATTTGATAGATGACTATGTAAGAATTGTTACTCATCGTCCAGACATGAAAGAAGATGAGGTGTTCTATTTCAATGTGTCGGGCTGAATATTTTCATCGAGTCGATGATCAAGCCGATGGAATAAAAAATAGTGAATGAGCACGATCGTTGTGCATCACGACAAAACAAAAATTTCGACTTTGCAAAGAGCAGACAGCAAAGTCGGAGTCCTTTTACTATAGTACATTGGTATTTCCTCACGCAAACGTTTTCGTTGAATAAAAAATAAAAAGATAAATACGCATACGGGAATTATTCGTAACTTTGCACCCTGATTATTTGATATAAAGTTATTTCAGTTAGTATTTATTTCAGTTATCATGAAAGAAATGAAAAAACGGATGCGTGCCGCCATCCTGACGCTCTGCGGCACATTAAGCCTTGCAATATCTTCTTGTAAAGAAGACAACGCTTCTAATCCCGTAGAGAATCCCGATCAGAGCAAGTACACCCTCGAGCAGCTCCAGAGCATCGCCCATGGCGCATGGCTCGATGATATGCAGCTCACCGCCACCGACAACGTACGACTCTACAACATCGATGACAATGGCCAGTGCGACATCTACGACTTTGCCAACAACGACGAGGACTCTGAAGAGGACGCCGCCACCACCTATACCGGCACTTGGAGCGTCACCCGCGACCTCAGCAAGCTCCACTTCATCGACCAGCTCAACATCAGCGGCTTCGAGCTGATAGGCGGCCTGATGATTCAGGTCAAGATGAAGAGGTCGAGGTGAAAGACACCCTCGCCATGCTGCGCAACCAGCAGACTGGCGACATGACGTTCATCGATCGCAACGACGCCAATCTGATAGCCCTCATCATCGAGACAGGACAGTTCTCCGACAAGGCCGCTACCCGTGCTGCCAGCAAGACGAGTCTGGAAGAAAGGATCAAGAAGATGGTCGCTGACAATGATTTGACCTTGAACACCTTGCAGAAAATCAATGGCAAGCAGCTCGACAACTCTGATTATATTGGCCGTTACTACAAAGGCCTGAACCCCCGCATCTGCGACATGTCAATCCTCGGAGCAGGCGGCGTGCCTACATGCTACCTCACCAAGGACTTAGGCAAAGAAACGTTGCTCGATTACAAGCGCCAGCATCTCTATATCAGAGGACTCTGGGAGCTCGGCGTGCGCTACTTCGACCTCGGCACCATCTACAAAGGCGACAACGACCGCATCTACTTCTACGATGAGGATATGAAATACGTCTATCCCGGCGTCAAACCGGATCAGATCTTCAAGGAACTGAGTGATCTGCTCAAGGAGCACCCCTCTGAGACTGCCATCATCATGCTCGATCAGGCACCTAAACTCGACAACAAGAAGATGCAGGACGTCTCCCTCTTGCTCAACGAAGAACTGAAAACAGTGCTTGGCAGAGACAGAATCGTAGCGACCTACGGCCCAGACCTCCGTCTCGACGACTGTCGCGGTAAGCTCATCGTGATGAACAACTACGAGGCTCCCCTGGCCGAAAATTACCTGGGCGTCAGCATGCACAACGTTTGGAGCAACGACATCAAGACTGGCGAAATCGCGTTCCCCCTCAACAAGAAGGGCAAAGGAACCGTTCAAGCCTTTAACTTTATCGGCCTCCTGTCTATCACACAAAAGCATGCAGCCATCGAAAAAGGCCTGCAGATAGCCAATGAGTCTGCCAAGTCCGTCGAGCCCCATTGGGTTCTCAATCACGTGGCTGGCCGTTATGGCATCCCCGAGATGGCGATGCGCTATAACGTGAATGCCACCATGTCGAACGAACACATTGGCCATGTGCTGCTGAATCGCAAATATGCCAAGACTGGCATCATGGTAGTCGATTATGTAGGCATCACACAGGCAAACAATACCACAATCCCCACTCCTCCTCATGGCGTTGATCTCATTGCCCCGATTATTGGAGCCAACTATTACGCCAGCAAGAATCATCTCATCTCTCTCGCCGAGGACGACGTCGTGAAATAAGCGTAACCCATCTATACTTTCCAAACTCGACTAAAAAAAGCACACAAGGCTCGCTATCGCAGCGAGCCTTGTGTATTTACTAAAACTAAACAAATACTGTATTATGAGTGGATTTTACCTGTGATTACAGGGCAGGAGTGATGGCGGCAAGCCATGCCTCGATGCGGGTATCGGTCTTGTCGTCCTCGTTGATATCATCGAGGGGCAGGCCGATGAACTTGCCGTCGATGACGGCCTCTGAATCGTCGAAGGTGTAGCCTTCGGTCTCTACGCTGCCGATGAACTTGGCGCCGCTGGCCTTGATGCCGTTGTAGAGCTCGCCCATGCCACCTACGAAGGTGTCGCTATAGGTAGAGCAGTCGCCACAGCCGAAAAGGGCAATGGTCTTGCCACTGAGATCGGCACCCTGAAGGGTTTTCAGACCGTCGTACCAGTCGTCTTGCAGTTCGCCAGCACCCCATGTGGAGGTGCCGAGGATAAGGTTCTGATTGGCGGCAACGATATCAGCCGTCAGGTCTTGTACGTTGATGGCTTCACAGCCGAGTTTTGAGGCAATCTTTTCGGCGATGGCCTCGCAGGTTCCTGTTGAGGAACCATAGATGACAATTGTTGTGTTCATTTTTTAATGGTTTATCTAAATGATTAATTCTTGTTGATGCATTGGCACGATCCGTCGCATTTGCCGTTGCACTGTCCTTTGCGGCGGCAGTAACGCTCGCACTGTGCGCAGATGTCGTAGCCGAGCATGGCACCGAGGATGAAGTCTTCTTCGGGTGTTAGCTGGTTGAGGGGGCGTGTAACTATCAGGCGGATGGCATCCACGCACTCGCGCCGTCCGAAATAGATATTCAGGTTCTGCTGGCCTGCTGGCTGCAGGATGTAGGGGATGCCCTGACTCTCGAGTCGTTCTACGGTCTGTTTGCCGTACTTCTTATTACAGGTAAACAGTACCATCTGTCGCACACCTTTGTTCAGTTCGTAGATGTGGTTCATCAGTACCATTATTTCTCTGGGTATTGCGGTTGATCTCATGCTACACTTTTCTTTTATTGTTTCCGGCTGCAAAGGTACGGTGAATAATTGAAGTGCGCAATACCTAAAACCGAGTGTTTGGTATTGCGCACTTATCGATACCTTCTAATAGATTAATCAAAAGTAGGTATCAGCGTCGTTGTTTCTGGGACTACTTGTCACCGCCGCCCAGGGCGATGTAGAGGGCAATGACGGCCTCAGCTGCTGTGTACATGTTCATGGCTGAACCCAGCTGTGCATCGAGCAGCGACTCTTGTGCCTTCAGCACTTCGAGATAGCTGGCCTTACCATTGTCCATCAATTCGTGGGTGCCTGTGTAGGCCTCATGGAGCACCTGTACCTGGCGCTGTAAGTAGGTATGCTTTTCGCGGGCTGCCATACAGTCGGCCATCGCTTCGTTGACCTCGTTGCCAGCATTGATGACGGTCTGCACATACTTCTTCTGCAGATCTTCCTCTGTGAGCTTGGCTATCTTCTTGTTGGCAATCAGTTTGCCGCGTGCGAAGATGGGCTGTGTGAGTTGTGCCATCGCATTGAGCAGCAACTTGCCGGGATCGACGATGAGGCCGCCTGCAGAGTTGGTCCATCCCGCACTACCGCTGAGCGTGATGGTGGGGTAGAAGGCCGAGCGTGCTGCTGCCGTGTTGTAGAAGGCCTCTTCCATCGCGTGGTTGGCCATGCGGATGTCGGGACGGTTCTCGAGCATCTGGGCAGGCACGCCTATCCTCAGGTACTTGGTCTTGAACATGCGTTCATCGGCATCGCCTGTAGCCTCTGCATGGTGGAGCATGGTGGTACCCCATGCCTGGCGATTGATGTGCTGGGGACTGACTGCCAGCAGTTTACAGATGGCATTCTCGACAGCGCGGATGTTGCGACGGGTATCTACGATCTGCGTCTTTACGCTCAAGTATGATGCCTCCATCTGGTTGACGGCAGTGCTATAGGCCTTACCGTTCTCCCAGAGCGCCTGCTCGGTCTCAAGCGACTTGTTCCACAGGCTGTCGGTCTGCAAGAGAATCTCCAACTGACGATCGAGCACCTGCAGCATGAGATACTGCTGGGCAGTGATCGACACGAGGTTGGAGCGCACGGCATCCTGCCGCATCTGAGCCTGCAGGAGCACGGCCTTTGCTGCGCGCTTCTTGTTGGTGATGGAACCAAAGATATCGATGTCCATCGACATCTGCAGCGGCAGGTTGTAGGTCTTTACGGCCTTACTGTTGTCGAAGCTCGAGAGCGTGCCCTGAGGGGCAAAGCTGAGTGCTGGCAGGTAAGCCATCTTGGCAGCCGTCAGCGCTGCCTGGCTCTTCTCGACGGCGATGCGCGCTGAATTGAGATCAGTGTTATTGGCCAGCACCTGCTCGATGAGTTCCTGAAGCAGCGGATCGGTGAAGAACTCGCGCCACGACATCTGGGCGATGGACTCTTCGGGCGAGGCCACGCTGATATTCTCATCGGCACCGAAGCTGTTGGCTGGTGCCTCTGTCTTCTGCTCGTATTTGTTATAGATGCCGCAGCCCGACAGCGTCAGCAGCACGGCAGCCGCCGCCATGTAAGAATTTAATAATTTAAAAATTGAAGCTCTATTTCGTCTCATACGATTATATCATTATTACATTTTTACATTATTACATTTTTACATTTTCCTCTATCTTCCCTTGACCTTGGAAACGCTCGTGCAGTTTCTGGAACACGATGAAGAAGGCGGGAACGACGAAGAGCAGGGCAACGGTACCGATGCTCATACCACCGATGACGCCGAGAGCGAGGGCACGGTTACCATTGGCACCGGCACCACCCTCGATGACGAGGGGAATCATACCAATAATCATCGTGGCGACGGTCATCAGGATCGGGCGCAGGCGCTCCTTACAAGCCTCGAAGGCAGCATCAGCAATGCTCAGTCCCTGCTTGCGACGGTCTGTGGCGAACTCGGTAATGAGGATAGCTGTCTTTGCCAAAAGACCAATCAGCATGATGACACCCGTCTGCAGGTAGATGTTATTGTCCATGCCCGGCAATCCCTGAGTATAGCCCAGGAAGGCAAACACAAAGGCACCCATCAGACCGAACGGTACGCTGAACAGCACGGCCCACGGAGTGAACCAAGAGTTATACAGAGAAGCCAGGATGAGGTAGATCAGGATGGCGCAGATGACGTAGATGAGCGCTGTGGCATTAGAGCCTGCAGCCTCTTCTACCTCGCGCGACATACCGCTGTACTCGTAGGTGGCGGTTTTTGGCATCTCCTGCTCGAATACCTCAGCAATGGCCTTATGAGCGTCGCCTTCGGTGTAGCCGCTACCAGGTTTCACGATGCAGGTGATGCTCTGGAACAGGTTGAAGTGCTCAATATTACTGGGAGATGGGAGTCATCTTGCCGCCTTTCACCTGCATGAAGATGTTCTGCAGCGACTGCGGATCAAGACGATATTCAGGTGACGAGGCAGCCATGATGCGGTAAACCTTACCAAACTGGTTGAAGTTGCCAATGTAAGCACCGCCGCAGAATGAACCCAGCGTGTTGAGTACGGCTTCAGGTGTCACACCGGCGCGGTCGCACTGGGCGGCATCGACATCGATGCGATATTTCGGGAAGCGCTCAGAGTATGTTGACATGGCAGTGGCTATCTCCGGGCGTTCAGACAGTTTGGCCAGGAAGTGCTCAGTATTCTTGGCAAACTCCGACAGGTTACCATCTGTGGGATCTTCTACCATGAGCATGATATCGTTACTGGTACCATAGCCTGGAATCTGAGGCATCTCGAACGGAATCACCCGCAAGTTCTTGATATCTTGGCAGTCGAA
>OMXO01000122.1 GCA_900315035.1 uncultured Prevotella sp.
CGGTAGCTCACTCAGTCAGTCAGAAACGCATCTGGAGGTGTTCGAGAACCTTATCGATGCCGACCGTGATATGCTGTGCGATATCATCAACGAGCAGCTAATCCCACGCATGGTACGGCATGGATTCCCACTCAAAGGTCTGCAATTCCAGTGGGATGACTCTGTGGATTACACGCCTGAGCAGCAGAAGGCCGTCGAGGAACTGGTTGTCAACAACTACGAGGTTGAGGGCAAGTACTTCGAGAATAAATACGGCATCCCTGTTGGCGAACGCAGGCAGCAGCAGCCACTGATTGGCCCCACACAGCCCCAACATGACGATAACGGGAGCAACGGCGGGGGAACGCCCGACGATGATAAGAAAGGCCAACACAAGCCAAATGAGAGCCGTTTTTTCGACTAAGCCCCTCTGACTACGAGGGGCTGCACAGCCGATATACTGAGCTGCTGGCTGACATGCCCGGAACTCTGGAGTTGGCAAGCCCAGAGACGGACGCGCTTCGCCAGCAGCTTTCAGCCCTCTTCGAGCCAATGATGCAGTCGCTCCACTCGAAAGCCGGGGCACAGTTCAGTGTGGAAATTCTGAAAGAGGATCGGGTACAGGATTTCATCGACGCTCATGCTAAGATCCTAGACTCTGCCTTCGAGCGTACTGCCATGTCCGACCGCATGCGCCAGAAGCTGCAGCAGTCCGACTATATCTTCAGTGGGCTAAAGACATTCCATGAGCTCAACGAGGCCTTCCCGTCCCTGGTTGATGAGAGTGGCAATAGAAAGCCGTTTGAACAGTTCTTAAACGACGTTCGAAAGATAGACGAAACCTATAATAAGAACTATCTACGTGCTGAGTACAACTTCGCTCATGCATCGGCTGAGATGGCCGGCAAGTGGGAACAGTTCGAGAAGGATGGCGACCGCTACAACCTCCAGTACCGCACGGCTGGTGATAGCAAGGTGCGCCCGGAACACGCTGCACTCAATGGCGTGACACTACCACCTAGTGATCCTTTCTGGCAGACCTACTACCCACCCAATGGCTGGAACTGCCGTTGTACCGTCGTACAGGTACGCAAAGCCAAGTACCCCACCACGCCACATGATGAAGCCATGAAGCGTGGGGCTGAGGCCACGGATAAGGACATCAAAGGTATCTTCCAATTCAATGCAGGAATGGAAAGAAAAACCTTCCCAGACTATAATCCATACACCATCAAGCGCTGTCGTGACTGCGATATCGCCAAAGGCAAACTTAACCTGGCATTCGTGCCGGAGAACGAACTATGCGAGGCATGTCGATTGTTACGTTCCGTCAATAGGGACAAAAACAAGGCAGAATACAATCGGTTATTAAATGCCTCCGACTACAAGGATGTAGGTTTCCATGAGGAAAGCGGTGGAGTTAAGGCTACACACGTAGGGCACAAGTTTGATGGAAAGAAAGGTTGGTATGAGACCGATGTTCAGGATGCTGGATTTCGTAGCGGCCATTCTGTTGTATTTGGTGAGGAGCCCCAAGACATATATAAGCATAAGAGCTGTGAGGGGTTATGGGATGGCTTGCCATTTGAAATAGCCGGTGCAGAGACAGCTACGTCAAACAACATAAGAAATGCACTCAAGCACTGTGCTTCAAAACCTGATACGAAGATTGCCGTTATATACTTCCCTAATGACAATTTTGATATTGGTGAGTTCAATATTGGCCTTTCAAAGTTCAATGGTCTCAGGGGTACTCCACAATATAAACTGTTTGATTTGATTTATTGCATTCACGGCGATAAGATTATCCAAATAAAAAAGCCAAGCATTTAACTTGGCTGGAATGAGAGCGGGTCTCTGAAGGTTTACCCATCCCTCACGCTGCAAAGATACAAAAAAATCCGCAACCTCCAAACGATTTGCGGATTTTTTTCATCTTTTTACTGATTTTCTTCGTCTTGGGTGACTTTTACCCCCCCCCATTGGCCTGCCGTGAAGTTTATTGTGACATGCCGGGCATACTAAATGCATGTTGCTCACAGAAAGGATAAGTTCCGGGCGTTTGCTCACGGGAATGATATGGTGTATCTCCAGTTCATCTTCATCGAACTTCCTGCCACATTCCATACAGCATCCCCCGCTCATTCTCCACATCTGGTGCTTGATGCGCATCAGTTTCTTTTTGTTATTACGGTATATATCATCTCGCTTGCCCCTTCGTTTCATGCGCACTGTACTCACGTAAATGTGAATCGGGCCAATATTAAAACTTTTGCAAAAATCCATAGCTGAAATTGATTGGCTGTTTCCTATTGTCTTATTCTCACATTGGCATCCATCGAGACACTGACCTTTGTCATCGGCTTATCGATGGATCGGATAAAGGTGACAAGATATACCTCGATATTGTCAATCACTTCCTCATGGTTGTGGTTCGTCAGCGTAGCCTGTATCTCCACATCCCCGAAATGGTCACCAGTCAGACCAAGCAAGGCTGCATGTATCTGCTCACTGAGGTCAAGGGCCTCGATGGCTTCCATACGGTATTCATCTTCATGATCCGACGATGCGCTGCCATTCCAGTCGGTCACGATATGAAGCCTCACCTCAGTACGGGCCTGGTACTCGTGGGATCCCCGTGTGGTCATCCGCTCCCACACGATGGGGCGGAACTCCACAAACACGGCGGGGCGTTGCCAGTTCGTTTCCTGTTCGATGAACTCCACATTGTTATTCCACAGGTCAACATGCTTGATGGGATTGCCCTCGATGGACATAAGCCGCTCACTGACGGCCAGATAAAATTCCTTTCGCATTCTCGTAATTGTTTAAATATTCATTCAGGTTTTCGTCAATAATGTTGCGTACAATAGCTTCCACCTCAGGGCCGCCACCGATAAACCTGCGCTCTGGTATCCGGATTTTCTGCCCAACCTTCATCAAAGCCATGCAGCGGTAGAACTCAGCAGCTGCCGACAGTGCCACATTGCGCTTTGATCGGCTGGCCGTACCATCCTTCCTACGCGACACGCTGCCCGAGGCCTCATAGTACTTTGCCCAGAAGAAACGCTTCATCTTTGCCGTCACCTCTATCTCACCGCCTTCATTGTGAATATAGGAATAAGGAAGTGATGAAAAGAAGGTGATATTGGTGCTGCCGATACGGGGGCTCTTGATACTCCGGCGCAAGGCACCGCTTTTCTGTAGGATCGATCCTTCGCCTGGGGACTTGCGACGCTGCCAGGCATGTCCGAAATAGCCCTGACGCTCAAAGTTACGGTCGTACTCATCACCCAACTCCACACGCAGGTCACTCAGGATATTCTTGATCAGTGTCTCGATGCTTGAAGTAGCCATTTTCTTAATCGATAAAGGGTAACCATTGTTCCTTTTCGTGCTCCACGGCCTCAGTGTCGATGACAGCCGAGGCGTTGAGCATATTATAGAAAGTACGCTCGCTGATGAAGAACTTCGGATAGACGTAGCGACGCCAGATCTCCACATTAGAGAGACCTGAGCGTCGGTGTTCGTCGTAGATGCGGTTCACTTCAGCTACGCGCACTTTGTAGGATATTCCACGTCCGTTACGTTTATGTTTCTTCATCAGCTGAATTCATTAGGTGTGTTGCTTCGGCTTATATGCCCTGATATCAAGTTCCATCAGTCCACTCACAGTCACCCTGCCGCTTCCTTCACACTGAGGGCAGACCACGGGGTGATCGCCGCTACTTGATATGTACCCCGTGCCGCCACATTCACGGCACAAGGTCACCTTTGGGGATTTACGGATAGTCTTTTTCATTCTGCATCCTCTTTCTTGGGTTCTACATAGAAGGTCTCATCCTGAACAACCTGAATACCGCACTTGGCCATAGCCACCTTCATCGAAACCTCTTGCTCCATCAGGCCGCTTTCTGTTATCTTCACATCTTCCAGATCGCGGTCTGCCAACAGCTTATCTTTTGCTATTTCCTCAACCTTGCGGATATAGGAGGAAGGCATGAAAGCCTTAACCAGTTCCAGAGCAGAGGCCCAGGTGAAGCCTTTCAAGGTCTTCAGCTTCGGGGTTCCTGTGCGGAAGCCGATGGTGCCATGAGCCATATCGAGGCTCTTTTTCTTCGAGAATAGCTCTGACTGGTTCTCGGTGGCGAAGCTTTGAAGCATATCGAAAGCGGAATCTCTCTCAGCTACTAAGCGTGTCAATTCTGCCTGATGCTTCTCACGGATCTTAGCGCATTGTAACTCAATGTCAGCATTGATCTTGTTAATACTTGCATCGGCCTTTGCGAAGGTTGCGAATGCTACATCATGATGCCATAATCTTAAAATTTATTTATAGGGTTATTAAATATTGTTTCTTATCCCCAGACGCAAACGTGGCCACCGCTACATATCAGCTTCGCGCAATCGTCATTCTGGTTAATACACGTCTCGCATTTCTGGTTGTCACACCTCACGATTGACTTGCCTTCAAGTCCGGCTGTTGCC
>OMXO01000082.1 GCA_900315035.1 uncultured Prevotella sp.
GAGAAAGCCTATAAAGAAATGAGGTGGGCAGAACGCTACGGCACAGATGAGTATGCCGACGAGAAGTTTATGGCACTGAGTTATGCCCGCTATGTGGAGCATCTGGCTAAGGCTGCCCGCAGCATCCACGATATGCAGCTCTATGTGAATGCCGCGATGAACAGTCGTGGGCGCCATCCTGGCGAATATCCGTCGGCAGGACCGTTGGCACATCTCATCGACTTCTGGCACGAGGGAGCGCCCAGCATCGACCTGCTCGCTCCAGATATCTACGACACTGGTTTCAAGTCGTGGTGTGCGCAGTATGCCATGCCTTTGCGCCCGCAGGATGGAGGCAAAATCAATAACCGTCTTTTTATCCCTGAGAGCCGATGCTGCGAGAACAGCGGCGTGCGTGCCCTCTATGCCTTCGGCGAACATCAGGCCATTGGCTTCTCACCCTTCGCCATCGACCTAGCCAGCCCAAAGGAAACAGAATCCGTCACGAAAGCCTACGGACTGATTTCTCAAGTATTCAATGTGAAACGCCCATTGAAGACTTGGGGTCTTCTCTTCGACCAGGAGGATCGTGAGCGTGTGATCGATGACAACGGTGTAATGATGACCTGCCGCCACTACTTCACCCTGCCCTGGGATCCCCGTGCCACCGACGGCACCACATGGGCCGAGGGCGGCGCCATGCTCATTCGTCTTGGCAAATTCGACTATCTCTTGGCTGGCAGCGGTGTGGTCATCGACTTTAAGACCCCTACTGAAAAGCAACAAGAACAGCAAAAGACATTAGGCGAGGATGGTTTCGCAGAGGCTGGCGGGAGTTCAGGTCAAAAGGCAAACAAACGTTTCAGTGGTAAGCGCCTCGGTCTTCTTTTCGTCGATGAGATCGAAATCTCTGATGATGGCACGATGCAGTATCTCCGCCGCCATAACGGTGACCAGACTCACCAAGGCCGTCATGCCCGCATCGGCGTTGGCGAGTGGAAAATCCTCCACATCAAACTCTACGAGTATTAAGTTAGAACTAGAAAGATTGAGCATGAAGAAGATCTTGTTCCTGCACGGATTCTATGCCAGTGGCCAGTGCGTACCGGCGGTGGCGTTGCGCGAGGCTTTCGAGGGTCGTGCGGAGGTGATAACGCCCGACTTGCCGATGCACCCGAAGGAGGCTGTCCAATTCATCCGCGAATTGACAGATCGTGAACAGCCTGACCTTCTGATTGGCAACAGTTGCGGGGCTTTCTATGCTCAGATGGTGGCGCCCATCGTGGGCATTCCGGCCTTGCTGGGCAATCCGCATTTCAGGATGACGGAGTTTCTGAAGCAACGCATCGGCGAGCATCAGTACAAGTCGCCACGAAAGGACGGTAAGCAGAACTTTGTCATTGATGAAGCCTTGATTGATGAGTTTGCTGAAATGGAGGCTATCCAATTTAATCATTTCGATCCCAACTACAGAGATCGTATCTGGGGTTTGTTCGGCGAGCAGGACACGCTAGCACATTTTGAACCGATGTTTTTGGAGCACTATCATCGCTCGTTCCACTTCCCTGGCGGTCATACCCCGACGGCAGAGGAAGTACGTGACTGGTATGTGCCACTGGCCAAAAAGATGTTGGAATTAAAAATAGAAAAGAAATAATGAAGATTATAGACGAACAGTTATTGAACGGACTGGCTGAAGAAGCCAAGAAGTCACCGAGGCTGAGGATGAACTACAACTTCCATCAGAGCCTTCAGGACAAGTGTCACCGTTTCCTCAATGCTTTGGAACCAGGCACTTTTATCCCAGTGCATCACCATCCCGACAAGGACGAGACCTTTGTGATACTAAGGGGAAAAGTTCGCGTGACGACCTACAATGATGAGGGCGAGATCGTGGACTCCTGCGTCATCAGTCAGGAGAGCGGTCGCTATGGTGTGGATATTCCCAAGAACGTCTGGCACGGGCTGGAATGCCTGGAGCCGAGCGTCCTGTTGGAGTGCAAGGCTGGGCCATTCATCGAGCATGAGGTGGACGGGATCCTGGAAACGAAGCCTACCAAGGACATCTATCTGGCTGGTGGTTGTTTCTGGGGAACGGAGCATTACTTCAAGCAGATTAAGGGCGTGGCCATTACGGAAGTGGGATTCGCCAACGGTCATACGGAGAATCCGACATACAAGGAGGTCTATACCGATCAGACAGGCTATGCAGAAACGGTCTTCGTGCGGTTCTATCCTGATGTGGTCAGCCTTGAATTCCTGTTGCAGATGTTCTTCAAGGCCATCGATCCCACCAGTCTCAATAAACAGGGACACGACGAGGGCACTCGTTATCGTACTGGCGTCTACTATACCGACCCAGTTGATCTGCCCGTCATTGAGAAGGTCTTTGCCGAAGAGCAGAAAAACTACGAACAGCCCATGGCCGTGGAGAAACTGCCGCTGCAAAACTTCTACACAGCCGAAGAGTATCATCAGGACTATCTTGACAAGAATCCTGATGGTTACTGTCATCTGCCCCTGGAACTGTTTGAGTTTGCAAGGAGAGCTAAAGAAAAATAAAACGCATCCATAAATAAATGGAAAGAAAACTGTTTTGCGAAATATCGCCCTTCACTTATCGTCTGTCGATGGAGAAGGAAATCCTGAAGCGCCACATTCAGGACTTGCTGCGGAAGACGCAGTTCGCCAGAGAACGGACGGCGGAGTCGTTGCCCGTGGTGGTCTATCGCCACAATTCGCTGATTCGTAGGCGACTGGGCAACGTCAACATGCAGCTGCAGGAGAACAAAGCAACGAACCTGGCACTTGCGGTGAAACACATCGACGGACTGGTGATTCGGCCCGGCGAGACGTTCTCTGTCTGGAAACTCATCGGACGTACCTCCAAACGGAAGGGCTACAAGGAGGGACTCACCATCGCCAAGGGCAAACCCTCGCAGGGCATCGGCGGCGGCATGTGTCAACTGTCGAACCTCATCCATTGGCTTGTGCTGCATAGCGAACTGACCATCACGGAGCACCATCACCACGACGGTCTCGACCTCTTTCCCGACTTCGGCCGCCAGATTCCCTTCGGTACTGGCACCAGCATTTCGTACAACTACATCGACTACCGCTTCCGTAACGACACCCGAAATACATATCAACTCCGCCTCTGGACGGACGACGAATACCTGCGCGGCGAACTACGGGCTACGGAGCAACAGTCCCGCACCTTCCACATCCATGCCGAGAACGAATATTTTTCGCGCGAGAACGGTGTGGTCTATCGAAACGGCAAGGTCTATCGCGACATCTTCGACCGCGCATCAGGTCAGCGGCTCGACAGCCAACTCATCCGAACCAACCACGCCCGTGTGATGTATGATTGTCCCCCATCAATGATTATCAAAAAAAAGTGACCCAGTTTTAATATGTTTTGTGAAATGATAGACCAGCTCATAGCCCTGATGACATTCAAAAAGAGCCAAAATTCATCTAATATGGACATGAAACCCCTGATGGTCTCATTATGTCGCAGGCGACATATTGTTAAACTCTCTTAAAGTTTTTAATAGATCGCTTGCGATATAAAATATTCTATTTACCTTTGCAGCAGAAAAAATCGCAAACGATATAAACAAATCAAGATATGGCAAAGATTTATGATTTCAAGGCTCAGACGAGCAAGGGTAAGGAGATTGATTTCTCGCAGTTTCAAGGTAAGGTGTTGCTGGTGGTGAACACGGCCAGTAAATGTGGATTTACGCCTCAGTTTGCAGGATTGGAGGAGTTGAACCAGAAGTATAAGGACAAGGGACTGGTCATCATCGGTTTCCCCTGCAACCAGTTCAAGGAGCAGGATCCTGCAGAGGACAGCAAGATTGAGGAGTTCTGCCAACTGAACTACGGTGTGACCTTCCAAATCATGAAGAAGGGTGATGTGAACGGTCCCGATGCCCAGCCTATCTTCGAGTATCTGAAGGCTCAGGCTCCCATCGAGGAGTACAATGGTCTGAAAGCTAAAGCCGCCAAGACGCTTTTCAAGGCCATCAGCAAAAGCGTAGAGAAGGACAGTGATATCAAGTGGAATTTCACCAAGTTCCTGATTTCGAAGGACGGCGAGACCATCAAACGTTATGCACCAACCACGGAACCCAAGGACTTCGAGAAGGACGTTGAAGCAATGTTATAATAATGTAAGGAACTATGCACGAAGAATTACGACTCGACAAGCAGATATGTTTCCGTCTCTATACGGCAGCACGTCTTATCACACAGGCCTACACGCCGATGCTGAATGAGCTGGGCATCACTTATCCGCAATATTTGGTGTTGATGGTGCTCTGGGAACAGGATTCTCAGCCAGTGAACGACATTGCCCATCGGCTGTTGCTCGAAACGAATACTGTTACCCCCCTACTCCAGCGCATGGAGAAGCTTGGCGTCGTGATTCGCAAGCGTGGCAAGGAGGACAAGCGCCAGCAGATTGTATCGCTAACCGCAAAGGGCAAGGCGATGGAGGAACAGGCATACGCCATCATCCCTGCAGGCATGGGCAGAGAGCTTAAAGAATGTCCTTTCCAACTGGATGACTATGCCAAGTTTGCCGATGAACTCGACACGATTATTGAAACATTAAAGAATAAGGAGAAGTAGAATTATGGCCAACACCAAGCGTTTCCACCGTCACTTCGAGACTCCAGGGCTACCGCTTTACTGGATTATCATCGTCTATATCATCCTCGGCTGGTTCTTCCCAGTGATTGGCCTGTTGGCACTCATCTGTATGATTGGTCCAGTGGTGACGAGCATCTTTAAGGGCCGTTGGTGGTGCGGACACGTGTGTCCACGCGGCAACATGTACGATCGTCTGTTGTCAAAGTACTCACCCCATCGTCCGATTCCCAAGTTTGTGCGTACCTTCGGATTCCGCCTGTTTATGGTGTTCTTCATCTTCGGCATGTTCGGCATCCAACTGAGTTTTGTGCCTTGGAGCGAAGGCGGACTGGCTATGTGGGCTGGCATCGGCAAAGTGTTCTGGACGATTATCGTGATGACCACCATCGTTGGTGTCACGCTCTCGTTCATCTATGCCCCACGCACATGGTGTTCGTTCTGCCCCATGGGAACCATCTCAAACTGGGTAGCCCCCAAGAAGGCTCCCCTACCTGCGGCATTCACCAACATCCACGTATCAAGTGCCTGTCAGATGAAGTGCAAGCAGTGTGCCCGTGTCTGCCCGATGCAGCTCACACCCTACGACTCTCGTGGCGAGGCTGTAGGCTATCTGCATCCCGACTGTCTGAAGTGTGGCAAGTGTGTACTGGCCTGTCCCACAAAGATTATGACTTTGAAGCATTAAGTATTTTTTGCAATCGCATTATAAAAATGAGTTATCAAAAATGAGATACGGAATCATCGGAACTGGCGCCATTGGCGGATATTATGGAGCAAAACTGGCTCGTGCGGGACAGGAAGTTCATTTCCTGCTGCACAGTGACTATGAGTATGTTAAACAGCACGGCCTGCAGGTAGACTCCTGCGACGGATCGTTTCATCTGGCAGATGTCAATGCCTATCTGCATACGGAGGACATGCCGCCGTGCGACGTGGTGCTCGTCTGTCTGAAGTCTGTGAACAACGACAAACTGCAGTCGTTGCTGCCACCATTGTTCCATGACCGTACGCTGGTGGTGCTCATTCAGAACGGCATTGGTGTGGAGGAGGATGTGCAGAAGATGTTTCCTGACGTGCAACTGGCTGCAGGCCTGGCCTTTATCTGTTCTGCCAAGACGGAGCCCGGCCTTGTCAATCACCAGTGTTATGGCAGCATCAACCTGGCCAACTACTCATGCAGGGACGAAGCGCTGATGCAGACCGTGGTGGATGAGTTCCGTCAGGCTGGCATTGAGACGGGATTAGTGGAATATCACGAGGCACGATGGAAAAAGGCTGTCTGGAACATGCCGTTCAACGGAATGACGGTAGCGCTGCACACGCAGACCGACTTGTTGCTAAAGAATAAAGCAACCCGTCAACTGATTCGCGAGCAGATGATGGAGGTGGTTGGAGCTGCCCAGCACTTAGGCGTGAAGAACCTTGACGCCTCGTTTGTCGACAAGATGATTGAGATGACGGATGCCATGACGCCCTATTCGCCGTCCATGCGACTGGACTACGATTTCCACCGCCGTATGGAAATATATTATCTCTACACCCGTCCTATAGAGATTGCCCGCGAGGCAGGATTCCGTATGCCGAAGCTGGAGATGCTGGAGGCAGAACTGCAGTTTCTGACACGATGAATATGAACAAAGTAAGAATCACAGCCATTCGCCAGACAGTCTATGAGGATCTGATAGCGAAATACGAGAACCCGATTGAGCATACCTGCGATGTCAGGGAGGGCCAGCAATGGCTTTCCATCGACGGTCAGCAACCTGAAGGAATGTGTCCATCGGCATGGTACTCCATGTGTGAATTTGTGGAGTCACTGGCCCAAGGCGAGGGCAACTTTTACGACGGATGGATGAAGAACCCGATGAGTGCGATGATCAGCTGCAACGACGGTTTCCGTCCGTTCAGTTTTTATTTAGAGGTAATAGAGTAAGTGTCGTATTACTTTCCTTTTCTGAACTCCCTCGGAGCCATGCCCTTCATGCGGTTGAAGAAGCGAGCAAAGGTGGTGACTTCGGCGAAATGTGGAGTTGGTCGGAGATCTGGGTGATGCTCAGCGAAGTTTGTCGCAGCAGGAAGGTAGCCTCCATCAGCAACATCTGGTTGATATAATCAACGACGGTGCGGCCATCTGATACCTGACGGACAACGCGCGAGAGGTAGGTAGTGGTGATGCAGAGTTTATCCGCAACCACCCCACCGTCTATTGTGGCACCCACACACCACAGGGCTATGAGAACCTGGAGGCCAAGCGCGTGATGGATCTGGATCATCCTGTGCCGACCATTCTGGCTGAAGTCGAATTCTCCAACCAGGAAGCATCCGGCAAGTATGTCTGCTCCATCTGCAGCTACGTTTATGATCCCGCAGAGCACGATGGCGTTGCTTTCGAAGACCTACCCGACGACTGGCGCTGTCCTCGTTGCAAGCAGCCGAAGGAGAAATTCAATCCTGCATAGCACATCATCCAACTGAAAGCGAATAAATATTAAATCCCAAGGCAAGTTGATAATGCTTTGGGATTTTTAGTATATGATAGGAACATATGACCCTACAACTTCAGAATCTCTATTGTTTTGCCGTCGACATGAATAGCGCCGCTCTCCTGAAGTTCGTTGAGGGCACGTTGCAGGGAATATTTCTGGATGCCGAAATGATCGGCCAGTTCCTGACGGGACATAGAAAGCAGAATCGTGTTGGACTGCTGACGGCGTTGCTCCTCTTTCAAGAAGAAAACAATCTTGTCGCGGACACTCAACAGGAGCATTCTTACCTTCTTGGTAAGTCCAGCAATCAGGTTCGAAAGAATCACCGTGAAATTCTTAGTCAGACGGGAATCAAGTTCGAGCAACCGCTCAAAATCTGCTGAGTGGATTCGCAAAACCTTCGTGTTTGTCATCGCCTGTACCGTGACAGGATATCTGCGTTCTTGTGCAAAGAGGAATGCCGGCGCAAACATGTTGCCAGCATGAAAGGTTGACATACGGATATAACGGTCAGAGGCGCCTTCAAGATATGCGACGACATCACCATCTATCAAGATGTTGGCATGAATACAATCCTCACCAGCAACAAACAGAAAGTCGCCTTTGTATAAGCGTGTCACACGATAGCGAATGGCATGCATCAAATCAATGATCTCGTTATCGGTCAGTCCTTCAAAAAGCGGACACTTGCGTAGTCCTTCAAGAGTATCTATATCCATAATTGATGCAAAGATAGTGCAAATCGAGTGAAATACAAAGAAAAAAGCATTTTTTCTTTTATTTCCGAGATGCAGCCTATCTTCGATATTATCAATGATAGTGCAAAGATAGCGATAAACAACTAACAATTCTTAAAATTAACATACTTTCACACGAAAGACCACAGATGTTACCAGTTTCTATCCCCATTTATAATTATATTTGCCAAATAAAACGTAGTAAAATGAACATTGGAGAGAAAACGAAAGCGGCATTGCTGGTGATAGCGGGCGTCGTGTGCGGCCTCGGCGGATTATTTATGTATCTGCTCAGGGCGCATACATATTTTGTGGGTGATGACCCGTCGGCCTGCGTCAACTGCCACATCATGACACCTTACTACGCTACGTGGAGCCACTCCTCACACGGACGAATCGACCATCAATCGAACGGTGCCACCTGTAACGACTGTCATGTGCCCCATCAGAACCTAGCCGTCTATTATGGATTCAAGGCGGTTGACGGTCTGAAGCATACGGCTTATTTCGTGGGCCACATGGAGCATCAGGCCATCAAGGCTGAGACGCTGACTGGTCAGGTGGTAATGGACAATTGTATCCGCTGCCACACCCAATTGAATACGGAGTTTGTAAAGACGGGCCGCATGGGTTATATGACGCAGCAAGCCCAGGGCGGCAAGGTGTGCTGGGACTGCCATCGCAACGTGCCCCACGGCGGCATGAACTCACTGATGGCGACCCCCAATGCCGAGGGCGTCACACCACTACCTCCGTCGCCAGTACCAGAGTGGCTGCAAGGAATGGTAAAAAAGTAAAAAGGTAAAAAAGTAAAAAACGAAATATTATGGCAAAGCAATTGAAGAAATGGCAAGGTTGGATTCTCTTCGGAGGATCGATGGCAGTGGTCTTTATCCTAGGACTGCTCGTTTCGTCGCTGATGGAGCGCAGAGCCGAGGTGGCCAGTGTGTTTAACAACAAGCGCACCGTGTTTGAGGATGAAATCATCGCTCAGAATGAGAAGTTCAAGGCCGACTATCCCCGCGAATACGAGACTTGGGCAATGACGGAGGATACGACCTTCAAGTCGAAGTACAACTCGTCGCAAGAGGTGGATGTGCTCGAACAGCGTCCTGAGATGGTGGTGCTGTGGGCTGGCTATGCTTTCTCGCGTCACTATAACACGCCTCGCGGCCATAAGCACGCCTTAGAGGATATGCGTAAGATTCTGCGCACAGGTAATCCTGGCATTACGGTGAAGACAGCCGATGGTCGCGATTCTATCGCTGTTGACATGCAGCCCGCTACGTGTTGGACTTGTAAAGGTCCGGATGTGCCTCGCATGATGCGCGAACTGGGTAATGGTAAGGACCAGTTCTCTCCCGCCAACT
This sequence comes from uncultured Prevotella sp., assembly GCA_900315035.1. Lineage (GTDB taxonomy): Bacteria > Bacteroidota > Bacteroidia > Bacteroidales > Bacteroidaceae > Prevotella. Next base: position 9,235 of record OMXO01000082.1, read on the forward strand.
TCTACGCCAAGAAGTGGAGTGAGTTGGGTGCCGAGGAGGTGAACACCATCGGATGCTCCGACTGTCACGATGCCCGCACCATGGATCTGCGTCCTGCCCGTCCTGCCCTCTACGAGGCATTTGCCCGTCGCGGTCTGAACGTGAAGAACGCTACCCATCAGGAGATGCGTTCGCTGGTATGCGCCCAGTGCCATGTGGAGTACTACTTCATCAAGCCCAACGACGAGAAGAATCCCGGCAAGGCTAACTACTTGGTATTCCCCCACGACAAGGGTCTGACCTGCGAGACTGCTGAGGAATACTACGACTCTATTGGCTTCTACGACTATATCCATCCGCTGTCGGGTACCAAGATTCTGAAGGCTCAGCATCCAGGTTGGGAGATGTCGCAGCATGGCATTCACGCTCAGCGTGGTGTATCGTGTGCCGACTGTCATATGCCGTATAAGCAGGAGGGTGGCGTGAAGTTCAGCGATCACCAGATTCAGTCGCCTCTGGCTAAGATTGATCGCACCTGCCAGACTTGTCACCGTCAGGATGCAGAGGTTCTGCGCCAGAACGTTTACGACCGTCAGGAGAAGTGTAACGAGGTTCGCAACCGTGCTGAGCAGGAACTGGCTCGTGCCCACTTCGAGGCTAAGTTCATCATCGATAAGGGTGCTACCGAGGCTGAAATGGCTCCTATCCAGGCCCTGCTGCGCAAGAGTCAGTGGCGTTGGGACTATGCCATCGCCTCGCATGGTGCCACCTTCCACGCGCCGCAGGAGGTTACCCGCTTGCTCTCGCACTCGGTTGACTATGCCCAGCAGGCCCGCTTGCTCATTGCTCGCGTAGCTGCCAAGCACGGACATATAGGAGATATCCCTGTGCCCGATTATAGTACCAAGGCCAAGGCTCAGGCAGCCATCGGACTGGACATGCAGAAGTTGAACGCCAATAAACAGCGTTTCCTGCAGGAGATTGAACCCAAGTGGATTGAGGAAGCCAAGAAGAACGGTAAACTCATCGAACTTTGATCGTTACATTATCCGTACACAATCCACAAAAATCATTAAATCCCAAAGCAAGTTGATAATGCTTTGGGATTTATTTCGTATATTTGCCAAGAATTACAAACCAACAACAAAATGAGATTATGATGAAGATAAACGCATTGCTGATGAACGCAGCCGATAACGTAGTGACCACGGTCGAAGAAATCGCCAAGGGAGAGGATGTCTGCTACATAGATGGCAGCGCATGTGTCACGCTGAAAGCCAAGGAGGATATCCCCTACTGCCATAAGGTGGCTCTGCAGATGTGTGCTGCCCAATCTGCTCCACAGCAGATAGCACCTTTCCAGTTCTGGGGCTACCGTCGTACAGAGGGTCGTCCTGGCATCCGTAACTATATCCTGATTCTGCCCACGTGCGTCTGCGCCAGTGAGTCATGTCGCATCGTGGCCAGTCAGATTCGCGGGGCGGTGAACATCGTGTTCAACACGGGTTGCTCCGACGTGCAGGCCAATACAGATATGAGTCAAAAGGTGCTGACTGGCTTTGCCTGCCACCCCAATGTCTATGGCGTAGTAATTATCGGCTTGGGTTGCGAGACCGTCCCCCATCGGAAACTAAAGGAGAAGATTGAGCGTCTGACCAGTAAACCCGTCGTGTCATTCGGCATCCAAGAGGAAGGCGGCACTCTGAAGACCATTGAGAAAGCCACCCGTGCCGCACGCGAAATGGCCCAACAGGCAGGTTCGCAACAGAAGGAATTTTTCGATGCCTCAGAGCTCTATATCGGCATCGAATGTGGTGGAAGTGATGCCACATCGGGTATCGCCAGCAATCCGTCAGTCGGTGAGATGAGTGACATCCTCGTTGACATGGGTGCCACGACGGTAATGAGCGAATCAATTGAATGGATTGGCGGTGAACACATACTGGCCAAGCGTGCCGCAACGACGGAGATTCACAATCAGATCGTCGAAGTGTGCCGTGAGTACGAGGCTCATCTCTCTGCAGCCGGACAGGATTGTCGTGCCGGTCAGCCAACCCCAGGCAACAAGGCTGGAGGCCTGTCAACGCTCGAAGAGAAAAGCCTGGGCTGCATCCGCAAGGGTGGTACGCGCCCCATCGTGGAAGTGCTACAGCAGGCGGTAAGTCCTTCAAGGAAAGGGGCCGTCGTGATGGATACCGCAGGTTTTGACATTGCATCAGTAACTTCTATGGTGGCTTCCGGCTGTCAAGCCATCGTCTTCACAACAGGTAGGGGCACACCTACGGGTAATGCCATCGCGCCTGTGCTGAAAGTGACGGCCAACGAGCGTACCTACTGCATGATGGAGGACAACATGGACGTTGATCTCAGTGCCGTGTTGAGGGGCGAAAGAACTATTGCTCAGATGGGTAGTGAACTGGTTGATATCGTTGCTGAGGTAGCCTGCGGTCGCATGACCAAGGCTGAGGCCTTCGGCTTCTCCGACATCGCCGTGGATCATGTCTGCAGATTTGTGTAAATACGAAAAGAGTAGAGACAGTTGCAACAGCAGCAGCGCACCTATATTACCATCGATCTGAAGTCGTTCTATGCTTCAGTGGAGTGCGTGGACAGGGGGCTTGACCCACTGTCCACGAACCTCGTCGTGGCTGATGAAAGCCGGACGGAGAAAACCATCTGTCTGGCTGTCTCTCCGTCGCTGAAGGCATACGGCATAGGTGGGCGTGCGCGACTGTTCGAAGTGTATCAGAAAGCCCGTGGTGTGGATTTTATCATCGCCCCACCCCGTATGGCTCATTATATTGAGGTAAGCACCAAAGTCTATCAGACCTACCTGAAATATATTGCTCCAGAGGATATACACGTCTATAGCATCGATGAGGTATTCATGGATGTGACGGCTTATTTGCATTCGTACAAGATGACGGCTCATCAGTTGGCGATGAAGATGATCCGTGACGTGCTGGCCACTACTGGCATCACGGCAACGGCAGGCATCGGCACAAACATGTATCTGGCAAAGGTTGCGATGGATATTGTAGCCAAGAAGATGCCAGCCGACAAAGACGGTGTGCGTATTGCCGAACTGGATGAGATGTCGTATCGCCGTGAGTTATGGGATTACCGTCCTCTGACCAAGTTCTGGCGTGTGGGGCGTGGGATAGCCGAGAAACTGGCTGTCTATGGCATTGACACGATGGGAAAGATAGCCCGGATGTCGATACAAAACGAAGGACTACTTTACCGTCTCTTTGGTGTGAATGCAGAACTGCTGATAGACCATGCCTGGGGCTGGGAACCATGTACTATAGAGGCTGTGAAAGCCTACAGGCCAGAGACCAACTCCTTCAGCAGCGGACAGGTACTACAGGAGCCATATACGTTTAAGAAAGCACGTGTGGTGATACGCGAGATGGCCGAAGGAATGGCACTCGACTTAGTATCGAAACGCCTGGTGACCGACCAACTGGTGCTGACCGTAGGCTATGATGCTGAATGTCTCACACGTCCAGAAATCCGCGAAAAGTATCAAGGTGAGATTACCACCAACCACTACGGGAAGCCCGTGCCAAAGCATGCGCACGGTACATTCAACTTCGAGAGACCGACTTCATCATCGCGGCTCATTATGGATGGGGCTACAGAATTGTTTGATCGCTGTGTGAATCCCGATTTGCTCATCCGCAGACTGAACCTGACAACGAATCATGTGGTGTCAGAGGCATCGGTATCAGCACAGGATTGTGCTCCCCAGCAGCTTGATCTCTTCACCGACTACGAAGCATTAGAGAAGCAGCGACAGGCAGAGCAAGCCAAACTCGACAAGGAGCGCAGGATGCAGGAGGCACAGTTGAAAATCAAGAAGCGTTTCGGCAAAAATGCCATTCTTCGGGGCCTGAACTTCGAGGAAGGTGCCACGGCCAAGGAGCGCAACAAACAAATAGGAGGACATAAAGCATAATGGACAATTACGACGATATCATCAATCTGCCACATTACGAGCCCAAGCATCATCCAAGGATGTCGATGTGGAGCCGTGCAGCCCAGTTTGCTCCCTTTGCTGCACTGACAGGCTATGATGAAGCCATCCGCGCGGCTTCACCGCTTGCTACCGAAGGGACGCAAGAAAGCGACAGAACCCAACAAAGGTTAAATCCCAAGACAAAATAATCATACTTTGGATTTTTTTGCTTATCTTTGTACCATTATTTACAAACTAAACACAATACGATTATGAAGATTTTGATTTTACAAGCCTCGCCACGTGCGAATGGTAACACCGCTTGGATGGCGGAAGAGTACAAGAAGGCTGCTGAGGCAGCAGGTCATGAGGTGACATTGGTGAACGTATCGAAGAAGAAAGTTGCAGGCTGTTTGGCTTGTGAGTACTGTCATAATAAGGGCAATGGTGCCTGCATCCAGAAGGATGATATGCAGGAACTCTATCCGTTGATGAACGAAGCAGAGGTGCTGGTGCTGGCTGCGCCCATCTACTACTTCACCCTCTGCGCCCAGATTCAGGCCCCCATCCAGCGCATGTACTGCGTCAACAAACCCGCCAACGTGAAGAAGATGGCGCTGCTGATGTCATCCTACTCTCCTGGTGTCTATGACGGAGCCACGGCCGAATTCCGCGACATCTGCAACTACTGGCAAGTTGAGAACATGGGCTTTGTCTCTGCCAAGATTGACGAGCAGAAGACCGAGGAAACCAAACAGAAAGTGATAGCATTGGTGAATGCCTTATAAATGATGAAGAAGTACATAAAATTTGCAGCCTTTGTGCTGACAGGCGTACTGCTCGCTGCCTGTGGAAATAAGCAGCAGACTGAGGTGACTACATCGAACAACCTCTTCTCGACACTGCTCGGCAAGAGCGAGGCCGAGGTGCAGGCACGTATCGATAGCGTGTGGACGCACTTTTTCACACCCGGCGACATCAGTAAGTATGATGCTGACGGCGAGAAATATTGGTACAGCGATCCGTCTTATTGTCTGCCTGCCTTCCTCGACCTCTGGGCTGAGAAGGCTGATGCTAAGAACGACTTCTGGCGCGAGGCTGCCGACAAGGCTCGTTGGCTGCTGGAGGCTTCCCAGGACTCAGTGACAGGCCTCTATCCTGACTACTGCCTCTTCGACGGAAAACCCTATCGCCGTCCTAACTTCGACTACAATACCGACCGTTATCAGTATGATGCCATCCGCTGCCCGATGAACGTCGGTATGGATTATTATCTCACGGGTAAGGCGAAAGATGCCCAGCGCACGATGATGCGCCGACTGCTGACATTCTTCAAGAACGAAGGATTCAAAGGCGGACAATTCAACCTTGATGGTACTGAGCCTACGGGCAACTACACCGAGGGTATGGCAGGAGCCAATGCCGTGGGTGCCTTTGCGCTGGCCGACAGCGACAGTGAAGAGGATCGCGCCCTGGCCCGCGAGTATGTGCAGCGGCTCTGGGATGTCCAGCCACCAACAGGCAAATGGCGCTATTATGTGGGCATGGTCTATTTCCTCTCCATGCTCCATGTCTCTGGTCATTTTGGTTTGTCGTGATGAAATTATAACCTGCAATACCTACTTTTGATTAATCTGCTTAGTAGGCTTTGGGGGTGCGCAATGCTTAAAACACCGCGTTTTAGGTATTGTGCACTTCATTTTTTCACCGTACCTTTGCCGTCGAATTTGAAACGAATAAAATGAAAACGACAACAGCGATTCCCACGGAGATGAAGGTACTGATGAACCACATCTACGAACTGAATAAGGGCGTGCGCCAAATGGTGCTCTTCACCTGTAATAAGAAATATGGTAAACTGGCCGTTGAAAGGCTGGAAAGTCAAGGTATCCCTTATGTGCTCCAGTCCGCTGGCCAACAGAACCTGAACGTGTATTTCGGGCGTCGCGAGTGTCTGGAAGCCATCCGACTCATCGTCACCCGTCCGCTGAACCAGCTCACACCCGAAGAGGACTTTATCCTCGGTGCCATGCTCGGCTACGACCTCTGCGCACAATGCGAACGGTATTGTAAGCGTAAATGCGGCAACAAGTGCATCAAAAAGAATTAACCACATAATTAAATATAAATAATGAACGCAACAATTGTAATTTATGGTTCCTCGACGGGAACCTGCGAGGCCATCGCAGAGAAGATCGCCTCGAAACTGGGCTGTGAGGCCCTGAATGTACAGGACCTGACAGCCGACATCGTCAG
>OMXO01000010.1 GCA_900315035.1 uncultured Prevotella sp.
TTCAAAAGAGGATGCAGGCACCTACCGCTACGTGATGACGCCTGAACTGTACATCGCTCTGAATCAGGCAAAGGTAATCCGTGAGGCAGCCCTCCGCTCGGGTGTGAGCCAGGGTGTGATGAAGGCCTGCTGGGATGCAGCCGGTGAGGTAATCAAGGCGTGGGCGACTGAAGGTCACTCCGTAGCACTGCCAGGTCTTGGCACCATGCGATTCGGACTCCGTGCGAAGTCGGTGGAGAAGGTGGAGGACGTGAAGGCTGGTCTGATTTCAAGCCGTCGCATCGTGTTCACTCCGACGCAGGATCTGAAGGATGAGTTGGCAAGCACGGCGATTCAGATTACCTGTTACGACAGGAACGGTGATGTGGTGAAGCGTGTGACGTCGGCTGATGCGGGAACGGTGGAGGATCCGGAGAATGGTGATGGAGAGCAGAATGGTTCGGGCACCGAGAATCAAGGTGGTGATAATACCCAGTCTGGTGGAGATGATAATGGCGGTAAGCCTAATCAGGGAGGTTCGGAAGAGCCGTAAGCAAGCGTGGGGCTGGCGAGTAGACTGACGTGGGACTGGGGGTCAGGTCCCGAAAGTAGAAGTTTTCGGGGAAAACTTTATTTCGAGACCAGACCCCGGGCTTATTTCGAGACAGACCCGCGGCTATGCAGCGCGAGACATCCTTTAATTTAAAAACCAACTAAAACTAAACGCGTATGACTAAGAAAGAAACCATTAAGTGGATTGTGCAGATCATTGCATCTGTGGCAACAGCCATCGTGACAGCCTTGAGTGCAACATCTTGTGTGGGCATGTGAAGCAATGCGAAGGCTGGGGTGTTTAATCGAGGTCAGACCTCGAAACAGAAAGGGAAAGCGGGCCACAAAGCCTGCTTTCTTGTTTTTTTACGGAAAAGTTTGCTGATTTACAAACTTATTTCGTACCTTTGCAGCGCCAATGGAGTAGTCCCCGCTTGTTGAGGGGTACCGTTAGGCAAGATAAATTGCATAGAAATATGAAAGTAATGAAATTCGGCGGAACGTCCGTAGGTTCCGTAAAAAGCATCTGTCGTAGTAGTAGTAAGTGCACTTGACGGTATCACCGACAAACTGATCGCCACATCGAAGATGGCCAGGGAGGGAGATGAGCACTATCGTGAGGAATTCGACGCGATGGTGACACGCCACCACCAGATGATCGAGGCCATCATTACGGATGATCAAAAGCGCATTAACTTATTTAATAATGTAGATCAGCTCTTCGACCAGTTGAAGAGTATCTTCTACGGTGTATATCTGATTCACGACCTGTCGAAGAAGACGGAGGATGCCATCGTGAGCTATGGTGAGCGCCTGAGCTCGCATATCGTCGCTGCGATGGTGAAGAACGGCATACGCATGAACAGCCGCGACTTTATCCGCACGGAGAAGAAGATGGGCAAGCACGTGATCGATGCCGACCTGACGACGGAGCTCGTGAAGGAATCGTTTAAGAACCTGAACGAGAAGACCATCTACGTGGTGCCGGGCTTTATCGCCAGAGACAGAGACACGCACGAGACGACCAACCTGGGTCGCGGCGGAAGCGACTATACCGCTTCGATCATCGCTGCCGTGCTGAACGCAGAGGTGCTCGAGATATGGACGGATGTTGACGGATTCATGACAGCCGACCCGAAGGTGATCAAGACGGCCTACACCATCAACGAGCTCTCGTATGTGGAGGCGATGGAGCTGTGTAACTTCGGTGCGAAGGTGATCTATCCCCCGACGATCTATCCCGTCTGTGTGAAGAATATCCCCATCAAGGTGAAGAACACCTTCAACCCTGAGCACCCGGGAACGCTGATCAAGGCGAAGATCGAGAACGACGATAAGCCCATCAAGGGTATCTCGAGCATCAAGGGCACCTCGCTGATTACGGTGACTGGTCTGTCGATGGTGGGTGTGATCGGTGTGAACCGCCGTATCTTCACCACGCTGGCCAACAAGGGCATCTCGGTATTCATGGTGTCGCAGGCCTCATCGGAGAACTCAACTTCTATCGGTGTGCGCGACGAGGATGCCGAGGCAGCCAGAGAGGTGCTGAACGCAGAGTTTGCCAAGGAGATCGAGACGGGCGCCATGTTCCCCATGCAAGTGGAGAGCGGACTGGCTACCATCGCCATCGTGGGTGAGAACATGAAGCAGACGCCAGGTATCGCCGGTAAGCTGTTCGGCACGTTAGGACGCTCGGGTATCTCGGTGATAGCCTGTGCCCAGGGTGCCTCTGAGACGAACATCTCGTTTGTGGTCGATGGCAAGTTCCTGCGCAAGTCGCTCAACGTGCTTCACGACTCATTCTTCCTTTCAGAATATAAGGTGCTCAACATCTTCATCTGCGGTATCGGAACCGTGGGCGGCATGCTGCTCGAGCAGATACGCACCCAGCAGCAGTTCCTGATGCAGTCGCGCAGACTGAAGCTGAACGTGGTAGGTATCTCTGACGTGGACAACTTCGTGTTAGACCGCGACGGCATCGACCTCGACAACTACGAGAAGATTCTGCGTGCCGGCTATCCTGCCAACACGGAGCACATGAGAGACGAGATCGTGAAGATGAACATCTTCAACTCGGTATTCGTGGACTGTACCGCCAGCCGACAGATTGCCATGCTGTATCAGACATTCCTGGAGCACAACATATCGGTGGTAGCTGCCAACAAGATTGCCGCCTCGAGCGACTACGACAGTTATCTGAAGCTGAAGCAGACAGCCCGCGACAAGGGTGTATGGTTCCGCTATGAGACCAACGTAGGTGCTGGTCTGCCGATTATCGGCACCATCAACGACCTCTGCAACTCGGGTGATAAGATCCTGAAGATCGAGGCTATCCTGAGTGGTACGCTGAACTTTATCTTCAACGAGATTGCTGCCGACGTGCCCTTCTCGGAGACGGTGAAGCGCGCCAAGGAACAGCGCTACTCAGAGCCTGACCCACGTATCGACCTGAGCGGTACCGACGTGATTCGCAAGCTGGTGATTCTGACGCGTGAGGCTGGTTATAAGGTGGAGCAGGACGACGTGGAGAAGCACCTGTTTGTGCCCAACGACTATTTCGAGGGCTCGCTGGACGACTTCTGGAAGCGACTGCCTGAGCTCGATGCCGACTTCGAGGCTCGCCGCAAGGTGCTCGAGGCCGAGAACAAGCGCTGGCGCTTTGTGGCTACGATGGAAGCCGACGAGCAGAACCCGGCATCGTTCAAGACGAGTGTGGCTCTGAAGGAGGTGCCTTACGGTCATCCGTTCTACGGTCTGGAGGGCTCGAACAATATCGTGCTGCTGACTACTGAGCGCTATAAGGAGTACCCGATGCTGATTCAGGGCTACGGTGCCGGTGCTGCGGTTACCGCCGCTGGTGTCTTCGCAAACATCATGTCAATCGCTAATATTTAGCGATTGACAATGTAAAAATGAAATAATTTAAAAATGTAAAAATTATGCCATACATAGAAAAGAGCGAGAATCCCATTGTGGATTTAAGCTATCAGTTTGGCGTCAGGATAGTAAAGTTTTACAAATACTTGAATGAGAAACAAATCTATGTATTGTCAAAGCAATTGCTAAGATGCGGCACAAGTATTGGTGCTAATGTTCACGAGAGCATTCATGCCCAAAGCAGAGCCGATTTTATTAACAAGATGAACATTGCTCTAAAAGAGGCCGACGAGACTGATTACTGGCTTAGACTATTGAAAGATTCAGACATTATCAATCAGAAAGAATTCGATTCCCTGGAGAAAGATGTCAAACAGATAATAGGAACTCTGGTAAAAATCATCAAAAGCTCAAAGCCTATATAATTTTTACATTATTACATTGTTAAATTTTTAAATTATTACGAAGTGAAACGAGTAATCATTCTTGGTGATGGCATGGCAGATCTTCCCGTCGAGCGACTCGGGGGGAAGACACTGCTGCAATATGCCCATAAGCCGATGATGGACCAGCTGGCGCGCGAAGGACGCTGCGGCAGACTGATAACCGTGCCAGAGGGATTTCCACCGGGATCGGAAGTGGCCAACACAGCAATCTTAGGCTACGATCTGAATAAGGTGTATGAAGGTCGCGGACCGCTCGAGGCTGCATCGATAGGCTACGAGATGGCTGACGACGATATGGCCATACGCTGTAACATCATCACACTGGAAGACGGCAAGATCATCACGCACAACGGCGGTAATCTGGAGACAGACGATGCCCGCGTGCTGATAGACTATCTGAACGAGAAGCTCGCCAAACCCATCAACGAACGCGAAGGCTGCGAACGCGTGAAATTCATCACGGGCATCCAGTATCGCCACCTGTTGGTGATCAAGGGCGGCTCGAAACATATCGTCTGTGCCCCACCCCACGACCATCCGAACGAGGCGTGGAAACCGCTGTTGGTTAAACCAGAGGTGAGTGGTGAGAGGTCAGAGGCGGGACGACTGACACCACAGCAGACTGCTGACTTGCTGAACGAGATGATCGTGAAGTCGCAGGAACTGTTGGCTAACCACCCCTTCAACCAGGAGCGCGCCAAGCGCGGAGAGCGCCAGGCAAACAGCATCTGGCCCTGGAGCGGAGGCTATCGTCCCTCGATGGAGACACTCATGCAACAGTATCCGCAGATCAAATCGGGAGCCGTCATCTCGGCTGTCGATCTGATACAAGGCATCGGGAAATACGCTGGTCTGCGCATCATCAAGGTGAAAGGCGCCACAGGACTGGCTGATACGAACTACGAAGGCAAGGCCAAAGCTGCTATCGAAGCACTGAAGAACGACGACTTCGTGTTCGTGCATGTAGAAGCCAGCGACGAGGCTGGTCACGACGGCGACCTCGAACTGAAGCTGAAGACCATCGAGTATCTGGACCAGCGACTGATCGCACCTATATATAAAGAGGTGAAGACATGGGACGAGCCTGTATGCATCGCTGTGCTGCCCGACCATCTGACACCTGTTGAGATGCGAATCCACGTAGGACAGCCAGTGCCCTTCCTGATATGGTATCCTGGCATCGAGCCCGACGAGGTGCAGCAGTACGACGAGGTATCGTGCGTCGGTGGTTCATTCGGTTTGCTAAAACTCAACGAGTTTATGCAAGCCTTCATGAACAATGTAAAAATGTAAAAATGTAAAAATTAAAAAATTATGAAATATTATAGCACCAACGGGAATGCGCCTATTGCGGATCTTCGCAAGGCAGTAGTCAAGGGACTGGCTGAGGATCGCGGTCTGTATATGCCTGAGAGAATCAGCGTGTTACCCAAGGCATTCTTTGAGAATATCGACCAGATGAGTTTTCAGGAGATTGCCTACACCGTTGCCAATGCCTTCTTCGGCGAGGACGTGGATCCCGATGCCCTGAAGGATATCGTCTATGACACACTGTCATTCGACTGTCCGGTGGTGAAGGTGAAAGACAACATCTACTCGCTGGAGCTCTTCCACGGGCCAACACTTGCCTTCAAGGATGTGGGTGCACGCTTCATGGCGCGACTCTTGCAGTATTTTATTAGAGGTGAGAGGTCAGTGGTGAGTGGTGAGAAGTCGGAGGTCAACGTGCTGGTAGCGACTTCGGGCGATACAGGTTCTGCCGTTGCCAACGGATTTCTCGGTGTAGAGGGCATCCACGTCTATGTGCTCTACCCCAAGGGTAAAGTAAGTCCGATTCAGGAGTGCCAGTTTACGACGCTGGGCAAGAACATCACTGCTATCGAGGTCGATGGTGTGTTCGACGACTGTCAGGCCCTCGTGAAAAATGCCTTCATGGATGCAGAGCTGAATGAGCACATGATGCTGACATCGGCCAACTCGATCAACGTGGCCCGATTCCTGCCGCAAGCCTTCTACTACTTCAATGCCGTAGCGCGGATGAAGGAAAATGTAAAAATTAAAAAATTAGAAAATGTAAAAATTGGAGAGCTTGTCATGTGTGTGCCATCAGGCAATTTCGGCAATATCTGCTCAGCCCTGTTCGGCCATCAGATGGGTATGCCTGTGAAGCGTTTCATCGCTGCCAACAATGCCAATGACATCTTCTACAAATATCTGCAGACGGGCAAGTACGAGCCCAAGGCTTCTGTCCAGACACTGGCTAACGCGATGGATGTGGGCGATCCCTCAAACTTTGCACGTATCATCAACCTCTACTCGCAGAACGGCAAACTGACAGACGAGGCGACGCACCAGCGTATCACCAATCTGATTAGTGGGGCGACCTACAGCGACGAGCAGATACGCGAGACGATGCGCCAGTGTTATAAGGAGACGGGTTATATCCTCGATCCTCACGGTGCTTGCGGCTATCAGGCACTGACCGACGGACTGCAGGAAGGCGAGATCGGCGTGTTCTGTGAGACAGCCCATCCAGCGAAGTTCAAGGAGAAGGTTGACGACATTCTTGGTATCGACGTCGAGATTCCGGAGCGCCTGGCAGCCTTCATGAAAGGTGAGAAGCAGAGTGTGCCGATGACGAAGGATTTTGCTGATTTCAAGCGCTATCTGATGCAGCAATAAGCAAATAAACAGATAAATCATTAAAAAAAACTCCAAAAATGAACGTTTTTGGAGTTTTTTGTTTAACTTTGCAGACAATATTTAAATATCAAAACCTAAAACTGATATGGTAACATTTACAATGATTCTACAGCTCTGTATTGTACTCGGAGCGCTGTGGGTAGGTTCCCGCTACGGCAGTCTTGCCTTGGGAGCAATTTCTGGTATCGGTCTGGCCATCCTCGTCTTCGGCTTCGGTCTGAAGCCTGGCACGCCTCCTACCGACGTTATCTACATCATTATCGCAGCCGTCACCTGTGCCGGTATCATGCAGGCATCGGGCGGTATGGACTGGTTGATTCAGATCGCAGAGAAACTGCTGCGCAAGCATCCAGACCGCATCACCTTCCTGGCACCACTCACCACTTTCTTCCTGACGGTGCTGGTAGGTACGGGTCACGTGGTTTACACCCTGATGCCTATTATCTGTGACATCGCCCTGAAGAAAGGCATCCGTCCGGAGCGTCCCTGTGGTGTTGCCTCGATTGCCTCTCAGGTAGGTATCACCTGCTCGCCTATCGCTGCAGCCGTCGTGGCTTTCGTCTCTATCTCGAATGCCAACCACTTCGATATCACGATTCCTGGTGTGCTGATGGTCTCCATCCCAGCCTGCGTCTGTGGTCTGATGGCTGCCGCTGCTGCCTCATATCATCGTGGTCTCGACCTCGACAAAGACCCGCAGTTCCAGGCTAAGCTTCAGGATCCCGCCCAGCGCGAATATATCTATGGTGGTGGTGCTACCACACTCGATAAGGAGATTCCGCAGTCGGCTAAGAATGCCGTGTTCATCTTCCTCGGAGCCCTCGCAGTCATCGTCTTCTTCGCTATCTTCCAGAGTGCGTTGCCCGCCTATGATACGCTTCGTGCCGTCAAGGGCAGTTCAGGACTGGTTGTCAACGAGAATCTGACACTGACAGCCGACCAGCTGGTAAAAGCCAAGGTTCAAGTGGAAGGTGCGACCGAGTGGTTCACCAAGCCGTTGGCTATGAACCTTGTGATCCAGATTGTGATGATCTCGGCTGCTGCGCTGATGATTATCTTCTGTAAGGCTGCTCCCAAGAAGGCCGTCGCAGGTCCGGTATGGCAGTCTGGTATGGTGGCTGTCGTCGCTATCTACGGTATCGCCTGGCTGGCAGACACCTACTTCTCAAACTATATGGGTGAGATGCAGTCGATGCTAGCAGGTATCGTCAAGGATTATCCATGGTCTATCGCACTGGTATTCTTCATGGTATCTGTACTGATCAACTCTCAGGGCGCTGTCGTTGTGGCCATGCTGCCCCTCGCCTACTCACTGGGTATCTCTGGTCCTGTGCTGTTGGGTGTGCTGCCCTCAGTCTATGGCTACTTCTTCATTCCGAACTATCCTTCAGATATCGCCACTGTGAACTTCGACCGTTCCGGTACGACGATTATTGGTAAGTACCTGCTGAACCACTCGTTCATGATGCCAGGTCTGATCAGCGTCTTTGTATCAACCATCGTGGCTTACACACTGTCGTCGATCTTCTACTAAACGAGCAATATAATTATGACAAAAAAGATTGCAGGTACCACACCAGGTATCTGCAATCTTACGTTAAGGGGGATGCCGTTCTACAGAAGTGAGAAGGCGACGTCCATCATCTTCGTAAACGTGTTCTGACGCTCCTCGGCAGTCGTTGCCTCACCGGTTATCAGGTGGTCGGAGATGGTGCAGATAGCCAATGCACGATTGCCAGAGCGGGCTGCGTTCATATAAAGGGCTGCAATCTCCATCTCGACAGCCTTCACACCCATCGCGATCCACTTGTCGTTATGAGCATTCTCGGCATAGAAGACATCAGAAGAGAACACGTTACCAACCTGATAACGATAACCCAGACGATCACAGGTTTCTGCAGCACTACGCAACAACTGGAAATCGGCTATCGGCGCATAGGTGCCAGGCAGTTCATATTGTGCAGCATAGTTGGAGTTGGTGCAGGCACCCATCGCAATCACGAGGTCACCCACATGAAGATTAGTCTGCAGAGAGCCTGCCGAACCCACACGGATGATGGTCTTCACATTGTAGAAATTATACAACTCATAGGTATAGATGCCGATAGAGGGCATACCCATGCCATGACCCATCACACTGACACGCTTGCCTTGATGCGTGCCCGTGAATCCGAGCATACCTCTGACATTGTTAAACTGTACAGGATTGTCGAGGAACTTCTCGGCCATCAGTTTCGCACGCAATGGATCGCCAGCCATAATGACGGTCTCGGCGATGTCGCCTAATTGTGCCCCGATATGAGGCGTAGGAGTTTTTGCCATAATACAAATAGTTTTAGGGGTTAAAAAAGTTATTGTTTCAGAAGGAACGGCTTGATGGCACCCGTAATGGCTGCATCATAGCCGTAGATATCAGGCCACAGATCGATAACGCCTGAGGCCGGATTGGGATAAGCCGTGTAGTAGATGAGATAGACGGGCACCTGAGGCGACACGTCGCGATGATTGACGAGTCGAAAGGGACGCGGATCTTCGGCATGTTCATCCAGATACTCACGGCCTTTGTCGGTAACTGGTGGAATATCCATAGAGATACGCAGACGATCGAGCGTGCGCTCATCGAGGTCTGGCAACAGGAAGCAGGCCAGTCCGAAGGGATCCTGCACACGTACGCAACCATGTGACAAGGTGCGTCTGTCACGCTGGAAAGCCCCCCGATTATTCGTATCGTGAAGATAGACGGAGAAATTATTCTGGAAACGGAACACGATACGTCCGAGAGAATTGCCTGCCCCACCCTTCTGAGAGACACGCAGCTTACCCGACTGCAAGGACTCGCTACTGACCCTGACGGGATTGAGTGTATCGCCAGAACTACGATCGATAATACTGTAGTGGTTACGGGCAAAGTATGACGAGTCGCCAGCATGACGAGCCACATCGGTCTTCACGATATTAAACGGAATAACCCACTCTGGGTTCACCTGGATATGACTGATGGAACTGATCAGCAAAGGCGTCTTCGTAGCACTCGCCCCACAGCAGATACGCATGTTAAGCACTGAGTCGGGACCTACAGCCCACAGCTGCTGGGAAGCTATATTGACAACCACCATACGTCCTGGAGAGACGGGCTGAGTAACCTGCCAACGGCTACGCTCCATATTGACAGCCAGTTTCTTGCGTTCATCCTTCGAAGAGGTCTGTGCAAGACGCTGCTGCAGGGCCTCGTATATAGGACTCGACGGTTTCGACTCTGCCAGGAATCCCATCCTATTACCACCCGAGATCTGTTCAAGAGCCTGTTTGTAGTCGTGCGCCTTCAGTTCGTAGTCGAACAGACGGGCATATCCCGAACCGTCAGACTTCATCTGCAGATGATTGAAGAGTTTATCAGGACGCACGAAACCATAGCGCTGACCAACCGTATAACGGACGTAAGCCTTCGACAGACAATAGTCGAGACGAGGCAACACATCGTTGATATCCACACCCAAGGAGTCGAAAGCAAGACTATGGACGATGGAGAGGTCGGCTGCTATCTGAGGCACAAAGAAAGCCAACGTGTCGAGACCGTTAAGCGGAGCCTCGCGACGCAGGAAGGCCAGCAGCGAATCGGCATCTTCAGAAACACCCATCCGCGAGAACCACAAAGGTGTGCCCTCCAGCACTTTGCAATCGGCATATCGCTGACGCACATCCTGATCAGCAGCCCAGCGCGAGGTGTCACGTTTAGCTTCGAGTGCGAAGTTATTCGTCAGCTTGACGGTATCAAGTTGATACACATAGGTTCCAAAGGCAGAGAGTTCGTCTTCCTGCTGCTCCTGATGCCCACCCGTACAGGCGGTCAGGAGGATGATAAGGCTTAGAGTAACGGTTGACAGTCGGTTCATTTCTGATTACTATTCTTCCATCAGTTTACGATATCGGGCACGCTTGGGTTCGTCCAATCCCAGCCGCTGTGCCTTGTTGGCTTCGTATTCGGAATAATTGCCCTCGAAGTAGAAGACGTTACCCTCACCCTCGAACGCCAGGATATGGGTACAGATACGATCGAGGAACCAACGGTCGTGACTAATGACGACGGCACAGCCAGCAAACGACTCAAGACCTTCCTCGAGTGCACGTAACGTGTTGACATCTATATCGTTAGTAGGCTCGTCTAAAAGTAACACATTACCTTCTTGCTTCAAGGCGATAGCGAGGTGCAGACGGTTACGCTCACCACCTGAGAGCACTCCACACTTCTTCTCCTGATCGGCACCACTGAAATTGAAACGTGAGAGGTATGCGCGTACGTTGACATCGCGTCCACCCATACGGATGGTCTCATAACCACCACTGACCACCTGATAGACCGTCTTCTCAGGATCGATATCCTTGTGCTGCTGATCGACATACGATAGTTTCACGGTTTCACCGACATCGAATGTACCAGCATCAGGCGTGTCGAGCCCCATGATCAGGCGGAAGAGCGTGGTCTTACCTGCACCGTTAGGACCAATGACGCCAACGATTCCATTAGGCGGCAACATGAAGTTAAGGTCGTTGAAGAGTGTCTTCTCCGGGAACGACTTTGCCACATGAGTAGCCTCGATGACCTTATTGCCGAGACGAGGACCGTTGGGGATGAAGATCTCCAGTTTCTCCTCGCGCTCCTTCTGTTCCTCGTTAAGCATCTTGTCATAAGAGTTCAGACGAGCCTTACCCTTGGCATGTCGAGCCTTGGGGGCCATACGAACCCACTCCAACTCACGCTCCAGGGTCTTACGGCGCTTCGAAGCCGACTTCTCTTCCAGAGCCAGACGCTGAGACTTCTGTTCCAACCAGGAAGAATAGTTGCCCTTCCAGGGAATACCCTCACCACGATCAAGTTCAAGGATCCACTCTGCCACATCGTCGAGGAAATAGCGGTCGTGGGTCACTGCGATAACCGTTCCCTCATACTGCTGCAGATGCTGTTCGAGCCAGTCGATAGACTCGGCATCGAGATGGTTGGTAGGCTCGTCGAGCAACAGCACATCGGGCTTCTGTAACAACAACCGACAGAGAGCCACCCGACGACGTTCTCCTCCAGAGAGCGTCTTCACGCTCCAGTCGCCAGGAGGACAGTTGAGAGCCGCCATCGCACGGTCTAACTTCGAGTCCATATTCCAGGCATCAGTCGAATCGATCACATCCTGCAGTTCTGCCTGACGGGCCATCAACTTCTCCATCTTATCGGGATCCTCGTAATATTCGGGAAGTCCGAATTTCACATTGATCTCATCATATTCTGCCAGAGCATCATAGACGTGCTGCACACCTTCCATCACATTCTCCTTCACCGTCTTCTCTTCGTTAAGCGGTGGGTCCTGAGGCAGATAGCCAACGGTATATCCAGGACTCCATACGACGTTGCCCTGATACTGTTGGTCGAGTCCGGCAATAATCTTCATCAGTGTCGATTTACCGGCACCATTCAGACCAATGATACCGATCTTTGCCCCATAGAAGAAACTGAGGTAGATGTTCTTGAGCACTTGTTTCTGGTTCTGCTGAATGGTCTTGCTCACTCCGACCATCGAGAAAATCACTTTCTTGTCGTCAACTGTAGCCATATCGTAACTGGTTATTTGGATAAGAATGAATTACACTTTAGGCAGATGGAACTGGTATTTGTGATCAAACACCTCTTTCACCGTATTGATCTCGAGGAACTTGGTTCCACCGCCCCCACCGATGTTTCCACTGAGGTAGGCAATACGATCGTCGAGTTCAACAAAGCCTTTCTGACGTAGCATCCTGACGGCAGCCAGGAAGAGCTGTTCGTTGTCGATATGCTCCTTCTGGAAGACAGGGATGACACCATAACTGAGATTCAGCAGGCGCTGAAGCTTGTCGTTGTAACAGATAGCGAGTACAGGATGCGGACCTCTGAAGGCTGCAAGCATACGAGCGGTATTACCTGTAACATTATCGGTGATGATACCTTTCACACCTAGTTTCTCTGTGGCCTGAATAGCTCCAAAAGCCATAAACTCACGGATATCGCAGTTCTCTGACAAGGGCACATCGATAACGCCTCGCAGACTGAGATCTTTCTCGGCCTGTTCTGCGATAGAGGCCATCGTCTGTACAGCCTCAACAGGATACTTACCACTGGCAGTCTCACCCGACAGCATAAGGGCATCGGTATGAGAATAGATGGCATTCGCAATATCCGTAACCTCTGCACGCGTCGGACGCGGATTGTTAATCATGGTATGCAACATCTGCGTAGCCACAATCACAGGTTTCTTTGCCATGATACACTTACGGATAATCTGGCGCTGGATACCAGGAATACGCTCGATAGGTACCTCGATACCCAGATCGCCTCGGGCAATCATGATACCATAGGATGCCTCGATAATCTCGTCGATGTTATCCACTCCCTCCTGATTCTCAATCTTCGAGATGATCTTGATGTCGGAGTTGAAAGCATCGAGGATAGCCTGTACAGCCCGTACATCAGCAGCTGAGCGCACAAACGAATGAGCGATGAAGTCGATATCCTCATCGATAGCCAGCATGATATTCTTGCGGTCTTTTTCTGTAAGTGTAGGTAGTGCGATATGTACGCCAGGCACATTCACACTCTTATGAGCACCCAGCACCCCATCGTTCTTCACCTGAGCGATGACGGCAGGCCCATTGATAGCCATCACCTCCATGTCGAGGGCACCATCATCGAAGAGAATATGACAGCCCTCACACACATCAGAAGCGAAGTTCGTGTACGAGAGGTTGATCATGTCGTGGGTGGAATCCATCTCCGGTCTTCCGAAGATCTTCACCATATCACCTTCCCAGAACTGTATCGGTTCGGCACAGCCCGTCGTACGCACCTCTGGACCCTTCGTGTCGATCAGGATGCCGATATGACGACTCACCGAACGTACATTTTTGATGATTTGTTTGATACCCTCCTCATTGGCATGGGCCGTATTCATCCTGACCACATTCATACCCGCCTCGAAAAGACTGCGGATGAAGCTGGGGTCACAACGACGGTCACTGATGCTGGCCACAATTTTAGTCTGCTTCATTTGAATAATTCCTTGTTTTTTCGTTGCAAAGTTACAAAAATCCCCCCAAAGAACCATTAAAAATGCTTTTTTTTGAAAAAAAACATAGAAATATTTCGGTAATCAACTGAAAATTAGTAACTTTGCAGTCCGAAATCAACAAATTTTAGAATTTCACATTATTAATATAAGGAATAGAAAAATGACAAAGGCAGAAATCATCAACAAAATTGCTGAGGAGACTGGTGTTGCCAAAAAAGATGTAGCCACAACTGTCGAGGCATTTATGGAGGAAATTCGTTACAGTCTTGCCGAGAGCAAAGAGAACGTTTACCTTCGCGGCTTCGGAACCTTCGTTGTCAAGCGTCGTGCCAAGAAGACGGCTCGTAACATCTCTAAGAATACGACGATAGTTATCGAAGCACACGACTTCCCGGCTTTCAAGCCATCGAAGAGTTTTATTGAGAAGATGAAGTAATTAACATTTTAAATTATAACAGATATGCCAAACGGAAAGAAAAAGAAGGGCCACAAGATGGCTACTCACAAGCGTAAGAAGAGACTGCGCAAGAATCGTCATAAGAGCAAGTAAGCACTTGCCCAGTGACGTCAGAAAGAGAATGAAAGGAGTGTGCCAGCTAATCTGTAAGGATAGCGACACACCCTTTTTAGTTTTAAAGACAACCCACAAGTAACAGCAAGAAGCAAATGACAAGTGAAGTAATCATCGATGTCCAGCCAAAAGACATATCGATTGCCCTGCTCGAAGACAAGGAACTGGTAGAATACCAGGAAGAGCAGCGCACCGTGTCGTTCTCGGTTGGTAACATCTATGTAGCAAAGGTTAAAAAACTGATGCCTGGCCTTAATGCCTGCTTCGTCGATGTCGGCTCTGAACGCGTTGCCTTCCTGCATTATCTTGACTTGGGAAGTCAGTTTTACTCTTACGAGAAATACCTGAAACAGGTTGTAAGCGACCGTAAGAAGCTCTACCCTATCCAGAAGGCTAACATACAGCCTGAGCTGAAGAAAGACGGCAGTATCGCCAACACGCTGAAGGTAGGACAGGAGATACTCGTACAGATTGTCAAAGAGCCCATCAACACCAAGGGACCGCGTCTCACCTGCGAACTCAGTTTCGCCGGGCGCTATCTGGTATTGATCCCATTTGACAACAGCGTCTCCGTCTCTACGAAGATCAAACGCGGTGAAGAACGTACACGTCTGAAACAGCTGATCCAGAGCATTAAGCCCAAGAACTTCGGCGTCATCGTCAGGACGGTAGCTGAAGGCAAACGGGCTGCTGAGCTCGATGCAGAGCTGAAGATTCTGCTGAAACGATGGGAAGACACCATCACCAAAGTACAAAGAACGACAGAACGCCCACAAATATGCTTTGAGGAGGAAAGCAGGGCCGTCGCTTTGCTTCGTGATCTGTTCAATCCCACTTACGACGGCATCTACATCAACGACAGCAGCATCTTAGAGGAAATCAAGAACTACCTGGGAATGATTGCCCCAGAGAAAAAGGAAATCGTCAAGTTGTATAATGGGAATGTGCCTATCTTCGACAACTTTAACGTGACCAAACAGTTAAAATCTGGATTCGGCAAAACGGTCAACTACAAGCACGGTGCCTACCTCATCATTGAGCATACCGAGGCGATGCACGTTGTTGATGTGAACAGTGGTACGCGCATCAAGAAGGAGAACAATCAGGAGACCAACGCTCTGGAAACCAACTTAGGTGCTGCAGACGAGTTGGCCCGTCAACTACGCCTTCGTGACATGGGTGGTATCATCATCGTTGACTTCATCGACATGAAACTGCCAGAGGATCGTCAGATGCTGTATGAACGTATGTGTAAGAACATGCAGAAGGACCGGGCCAAGCATAACATCCTGCCACTCTCGAAGTTCGGACTGATGCAGATTACCCGTCAGCGCGTTCGTCCAGCTATGAGCGTCAATGTGGAAGAGGTATGTCCTACTTGTTTCGGGAAGGGTACGATTAAGTCGAGTATCCTGTTTACAGACACGTTAGAGAATAAGATTGACACCCTTGTCAATAAGATTGGCATGAAGAAGTTCTATTTGCACGTTCACCCCTACGTGGCTGCCTATATCAATAAGGGCGTCTTCAGCCTGAAGCGCCAATGGCAGATGAAGTACGGTCTGGGTGTACACGTGATACCCTCACAGAAGCTGGCGTTCCTGCAGTATGAGTTCTACGACTCAGAAAAGCAGTTTATCGACATGAAGGAGGAGATTGAGGCGAAATAACCAAAAGAAAGAAAGGAGGAGTCGGTTATGACAGTACTTAAGATTCTATTATGGGTATGTTTGTTTACCGTGTTTTATACATACATCGGCTACGGCATACTACTCTATCTGATCATCCGGGTAAAACGGCTTCTCATGGGAGGACCCCATGAGGCCGTTCTGCCGAGTGATGAGGAACTGCCCACCATGACACTGATGATCTGTGCCTATAACGAGGAAGACGTTGTAGCAGAGAAGATGATCAACACGCTGGCACTCGACTATCCCAAGGATAAGTTGCGCATCATGTGGGTCACCGATGGCAGCAACGACCATACGAATGAGAGGCTGGCTGCTTATCCCGAGGTGGATGTCGTGTTCAGTCCTGAACGCAGGGGAAAGAGCGCAGCCCTGAAACATGGTCTGCAGGAACTTAAGACCCGCTATGTGGCCTTTACCGATGCTAATACGATGATTAACAAAACGGCCTTGCGCGAAATAGCCCGCCTGTTTATGGATCCTACCGTAGGATGCGTGTCAGGTGAGAAGCGCGTTGCTGCCAGACAGGAAGGAGAGATGGCGGCAGAAGGCGAAGGCCTGTACTGGAAATATGAGAGTACGTTGAAGAAATGGGACAGCGAACTCTATTCCGCGATGGGAGCTGCTGGCGAGTTATATGCCATCGACCCCACTCTTGTCAAAGAAGTACCGGATGAAGCATTGCTCGATGATTTCATGATGTCGATGCAGATTGTCGATGATGGCAAGCGTATCGCCTACACACCCGATGCCTATGCACAGGAATATGGCTCTGCCAACATCTTTGAGGAGTCGAAGCGCAAACGTCGCATTGCTGCTGGCGGACTGCAAAGTATCTGGTGGCTCAGAAAGATGCTCAATCCTTTCCGCCAACCCCTTGTGACCTTCCAGTATATCAGTCATCGTGTACTGCGATGGAGCGTCGCTCCTGTGGCATTGGTACTGTTGCTGTTAGCCAACATCGCACTTGTGGCAACAGGTGCTGGTACTTTCTACACGGTACTTCTTGTCCTGCAGATACTGTTCTATATGATGGCTTTCTGCGGATGGTTCCTGAACCGCAACGGACACAAGAATAAGTTGTTATACACGACCTATTATTTCGTCTTCATGAACCTGAATGTCTTCCGCGGGATGGCTTATTTGAAGAGTCACGGACATACCGGAACATGGGAAAAAGCAAAAAGAAGTTGAAAATTTCTCCATTATATTTTTTTTATTCAAATATTTTTATTATTTTTGCACCATCCTTTTGAATGTTTAGGAAGAGATGGAAAAAGACGAGAAAGAGATTCTCTTGCAGAAATTCGCAGATGCCAACCGCAAGCTGATGCTTGCTAACGAGCAGTTGGCGATAGCAAACAAGAAGCTAAAGGAATACGAGGAAAAGGCTCAGAAGGCAGAGAATGCCAGCAAGATGAAGTCACTTTTTCTCGCAAACATGAGCCATGAAATCCGCACACCACTCAATGCTATTGAAGGTTTCTCGAGAGTGATCGTGGAGACAGACTCTCAGGAGGACCGTATGAAGTTCTACGAGATTATCGAAAGCAACAACAACCGCTTACAAAGTCTTGTCAATGAGATTCTCGACCTGTCGCGTGTAGAGTCGGGCGAGATTGTGATGAAGAAGACATCAACAGACCTCAACGAGCTTTGTGCCGGTGTGAAGAATATATTCAAGTTCCGTTGTCCTGACACCGTGAAACTGGTTTGGGAAAAGCCATTGATGACAGTGACAATGAATACTGATTCTAACCGTCTGACTCAGGTTTTCTCCAATCTCATCAGTAATGCGCTGAAGCATACTGCTACAGGCCGCATCACCTATGGTTATAAGTTGCAGGAAGAAGCTCAGAAGATCGAGTTCTTCGTAGAAGATACTGGTTCGGGAATTGCCAAGGAGGATATAGAACAGATCTTCGAGACCTACGTCTCAAGAGATGCAGAGACCACCAAGAACGGTTATGGCTTAGGTCTGCCACTCTGTAAGATAATTGTGGAAAAGCTTGGAGGAACCATCTCTGTAGAATCTGAGGTCGGAAAGGGCTCTACCTTCCATTTCGTCATGCCGTTCGAAGGAACAATCGGCGGTTTAGACCAGACGAAGACTGCCTCAACGACCAGCGTCCGTACAATCCGCATCAGCGAACGTTCTGACGATGCGAAGATGAAAAAGATCCTTGTGGCCGAGGATGAAGACAGCAACTATGAACTGGTGAAGATTGTGCTCCAGAAGCGCTATCGTCTGTTACGCGCGCATAATGGCATTGAAGCCGTCACCATCAACGAGGACGAGAAACCCGATATGATCCTGATGGATATCCGTATGCCAGAGATGAATGGTCTGGATGCCACACGTATCATTAAAGAGGTATCCAGCGACACCCCTGTTGTCGCCCTTAGCGCCTATGCTTTTGAAGAGAATGTCCGTGAAGCGAAAGCTGCTGGCTGTGATGATTTCCTGGCTAAGCCCTTCAAGGTGGAGAATCTGATAGAAGTGGTAAGGAAATATCTGAACGACTAAAATCAACAACAAATCAATATGGGAAAACTTGCTGTACAGAAATATTTCTCTCTCATGATGCTGATCATCACATTCCTGTTGATGATATTCACCTTTGTAGGACTCTATGGTGGTAACGTACCACCAGCAGGAAATGCAGCAAGAGCTATGCTTGTCTATGCGTTGCCAATCTTGATTTTAGGAAATATCGTCTTCCTGATCTATTGGTTGGTCTTACGTAAGTTCCACTGGATGATTATGCCACTGATCACCATCTTATGCTGTATCCCTTATACCGGGACTCTCTATAAGTTTGGATCGCTTGACGAGAGTGCCGACAGTAAACCTGGCATCAAGTTAGTGACCTATAACGTGGCAAGATTCAGTCTGGAGACATCGGGGTTCATGGCACAGGATATTCTTTCTGAGATGAAGAAACAGAAAGTGGATATTGTCTGTTTCCAGGAGTATAGTGACTTTGCCGGCGATAAGAAGAACTCTGACTCCTATAAAGAGTATTTCCCCTATCATGCCCAAGGCCAGAGCGATATGATGATCTATAGTCGCTATCCGATCACCAATTCAAAGAACATCAAGTTCGAGATGACCAACAACAGTGCCATGTGGGCAGAGATCAACGTCAACGATAATATTTACCGTGTCTATAATGTGCATCTTGAGACAACCGGTCTGAACAGCACACTCAGACGAGCCACCAAAATGGCGAATAACGGATTAGAGGTTCAAAACAATGCACTTATCAATGCGATCTATGGTAATTATACTCTTGGTATGATTGCCCGATCAGGCCAGGCCAATATGTTGGCAATGGATATGCGCGAGTCGAATCACCCGATTATTGTCTGCGGTGACTTCAACGATGTCCCCTACTCTTATGTCTATAACACGATGCTTGGAGACAAGATTGATGGTTTTAAAGAGTGTGGAAGCGGTTTCATGCATACCTTCCGCGGAGGAAAGAAGATGGTGCGTATCGACTACATCTTCCATGATAAGGAACTGGAAGGTCTCAGCTACTATAAAAAGGACCTGAGCTATTCTGACCACTATCCTGTATTCATGAAGATCGCAACCAAATAATCAGAAAACATACTACATACTAAACAGAAAAAGGGAACCTTCTCAGGCTCCCTTTTTTTAAACCATCCGCATTACATAAAAAAAACTTGTACTGCGCATGGAGAGCGAATAATACTTATCTCGCGATAAATAAGATTCCAAATTAACCTTAATAATCTAATACCATGAAAAACACAATGCAAATATAGAAAGAAATCCCGACTTACCATCTACATTCGGCCACAAAAGAATATAATTTAACTCTTGTTAAGCTTATCTGCATTCCATTTAAGAATATTTTGCAGAAGTATTCTTTCTATCCGTTGCTGTTGTATCTCACTCCATGGAAAAGATTGATAGATGGGTTGCCAGTTAGGCGTATAATACTTCACACAGCTTTCACCATAGACAGAGTCTGTCACAAATGTTTCAGCGAGAACCACAACCTGCCGAATCGTGTCAACTGGTTCGTCGAGGTTCAACAGAAGCATATCTACCCTCATGGCATGATTCATATGAATGGAAAGGCTGTCTTCTGTCAATGCTGTCATGATGCTATTGCCACCAAACTGATTCTTGACTTCTGCCTTCATGTTTGAATCCATGAAATCTATGAAGTCGAGCCTGTTGTTATTCGACAGGTAAGGCATCAGTGAATCTGGCATCGACTTGAAGACGTCACGAATGGTCAGATGCTGAGCAGGTGCACACAGAGCTACAGAAAGCAGCCATCCCATCAGAAGTTTCTTCATCCTCTACTTGGTCTAAGATCCTTTACACGCACGGCCTTACCCTCACTTTGGGGCAGAGAGCCTTTTTTCACAAGCTTCACACGCGGAGTCAACAGGATTTCATCCTTCAAGGCACGCTGGATGTCTTTCATCATCTGCTGCATCTCAGGATAAATATCTGTCTCCAGGCCTTCGAGTTCCACCTCTACGGTCATCACATCGTTATCATCGATGGTCTCGAGGGTGATCAGATAGTTGCTGCCAAGTCCCGGATACTGCACAAGGATCTTTTCTACCTGCATCGGGAACACATTCACTCCCTTGATGATAAACATATCGTCGGTACGACCCTTGATACGGTCAATACGGCGATGCGTACGTCCACACTTACACGGCTCAGCAATGATGCGCGTAAGGTCGCGAGTGCGATAGCGCAAGATTGGCATCATATTACGGTCAAGCGTGGTAAGCACCATCTCACCCATCACACCGTCAGGCACTGGCTCCAAGGTGTCTGGATCCACGATTTCTACAATATAGTTATCTTCCCAGAGATGCATACCATCCTGATACTTGCACTCGAAAGCGACACCAGGACCATTCATCTCTGTCATACCAAACGAATTGTAGGCTTTTACACCCAGCATACGCTCTATACGTCTGCGCTGCTCCTCTGTGTGGGGCTCAGCACCGATACACAGGGTACGGAGTTTGGTGGAGGCAGGATCTACTCCTTCCTCTTTAAAGACTTCTGCCAGACGGATGGCATATGACGGGATGGCATGCAGACAGGTAGTACCGAAGTCCTTAATGAACTTAATCTGGCGCTTAGAGTTACCTGCAGCAGCAGGAACTGTCATAGCACCCAACCATTCTGCACCATACTGGAAGCCCAGACCACCAGTAAACATACCATAACCACTGGAGTTCTGGAAGACATCACTCTTACGGCAACCTACCATATAGAGGTTACGGGCAATCATATTGGCCCATGAGCAGATATCATGTTCTGAATAGATAACGACACAGGGATTTCCCGTGGTACCACTTGTGGAGTGGATACGGACGGCATCATCCATATTCGCACCAACGAGTCCGAAGGGATAGTTGTCACGCAGATCCTGCTTCGTGGTGAAGGGAATCTTCCGGAGGTCTTCAAGACTGTTGATAGAATCAGGGGTGATACCCAGATCGCCCAACCGTTTCTTATAGAATGGAGAGTTCAGGGCAATTCTAATACTCTCTTTGAGTTTCTTTACCTGCAGCGCTTCAAGCTGCTCTCTTGGCATCGTCTCGATTTCCGGCTGCCAGTACTCACCATCAGGTTTGATGGTTGACATGATTTTTTCGTCAGTCATATGATCCTGTTTTTATTTGTTATTATTCATTTCTTGTGATAGTTGCATCATCATAACGGCAGACAGTCCTGCTGTCTCTGTACGCAAGCGGCTCTTACCTAAATCCACAGATATGAAACCTGCATCTATGGCTGTCTGTACCTCTTGAACAGAGAAATCTCCCTCTGGCCCTATCATAACGACAGCATCCGGGCTGTCCGAAGGCTTGCGGAGTTCATCGAATAGATAGGTACGCGGTATCTCCTCATAGCAATGGGCGATATATTTGCGGCCAGTAAAAGGCTGTTGGATAAAATGCTTAAACGACATCATATCATTCAACACGGGTTTCCAGGCCTTATGACTCTGTTTCATGGCTGAAACTGCAATCTTCTCCAGACGTGTGCACTTGATCTGGCGTCGCTCAGAGAACTGACAGTCAACAAACGTCACCTCATCCACACCGACCTCAACCACTTTCTCTACCATCCATTCGATCCTGTCTATCATCTTTGTCGGTGCAATAGCAAGATGCAGACGACCTTTCCATTGTGGCGCTTGCGGCAATGTCTCCTCTATCTCATAATAGCAGTGATGAGCAGCAGCAAGCGTCACTCGTGCCCGATAGAAATTCCCCACCCCATCCATCAGATACATCTCATCACCGTCTTTCAGACGGAGGACACGCATGGCATGGAGCGCCTCTTCCTGAGGTAATTCCTGCTGCTGGGCAGCTTCAGGCACATAGAAAAATCTGATCTCCTTCATCACTCTGTGGTACTGGGGGCTTTTTCCGGGTGGAAAACCAGGGCAAAGGAAACTGCTACGACTAATGCAAAAGCAGAGAAGATAAACCAACAAGTAGTCCACTCACCCTGCAAGAACCCGTTGTCCCATTGACAGTAATGATTGACAATCTCACCAGCAGCCAATGTGCCGAAGGTAGCTCCTACACCATTGGTCATCATCATAAACAGACCCTGAGCCGATGCCTTGACGGAGGGGGCGCACTCCTGATCAACAAAGATACCACCAGAGACATTGAAGAAATCGAATGCCACACCATAGACGATACACGACAAGATAAACATGATAACACCAGGCATGGCAGGATTACCGATTCCAAAGAAACCGAAACGGAACACCCATGCAAACATGGACATCAACATCACCACCTTGATACCATATCGTTTGAGGAAAAACGGTATCATTAGGATACAGAGAGCCTCACTGATCTGTGAGATACTGGTGAGCAGTGTGGCGTTATTAGCAGCAAACGATGAGGAGATGGCAGCATCGGCACTTCCCTTGAAACTGGTAATAAACGGTCCTGCATAACCATTCGTCACCTGCAGGCACATACCCAATAAGGCCGAGAAGATAAAGAACAATGCCATCTTCTTTTTCTTGAACAACTTAAAGGCACTCAGTCCGAAACTCTCTGCCAGAGACACATTCTCTTTCTTCTCCAGTTTACATACTGGCAGTGTATAGCAGTAGAGCCAGAGTACGATACTCAAGATACCGGAAACAAAGAACTGCATGTAAGTGTACTGGAACTTATGAGCACTCTCGGACAGGGTGAATGAGAAAGAGCCGTCTTCGAGGATGGCACAGTTGACAAACCACATGGTCATGATAAAACCAACGGTTCCTAACACACGGATTGGCGGGAAATCCTTCACGGTATCCAACCCGTTATTCTTCAGGATTGTAAACGCAGTGGTATTGGCCAGTGCGATGGTTGGCATATAGAAAGCGACGCTGAGGGTATAGAATGTAATAAACAGCGATTTGTTGGGCAGCTCTTGTCCGAAGCCAGCCTGAAATCCCATCCACCAACAAGCCAACATGAAGCCTCCTGCTAACAGATGACAGAGACCAAGTACGCGCTGTGGTTGCATATACCTGTCAGCAACAATACCCATCAGGGTAGGCATAAAGATACTGACTATTCCTTGAATAGCATAGAACCAGGATATCTGATTACCCAGTCCTGCCACTCCAAGATAGTTTCCCATACAGGTCAAGTAAGCACCCCATACAGCAAACTCAAGGAAATTCATTAAAGATAGACGAAATTTCATAATGATTATTTTTTAGTTAATGGTTCTATTCTTCGTTGGTTGGAAGGTTCTGCATCAGGCTTTACCGGCACAGGCCTTTCCCCAAGTTTATGGACTCTGGGTTTTAAGGAGTCTGAATGCAGTTTGGTGCTATCACTCGTGACAGACGCTGGTTGGTCGGCTTCTTGAGGCGTCTCTGTAGCCGACAGTTCCGGATGATGGAAACGAATCAGTTGGATATGGTCTGCCATGAACATACACATATCGTTATCATTATCCTGACCCTGACGCATACCCATATACAGATAGCCCTTGAACTCTTTGGGACGAAGGCTGCAGATAGGTATATTCAGTTTGGCAATGCCCATCATAGGCACACTCATGCTCTGAGTGATGACACTGTCGTTCTCATAAACGACAGACAACAGGACGGTGGCATTTCTGGAACCGCTCTGTACAAGAAAACTGCACCCGAAGGTGAGCATATAACTGTCGTTGCTATGACAGGCTGTATCAGCCTTCTGCGAGAACTGGTAGATATTATAAGGCGACTGAGGGAAGAGGATCTGATGGCGACGGGCTGTCCAGATGTCAGCCGTATCTCCTGAGAGTGAATGAGTCATATATCTTTCCACCTCACTTGAAGATGCACCTAACTCCACAGCGTCTTCACTGAGACGTTTCTGTACTCTCTCGTAAATCTTGTACAGGTCTTCAAGATGGTTGTAGTAATACACCATGGAAGAGTCGAACTGTGCCTCGGTGACGCCATATTTCTTGAACACAAGTCCATGGTTATATTGTAATCGGTAGTCTTCGCCCTGGGAGTAATCGGAACGGATGCCTTGTGCCACATAATAGTCATATAGAAGGTCTTCCATATCATCGGGCTGTATGACATCACCTGGAATAGTCGGCTTACATGCAACAAACAGCAACCCGAGAGCCAGTAATATCAACCGATGTACTCTATATGTAGTCATACCTTATCTGCTTCGTTCTTTTCCAATTTCCGGGACAAGGATATCTTACTGATCTCCTCACGATAAAACAGTAGGAGCACTACCACACTCACACTGATACTTGCATCTGCAAAATTAAAGACAGGACTGAAGAAGACAAAATGCTCTCCACCGACAAAGGGCATCCACAATGGCCATTCCGTCTCTATCAACGGGAAATAGAACATATCCACGACCTTACCCATGAGGAATGGTGCATAACCAGACCCGAAGGGTACAAAGTATGAGACGTAATACGGAGACGACTCGTTAAAAATCAACCCATAGAAGAGACAGTCAATCAGGTTGCCCACAGCACCTGCAAAGATCATGGCCAGACAAACGATATAACCTGTTTTTGCCTGACGTCTGATTTCCAGACAGGTATAGTAGCCCAACAGGGTAATAGCAATCACACGGAACAGCGACAAGACGACCTTGCTTCCCAACTGCATCCCGAATGCCATCCCCATGTTCTCGATAAAGGTGATATAAAACCAGTCTGTCACATGGATACTCTCATGCAGACACATGGAGGTCTTCACCCAGATTTTGATGGCTTGGTCAATAAGGAGAATGGCGACTACAATCAGTGTCGCCAGTCTTCCTTTGGTGATCATTGGATGATTCGTCGTAGTCACTTCTTCTGCTGATTCAACTTCGACTCTACACTCAGGGTAGCATGAGGCAC
The DNA here is from genome assembly GCA_900315035.1 of uncultured Prevotella sp. GTDB lineage: Bacteria > Bacteroidota > Bacteroidia > Bacteroidales > Bacteroidaceae > Prevotella. Next base: position 25,320 of record OMXO01000010.1, read on the forward strand.
AGCACGTAAGCGCTCCTTGGGAATCAGTTTACCCGTGATACGGTCGATGCCATAGGTCTTGTTCTCAATACGGACCAGGGCTGCTTTCAGACCTTGGATGAACTTCTGCTGGCGGGCAGCCATCGTGATAAGCTCTTCTTTCGACTGGGTAGCACTACCCTCCTCCAATGCTTTATAGGTTGGTGACGTATCATCAACATCATTGGAGTCCTGGTTTGTCAGAACGCGCATCATCTGATCATAGTCACGCTTGGCCAAAGCCATCTTCTCATTGATAATCTGACGGAACTCCTCGAGCTCTTCGTCGGTATAGCGAGTCTTCTCTGCCATAATATTAATTGTTTAGTTATTGATTATTTATTGTTTTATTAATTTAATGTTCAACTTAAACTCATCGAAGTCAACTTCCTGACCGTCATTTGGTTGCAAGTTGATACTGTCTGCTAGCACCTGTGTCTTGACATAGTCGGCAAAACTGTCTAAAGCCTTCTTCACATCATCGTGAGGAGTCACCTCAACATTGATACGATCGGTAATCTCAAGACCACTTTCCTTACGGATGTTCTGGATACGGTTGATGAGTTCACGAGCCATACCCTCGTTCTTGAGCTCTTCATTGAGTTCAACCTCAAGAGCCACTGTCAGGTTACCCTCGTTGGCAACCAGCCAGCCTGGAATATCCTCACTGATAATCTCCACATCGGCAGCCTCAACAACAACGTCCTGACCATCAACATTGATGCTGACAGTACCCACCTTCTCAAGTTCTGCGATCTGCTCCTGAGTCAGGGCATCCATAGCGGAAGCCACACTCTTCATGAGCTTGCCGAACTTCTTACCCATCGTACGGAAGTTACACTTCACTTTCTTAACCAACACACCTGCACCCTCTACGAAACGGAGTTCCTTGACGTTAACCTCGTTCATAATCAGGTCCTTAACAGCCTCGATATGTTTCTTCTGTGTCTCGTCAACAGCAGGAATCATGATGGCCTGCAGTGGCTGACGCACCTTGATATTCACCTTACGGCGCAGGGCCAGAACCATTGAGGTAATCTTCTGAGCCATCTCCATACGGGCCTCAAGGTCCTTGTCTATCTGAGCCTCATCGGCTACGGGGAACTTGTCCAGATGTACTGAGTCGAGTTCACCACCAAGGTCCTTATACAACTGGTCTGCATAGAAAGGAGCAAACGGTGCCAACAGTTTGGCCACAGTCATCAGACAGGTATAGAGCGTCTGGTAAGCCGAGAGCTTGTCTTCACTCATCTCCTTACCCCAGAAACGTTTGCGGTTCAGGCGGACAAACCAGTTACTCAGGTCGTCGTTCACGAAGGCGTCAATCAATCGACCTGCACGTGTGGGATCATAACTGTCGAGTTCTGCCTCCACACCCTTGACAAGCGTGTTCAGACAAGACAGGATCCAACGGTCGATCTCAGGACGCTTGTCGAATGCCACCTGTGGTGTAGCCGGATCGAAACCATCCACATTAGCATACAGTGCAAAGAAACTGTAGGTATTATATAAGGTGCCGAAGAACTTACGGCGAACTTCATCCACACCCTCTGGGTCGAACTTCAGGTTGTCCCATGGCTCTGAGTTGGTCATCATATACAGACGGACGGCATCTGAGCCATACTTCTCGATCATATCGAATGGGTTCACCACGTTACCAACGTGCTTCGACATCTTGTTACCCTTGGCATCAAGCACAAGACCGGAAGAGATTACGTTCTTGAAAGCCACAGAGTCGAAAATCATAGTAGCAATGGCATGCAGGGTAAAGAACCAGCCACGAGTCTGGTCAACACCCTCGTTGATAAAGTCACATGGGAAGGCGATGCCTTTGTCTATCAACTCCTTATTCTCAAACGGATAGTGAATCTGAGCGTAAGGCATTGAACCTGAATCAAACCATACGTCAATCAGGTCGGTCTCACGCTTCATGGGCTTGCCACTCTCTGAAACGAGCACGATGTTATCGACATAAGGACGATGAAGGTCGATCTTGTCGTAGTTCTCCTTCGACATGTCGCCAGGCACGAAGCCATTGTCCTTCAAGGGGTTCGAGGTCATGAAACCTGCCTTGACTGCCTTCTCTATCTCATGGTAGAGCTCCTCTACGGATCCAATACAGATTTCCTTGCCATCCTCATCGCGCCAGATAGGAAGCGGTGTTCCCCAGAAACGCGAACGGGAGAGATTCCAGTCGTTCAGGTTCTCAAGCCAGTTGCCAAAACGACCTGTACCTGTTGACTCTGGCTGCCAGTTGATGGTCTTGTTCAGTTCGAACATACGGTCTTTCTTGGCGGTCGAACGGATGAACCATGAGTCAAGCGGATAGTAGAGCACGGGCTTGTCTGTACGCCAGCAGTGTGGATAGTTGTGTACATGCTTCTCAATCTTGAGCGCTGTACCCTCCTGCTTCATCTCCATACAGATCACGATGTTCAGGTCTTCGGCCTTTGAAGCAGCCAGCTCATCATACTTGCCGTCCTTGTTGAACTCTGGTGCATAGGCATTCTTCACATAGTCGCCTGCGTGATGACCATAGGCTGCCTTATCGACGCACTTCTCAATGAAGTTGTCGTCAAGCTCACCCATCACGTAATACTTACCCTGCAGGTCAACCATCGGACGAGTCTCACCTTTTTTATTAATAAGGAACAAGCTCGGGATGTGGGCATCCTTAGCCACCTTGGCATCATCAGCACCAAAGGTAGGCGCAATATGTACGATACCAGCACCATCCTCTGTTGTGACGTAATCACCGGGGATCACGCGGAACGCCTCACTCTCCATCTCAACAAACTGATCTTTGCCGTTCTCTCCGACAAACACCTTCTCTGGGTGAGCGGCTGCATAGGCCTTCACGTAGTCGGCTGCATTCTGATCAAGTTTGGCTGATGGTTTTACCCAAGGCATCAACTGCTGATACTTCATACCAACAAGCTCTTCACCAGTATAGCGGCCTACGATACGATAAGGCACAAACTTCTCACCCTTGTTATATTCAGGCATTTCCTCACCATCGGTAATATTACCCTCCGGAGCAAGATAGGCATTCAGTCGGCTTTCTGCCAGGATGATCGTGATCTTCTCACCATTATAGGCATTATAGGTCTCAACGGCTACATAGTCGATCTTCGGACCTACACAGAGAGCTGTGTTTGAAGGCAATGTCCACGGTGTAGTGGTCCACGCCACGAAGTACGGAGTACCCCACTTCGTCCACTCCTCCTTGGGGTTCAATGCCTTGAAGAGAGCAGTCACGGTGGTATCTTTCACGTCGCGATAGCAACCGGGCTGGTTCAACTCATGTGAACTCAGACCTGTACCCGCAGCTGGTGAGTACGGTTGGATGGTATAGCCTTTGTAGAGCAGTCCCTTCTTATAGAACTGTTGGAGCAGCCACCACAGGGTCTCAATATATTTATTATCGTATGTGATATACGGATTGTCAAGATCGACGAAGTAACCCATCTTCTCCGTGAGGTCGCGCCATTCCTGCGTGAACATCATCACGTTCTCACGGCACTTCTTGTTGTAGTCCTCCGTAGAAATATACTTGTCAGAATCCTTGTTATCGATATCTGCCTTGGTAATACCCAACTCCTTCTCGACGCCCAGTTCTACAGGCAGTCCGTGGGTATCCCAACCTGCTTTACGTTTCACCTGATAGCCTTTCATCGTCTTATAGCGATTAAAGGTATCCTTGATGGTACGGGCCAGCACATGGTGGATGCCGGGATGACCGTTGGCCGAGGGAGGACCCTCGAAGAAAACAAACTGGGGACAACCCTCACGCTCATCGACAGAGCGCCAGAAGACATTCTTCTCCCGCCACATTTCCAGGATGTCGTTATTCACCTGGGTAAGATTCAAGCCGTTATGTTCGGCGAATTTCTTTGCCATATTTTTATTGTATTTTCTTGCTTATCATTTTATAGCGTGCAAAGGTACTAAAAATATTCTATCCGACAAAAGGAAATAAATATTTTTAATATTTCTGTTCTCTTTAATCTAATTTTTGTACCTTTGCAACCATGATATTCTATTTTTCTGGTACAGGTAATACCAAATGGGTGGCACAGCAGATAGCCGAAGCCCTTCATGAAGATCTGCTTTTCATCCCTGAACTTATCAGGGAAAAACGGTTTCTGTTTTCATTGAAAGACGGGGAGCGCATCGGTTTTTGCTTTCCGACGCATGGATGGCAACCGCCAAGAATCGTACGGGAGTTCATCAGACAACTGTCTTTCGAGATGTCTGATGGCCATCAGGGGGAGGTTTTTTGTTGGGCTCTGACCACCTGTGGTGACAACATGGGTGAAGCGATGACGATTCTTAACAAAGAACTGCGAGCTGTCCTGTTCAACGGTGTTCACCCTGAAAGTCCCTTGCAGGCCGAGAGTCTGTTTTCCGTCATCATGCCTGAGTCATACGTTTGTCTGCCGTTCATGAAGACCGACTCTGAAGAAAAGGAAGCGATGAAAATAGATGTTGCCAAGCATCAGGTCCCACACATCATCCAGATGATTCAAGAACGAAGACGCGGCATTGAAGAACTGGAAAAAGGCAGTACGCCCCGACTCTATTCTTATGTGATAGGCAACTATTTTAACAAGAAGATGGTCAACGACGACAAATTCACCGTTGATGTCGATGTATGCATCAAGTGTGGGAAATGTGCGACGGTATGTCCGGTTGACAATATTCAAGGCATCCCGCCAACATGGCTTCACCAAGGGACATGTACATCATGTCTGGCATGTTACCACTATTGTCCTGTCCACGCCATCAACTATGGCAGCATCACGAAGAAGCGCGACCAATATTACTTTAATAGACGCGGGGACCAAAAATAGAGGTACCTATCCTGACCATCGTCGAACCTGTCTCCACGGCTATCTGATAGTCGTCACTCATGCCCCATGAACGCTCACAGAAGGCATCATCATTGGCAAAATATTTCGCTTTCAGTTCATCAAAGAGGTTCGCAGCGGTCTGCATCTCACGACGGATCTGTTCACGATCGTCAACAAACGATGCCATCATCATCAATCCACAAATCCTGACATGTTGCATCTCCCGCCATTCGCCATCTTCCAACAACTGGCGACAGGCCTCGGGCGTCAGACCATATTTGGTGGATTCCTCTGCGATATGCAGTTCCAACAGGATGTTGACTGTCCTGCCGCACTTCTCTGCCTGACGGTTAATCTCTTTCATTAACTTCATAGAGTCAACAGACTCGATCATAGACACATACGGTACGATGTACTTTACTTTATTTGTCTGCAAATGACCGATGAAATGCCACTCGATATCTGAAGGCAATGCCTCGTGCTTCTGACGGAGTTCCTGTTCATGACTCTCACCAAACACACGTTGTCCCTCAGCATAGGCTGCTTCGATATACTCCTGAGGATGATACTTGGAAATTGCCACAAGGCGTACACCCTGTGGCAATGTATCCAGTATCTGATGTAAATGACCTTTGACGTCGTATTCCATCTTATTGTTCAAATTCCGGTTTGTCGTCTTTTTTGTCACGCTTCTGATACTCATAGACATCCATGAGCGTGGTCTCTGCAACAGATGCTATCACATAGTCAATCATGGTTCCTCCCATCACCTCATCTATGTTCTTGACGGCACCATTGAAGGAACCGGCCTGTACCAGATAGTTCACTGAAGAACGCTTTTCTTTCTCCGTCTTCTCGTCGATCGTGATAAACTGGAGTTTGGCCTTATACCACTTGTCAGCCAATTCATCCTCCGAGAAGAAGATCTCCTTATAAGATGCCTTCTTAAGGTCGGTCACATCAAATTCACCACTGATATAGGACGACATTTCCTCTATGATACGCTCCTCAGCCTCACTGAAACTGAGGGCATCAACGACATATGCTTCTGTCACTTTCTTCTGCAAGCCGTCTTCCATCACTTTTTCATAACGGATCTTGCACTCAAACCAAATTGCTGTTCTACTTCTCATTTCAAATATGTTATTTCTGTTTTTCAATCACTTTCTTCGCGGCTCCGGCACCTGCCTTTGCCTCTGACTCCTGTTCTGACTTCTGTTTCTTGATGCCCATATAGTCTTTCGACATCATCGCCTTCTTCTTTTCAGTCAACTGCTCGATAATCTGCGAAGAGATGGCCTGTGCCCGGTCAGGACTGAGGGTGGTTGCTTTCATCAACTCGGCCTGCTTCTTGGTCAACTGCTCTGTCATCTGTTTAGTCTTCCAGGCAAAGTCTTTTTCGGTACCGTCCATCTCGTTTGGGTTATAGACCTCAGAGAGGATCTCATCAGCCGCCTTAGCAAACTGCTTACGGAAGATGGCCTCTGCCTTGGCGTTATATTGGCGCAACTTCGCCTCACCTACACCTAAAGAGTCTTTCTTATGTTTCTGCAACTCCACAATATGGGCAATGGTAGCTGAGTCTGCATCTGCACCGATACCCATGATGGCTTCAATGTCATCCTCAACCATCTCGTCTGGAATAGGCTCTTCAACCGGCTTCACATATTCAACGACTTCCGGATTGGGCAGGAGGTAGAAGAAGAGGCCAACGACTGTCAGGGCAACAGCGACAGCTACAATGGCTGATATCGCAGTACGACGGACCGCACGGGCCTTATTGATGAAGTTACGCATATCCTCCACACGGGCGAAACGCTCTTCACGGTCTGCATCTGTCGCCTTGTCCACGATTTTCTTCAACTCAAAAGGCATGCCCGAGGAATTATAGAGCCATTCAATCAGTTTTCCCAGTGAGAAGACATCGGTACGTCCGTCAACCTCCCCACCATTGAAGACCTCTGGTGCCACAAAGTTCTCAACCCCGTCATAGAGGATGTCCTGGTCTGTCTTAGTGTAGAAAGAGCCATGACAGAGCAGTCTGACGGCATTATCATTCTTGCGAACCAGAATATTCGATGGGGCATAACAGACGTGATAGATACCCTGGTCGTTCAGGCAACAGGCGATGTCAAAGAGTTCCCTGAGTGTCGTGTTCAGGAAATCATTCTTCGCCACAATGGCCGGATCGTCATTCACGAGTTGTTCCAGCGTCAGATAGTTGCCTACCTCTACAGCGAGCGCATAGACACCATCGTCTCCTTCGTTGGGGGTGAAGTGCAACTGTGCCTTATGCGTGATATGGTTGGTAGCCTCACAGTCAGCCTTCACACAACGGGAGAATGTCAGTTGATCGGCCACCTCATCATGAAACTCGACGAAGTTGGAAAACTTGCCGTCAATCAACCGTTTGTAGAAATAACCATAAGGGATACGCGCCTTGATCGTCTTTTTCGCCTTACGCGCTTCAAGCATTTCTTCGAAGTTCATCGTTCTGTTTCGCTTTATGATTAAAATTTGGTCGGGCAAAAGTACAAATAATAATTGAAAAAGGAAAACATAAAAACAAAAAATATAGGATGAGCGGTGTTTTTTTTCTTTTCATTCGTCAATTTTCATTTTTCTTTGTACCTTTGCACCGATTTTTTAAACAAAACTAAATAACATGCCAGAAATATCAGTTCGTGGCCTTGAGATGCCCGAGTCGCCGATTCGAAAACTCGCCCCTTTGGCAGCTGCAGCCAAGAAAAGAGGAACGAAAGTATATCACCTGAACATCGGCCAGCCAGATTTGCCTACGCCGAAAGTGGGACTCGACGCGTTGAAACAGATCGACCGCGAGATTCTGGAATATTCGCCATCACAAGGCTATCTGAGCTATCGCGAGAAATTGGTTGACTACTACGCCAAGTATAACATCCAGGTCACAGCCGATGATATCATCATCACGTCGGGTGGATCTGAGGCCGTGCTCTTCGCCTTCCTCTCTTGTCTGAATCCCGGTGACGAGATCATTGTGCCTGAGCCGGCTTATGCCAACTATATGGCGTTCGCCATCTCTGCTGGTGCCAAGATCCGTACGATTGCCACCACCATCGATGAAGGTTTCTCGCTGCCTAAGGTTGAGAAATTCGAAGAGCTCATCAACGAGCGTACACGGGCCATCATGATCTGTAACCCCAACAATCCGACTGGTTATCTCTATACCCGTCGGGAGATGAACCAGATTCGTGATCTGGTGAAGAAATACGACCTGTATCTCTTCTCCGATGAGGTTTATCGTGAATACATCTACACCGGCTCACCTTATATCTCCGCCTGTCATCTGGAAGGCATCGAACAGAATGTTATCCTGATCGACTCTGTGTCAAAGCGCTATTCCGAGTGTGGTATCCGCATCGGGGCACTCATTACCAAGAACATGGAGGTGCGTAAGGCGGTGATGAAGTTCTGTCAGGCCCGTCTTTCTCCACCACTGATCGGACAGATTGTGGCCGAGGCATCACTGGACGCCCCTGAGGATTATTACCGTGATGTCTATGATGAATATGTAGAGCGCCGTAAGTGTCTGATCGATGGGCTGAACCGTATTCCCGGTGTCTATTCACCCATTCCTATGGGAGCATTCTATACAGTAGCCAAACTGCCTGTTGATGATGCCGAGAAGTTCTGCCGTTGGTGTCTCTCTGAGTTTGAATACGAGGGTGAGACTGTGATGATGGCTCCTGCTGCAGGCTTCTATACGACCCCTGGTGCAGGTATCAATCAGGTACGTATCGCCTACGTGCTGAAGAAGGAGGATCTTGAGAGAGCCCTTGTCGTGCTGCGAAAGGCGTTAGAGGCATACCCAGGGAGAGTTGATGAATGAATTTTCCCCTCTTCATAGCCAAAAGAATCTATAGTGATCAGGGCGACAAGCGGAAAGTGAGTCGTCCTGCTATTCGTATAGCCACCGTTGGCGTAGCCATTGGCCTGGCCGTGATGATCATCACCGTCAGTGTTGTCCTGGGCTTCAAACATACCATTCGCGACAAGGTCGTGGGCTTCGGTGGACATATCCAGGTGCACAACACCTTTTTCATCAATGATGCCGACCCGTATAGCATCTGTGCTGATGACAGTCTCATGAAGGTCTTCATGCAACAGCCGAACGTGAAACATGCTGAGCGCTATGCCATCACCAATGGTCTGTTGAAGACCGACCAGGATTTCCTGGGTATCGCGTTCAAGGGCGTGGGACCTGAGTTCGACACGACGTTCATCAGCCAGCACCTCATAGCAGGGACGATTCCGCATTTCAGCGACAGCACCAGTAGCAACCAGTTGCTGATGTCGAAGATGATTGCCGACAAACTGCAGCTGAAGGTTGGCGACAAGGTCTTTGCCTATTTCGTCGCTGATGAGAATGTCAGGACCAGACGTTACGCGATCAGTGGCATCTACCAGACGAACATGACTCGGTTCGACGAGAGTATTTGCTTGATTGATCTCTATACTGCCAACAAACTGAACGGTTGGACAGGCAACACTTGTACGGGTGTCGAAGTGACGGTCAACGACCTTGACCAGTTGAAGATCACTGAAGAGGCCTTTATCAGCCATGTCAACCGAAGCATGGATGCCCAAGGTAACACCTTGGCCACACAGACCATCTATGAGGCCTATCCTCAAGTGTTCATCTGGCTGGAACTCCTCGACGTCAACGTGTGGATTATCCTGGCTCTGATGGTATGCGTCGCTGGCTTCACCATGATCAGCGGTCTGCTCATCATCATTCTGGAGCGCACCCAGATGATCGGTATTCTCAAGGCTCTCGGCGAACGTAACGCGACCATCCGTCACACATTCCTCTGGTTCTCTGTGTTTATCATAGGCCAGGGCATGTTCTGGGGCAACCTCTTAGGCATCGGTATCGTCCTGTTACAGCAATACACGGGCTTCGTGAGTCTCGACCCTCAGATCTACTATGTCAGTGAAGCACCCATGGAACTGAACCTGCCCTTGATTCTGCTGTTGGACATCGTGACCCTCCTGATCTGTGTCTTGGTACTCATTGCACCAAGTTTCCTCATTTCACATATCCACCCTGCAAAATCGATGAGATACGAATAATTTTGTTCGTTTTCTAACCAAAACTCATCAATTTCGGTAGTTAGCACAAAAAACTGCACATTTTTTTTGCGAATGTGCAGAAAATGAGTTACCTTTGCACAAAATTTTAAAATTTGTGCAATTTTAATGGAAACTTTTAGCAGTTTTAATGCTTATATCCAAAAAGCAATCATAGATAACTGGAATCAGGATGCCCTCACCGACTATCAGGGTATCACGCTCCAGTTCCACGATGTAGCACGCAAGATTGAGAAGATACATATCCTCTTTGAAAACAGTGGTGTGGTAAAAGGTGACAAGATTGCCATCTGTGGTCGTAACTCTGCCCATTGGGCAGTAGCCTATCTGGCTACACTGACCTATGGAGCTGTGGCCGTGCCCATCTTGCATGAGTTCAATGGAGAAGCCGTTCAAAACATCGTCAACCATTCTGAGTCCAAGCTCTTGTTCATTGGCGACTATGCGGTCAAGACCATCGATCCTGATGCCATGCCTGCCCTTGAGGCCATCATCAATCTGCCCGACTTCTCTTTGATGCTCTCACGTTCTGAAAAGGTAACGTATGCGCGCGAACATCTTAATATGTTGTTTTGCAGCAAGTTTCCCCGGGCATTCAGGGCAGAGCATATCAACTATCACAAGGATGAGGCCGATGAACTGGCACTGATCAATTACACCAGTGGCACTACCGGGTTCTCGAAGGGTGTGATGCTCCCCTACCGTGCCCTATGGGGTAACGTCAAGTTCATCATCGACCGACTGGGTAAGAATGTGAAACCAGGCGATTCTTTGTTGAGCATCCTGCCCATGGCCCACATGTATGGCATGGCCGTAGAGTTCCTCTTCGGTTTCTGTCACGGTTGTCATCTGTTCTACCTCACCCGACTGCCGTCTCCTGCCATTATTGCACAGGCCTTCTCCGACATCAAGCCCACCCTGATTGTCACGGTGCCCCTGATTATCGAGAAGATTATCCGAAAGAAAGTGTTCCCCAAGATACAGAACAACCGTATGCGCCTGCTCCTTCAGATGCCTGTGGTGTCGAAGAAGGTCAAGGAGCGTATCTACTCTGAAGTTTACAACGCCTTCGGCGGACGGGCTTACGAGATTATCGTGGGCGGTGCTGCCTTGTCGAAGGAGGTTGAGGAGTTCTTGCTCTCCATCAATTTCCCGATCACGGTCGGTTATGGCACGACGGAGTGTGCCCCGCTCATCTCTTATTGTGACTGGAAGGAGTTCGTTGGTGGCTCTTGTGGCATACCTGTCGATCGGATGGAAGTGAAGATCTTGTCCAACGATCCGGAAAACATCCCCGGTGAGATTGTCACCCGAGGTACTAACCTCATGCTGGGCTATTTCAAAAACGACGATGCCACCCATCAGGTGATCGACCACGACGGTTGGTATCACACTGGCGACCTCGGCACCATGTCTGCCAGTAGGCATATCTTCATCCGTGGACGTATCAAGAACATGCTGTTGGGGGCCAACGGACAGAACGTCTATCCTGAGGAGATTGAAGATAAGATCAATACGATGGCGATGGTGGCTGAGAGTCTCGTCGTACAACGTGGCGAGAAACTGGTGGCCCTGATTCATCCCGACAAGGATGAAGTGGTCAGCTTCAGTCAGGAAGAACTCGAGAACATCATGGAACAGAACCGCCAGGAGTTGAACAACATGCTACCGGTCTATAGTCGTATCTCTGCGATCGAACTGGTTGATGAAGAGTTTGCCAAGACACCGAAGAAAAGTATCAAACGTTACTTATATCAATAACTTAACGCGAATCGCGTATGGAACAAATACCAAGCTTCAACGCTCTAATCCAGAAGAGCATCATCACGAATTGGGATCGCGACGCTCTGACCGATTACAAAGGTCAGACCCTGCAGTTCCATGATGTAGCCAGGAAAATAGAAAAACTACACATCCTGTTTGAGAACAGTGGTATTCAGAAAGGTGATAAGATAGCCCTTTGCGGACGTAACTCTTCCCAGTGGGCCGTTGCTTTCCTTGCCACCCTGACTTATGGGGCTGTCGCAGTCCCCATCCTTCACGAATTCAATGCCGAACAGATTCACAACATCGTGAACCACTCTGAGGCTCGTCTGCTCTTCGTGGGTGATCATGTGGCCACCATCATCGATCCTCAGCAGATGCCCACGCTCGAAGGTATCATCAACAATCCAGACTATTCGTTGATGATCTCCCGCACCGACAAACTGACCTATGCGCGTGAGCATCTGAACGAGCTCTATGGCAAGAAATTCCCCAAGTACTTCCGTAAGGAGCATGTCAGCTACTACATGGAAGGGAGCCCCGACGAACTGGCAGTCATCAACTACACCTCTGGCACCACTGGTTTCTCCAAAGGTGTGATGATTCCCTACCGGGCACTCTGGTCTAACTTCGACTTTGCCGTAGCTGTGCTCGGTCAGCAGATCAAGCCTGGCGACAAGATTATCTCTATGCTGCCCATGGCCCACATGTACGGCATGGCCTTTGAGTATATCTTTGAGTTCCTTTACGGCTGTCATGTCTATTACCTCAATCGTGTTCCTTCGCCTGCCATCATTGCTCAGGCCCTGGCCGACATCAAGCCCGTGATAGTCATCGCCGTACCGTTGATCATCGAGAAGATCATCCGTAAGAAGGTGTTCCCGAAGATCCAGAACAACCGCATGCGCCTGCTCTTACAGATGCCTGTCATCTCCAAGAAGGTGCGTGAGATGATCTGCAAGGAGGTGCTCAATGCCTTTGGCGGAAAGATGTACGAGGTGATCATTGGTGGAGCAGCCCTGAATCAGGAGGTAGAACAGTTCCTCAAGCGCATCGACTTCCCATACACCGTCGGTTATGGTGCTACCGAGTGTGCACCTATCATCTGTTATGCCGACTGGCATACCTTCGCACCTGGCTCCTGCGGACGTGCTGCCCTGCACCAGAAGGTGGAGATCGACTCTCCTGATCCCCGTCACATCCCCGGTGAGATTCTCACGAAGGGTCCCAACGTGATGCTGGGCTATTATAAGAACCCTGAGGCCACGGCTGAGACGATCGACCGTGAAGGATGGTATCACACGGGTGACCTCGGTACGATGGATGCCGATGGTAACGTCTTCATCAATGGCCGTTCGAAGAACATGCTGCTCGGTCCTAACGGACAGAACATCTATCCTGAGGAGATTGAAGACAAGCTCAACTCCATGACGATGGTGATGGAAAGCATTATCGTACAGCGCGACACCAAACTGGTGGCCCTCGTACATCCCGACATGGATGAGGCCAAGAACTTAGGCTTCTCGGATGAAGACCTGAAGAATATTATGGAACAGAATCGCAATGGACTGAACGAGATGATTCCGGCCTACGAGAAGATCTCTGAGATTGAGATTTATCCGGAGGAGTTTGAGAAGACACCGAAGAAGTCTATCAAACGTTATCTCTACACATAGTCATATCAAAAAGAAGAAGGTTCTCGTGTCTGAGAACCTTCTTCTTATTCATAGCGGTAGTAATACCAATAGGTGCCTCGGTATTGCTCACTCACTTTCACCTTTCTTTCCTGAGCATCCGGATACTGTTTCTCCAGTTCCTGCAGGTTCGAGAAGTCCTCTTCCACCTCAGGCACATGATACGTTACGACTGGTTGCGACCTCAGATGGGTATAAAGGGTCAGTGCTTCCTTGTAATGTTTCGGCAGGTGCGCGTCTATCTGGTAATATTGAGTTATCGCCTGCGCAAACTGGTCGATCTTCTTATCTATCAGATAGCCACAAAGCAGATAGTCGGCAATCACCTTCTCGGGCACGGAGTCACGCCTCTGCAACAGTTCCAGATAGCGCTGGGGCTCCAACGACTCACCGGGCTTGGCACCCAGGAACTTATAAAGGCTGTCGGCAGGACATAAGATCATCGCTGTCTGACCGTTGGTCGGCAACATCTGTGAACTGTTACCTGTAATGGGATACTCAAAGAGATGCTCCCCCAGAACACCCTGACGGGCCATCGCTGCCATACGCAACATCAGCAGGTTCTCATCACTCTCCAACGACTTCTGACCAACCTTCAGCGCCTTGTCGTATTTCCCTTCCAACAAGTAGCCCTCCACCTTCATCCTGTAATGAAACACAGCATTCGTGTTACCGATCCACGTCACACCCATCATCTGCAGGGCCAACAACAGCATGTTGATCCACATCGGTCTTGAAAGGAGACCGAAGTTCCTGTCATCCTCCACCTGTTGGAAGTTCCGTGCCACCTGGATGATGAAAAGCCACACTGGGATGATGACGAGCAGCCACCACCAGGAGAACGACTGCGTCACGCCTTCTCCCTTGACATACGACACATCTGTAAGGATGGCCAACAGCAACATCGACGGTACATACGTCAGGGCATGTGTGCGCTTCTCCAGCCTCGTCAGACTATAGACGAAGAGTTGCAGCAGATAGAGAACCACCGTGATCACCAGTGTCCCTATCAGCTTGTAATAATGTGTCACACCGTCACTGAGCACATGCTGGGCCATTGCCAGGACATCAGCCTGGAAAGCATAGAGCCACGCGATCGAGAAGAACACAAAAACAATAGCACACATCACGCGGATGGTGATGGTGCTACCGTTTTTCAAGGGGTGATTATAGTTCATACTATACTTTCTTCAGAACCACAGCCGAACGGGCAGGAATATAGAGTTTGAGCCACTCCTTATGATCCTTCACGTAGAGCGGATCATAGTTCGTCAGGTGAGTCATCGTGTCATCGGCAAAGCCATTGCCACCGAAGTCCTTGGAGTCGGTGTTCAACACAACCTCGTATGAGCCTGTGGGTACCAGGAAACCATAGTCGGTATAGCTTCTCGTCGGTGAGAAGTTAAACACGAACACGAGGTCACCTCTCATGAAGCAGAGCACCTGGTCGCCATCGTCGTGCCAGATCTCCACCACGGGCTTGTCCTGGAAGTTACGCACACTCTTGATCACCTTCAGCATCTCACGGTCGAAGTCACCCAACCAGTGGTAGCAGAGATCCTTGTTGTCCACCAGATTCCACTGACGACGGGCATACTTATAGCTCCAGCCGTTTCCTTCACGCGGGAAGTCGATCCATTCGGGATGTCCGAACTCATTACCCATGAAGTTCAGGTAACCGCCATTGATGGCTGCACAGGTTACCAGTCGTATCATCTTATGCAGGGCGATACCGCGCTGTGCCATATCGTTCACATCTTTCTTGGCAAAGTGCCAGTACATGTCAGCATCAATCAGTCGGAAGATGATGGTCTTGTCACCCACGAGTGCCTGGTCATGACTCTCACAGTATGAGATGGTCTTCTCGTCCGGACGACGGTTCTTAACCTCCCAGAAGATGGAGCATACATTGATATCCTCGTCGCGCACCTCTTTGATGGTCTTGATCCAGTAGTCGGGAATGTTCATCGCCATACGGTAGTCGAAGCCATAACCGCCATCCTCAAACTTCGCAGCCAGGCCTGGCATACCAGATACTTCTTCTGCAATCGTGATGGCATCAGGGTTCACCTCGTGGATCAGACAGTTGGCAAGTGTCAGATAGCAGATGGCATTATCATCCTCATGACCGTTGAAGTAGTCTCCATAGCCACCGAAGGCCTCACCCAGTCCGTGTGAGTAGTACAACATCGAGGTGACACCGTCGAAGCGGAAACCGTCGAACTTAAACTCCTCGAGCCAGTACTTGCAGTTTGAGAGCAGGAAGTGCAGCACATCATCCTTGCCGTAGTCGAAACAGAGAGAGTCCCATGCCGGATGCTCGTGACGGTCGCCAGGATAGAAGAACTGGTTCGGATCACCGGCCAGGTTGCCCAGACCTTCCACCTCGTTCTTCACGGCGTGTGAATGCACGATATCCATAATCACAGCGATACCGTTCTTATGGGCCTCGTCGATCAGGGCCTTCAGTTCCTCTGGTGTACCGAAACGACTCGACGGAGCGAAGAAACTCGACACGTGATAGCCGAAGCTGCCATAGTAGGGATGCTCCTGAATAGCCATCACCTGAATGCAGTTATAACCGTCCTTGATGATACGTGGCAGCACATTGTCCTTGAACTCGGTATAGGTACCTACCTTCTCAGCATCCTGTCCCATACCCACGTGGCACTCATAGATGAGCAGCGGGTTCTTCTTGGGCTTGAAGTTCTTCTTTTTCCAGACATACGGTGTCTCAGGATTCCAGACCTGGGCAGAGAAGATCTTTGTCTGATCGTCCTGCACCACGCGCTGGCACCAGGCAGGGATACGCTCACCCTCACCACCGTTCCATTTCACCTTCATCTTATAGAGCTGACCGTGCTTCAGGGCCTTCTCCGAGAGTTTCAGTTCCCAGTTGCCCGTACCCTCGATGCGCTTGCAACGGTATTTCTCGTCCTCCTGCCAGTTATTGAAGTCACCGATCAGATAGATGTCTGTCGCATTAGGTGCCCACTCACGGAACACCCAACCCTTCGGCAGTTTGTGAAGGCCGAAATACAGATGACCTGTCGCAAAGTCCGACAGTTTCTTCTTTCCGTTCTGTGTCAGCTGACTGATCTTCCACAGGGCATGGTCATGGCGCCCACGAATGGCACCTTCAAACGGCTCCAGCCAGGAGTCGTTCTGCACCAGTCCGATATGCTGCGGAGCAGCCTGTTCTGCAACGGTCTCTTTCTTCGCAGCAACAGTCTTCTTCGTTGCTACTGCCTTCTTCGTGGTGGTCTTCTTGGGAGCCGCAGCTTTCTTGGCTGCAGGCTTCTTGGTGGTTTCTTTCTTAGCCATATATGATTTCTATTTTGTATATTCTGATTGATTATCTCATGCTTTCACCTTGAAGATTGCTTTCTTCAGTTCTGCCTCTGTCGTGATACAGGGGGCATGTCCATCCTGGGGACAGAAGATGGCCATCTGACCGGGCTTCACCGTCACATAGGTCTGTGAGGGGGTGTCACCATACTTCGTGATGTCCTTCTCTGCATTATACTCAAAATCGGGCAGGTCACACAGGGGCGTATAGCCGAAGGTCTCAGCACCCGAGATGGGAATCTGAATGTCAATCATGTCGATATGT
The DNA here is from genome assembly GCA_900315035.1 of uncultured Prevotella sp. Taxonomy (GTDB): domain Bacteria; phylum Bacteroidota; class Bacteroidia; order Bacteroidales; family Bacteroidaceae; genus Prevotella. The sequence goes on from OMXO01000010.1 coordinate 42,392, forward strand.
GTCTCCAGTACCGCAGCCTCCTTGGTCTTGCCTTTGGCTACTGTCAGATTCAGGAACAGGTCTTTGTCCTTGATAGGATATTTCCCGGCTTCCATCGTCTGGAGGTCGTTTGTCTTCAAGAACTCCACTACATCGGCAAACAACGGGTTCAGCGCCACATATTTGCCCAGATTGTCAATTGTGTCAATGATCATAATCTCTTAAGTTTTAAGTATTTATTGTCTGTTTTTTACTGATTTATCTTACTTGTCGGTGCCCACGGGTATAGACGCCTTGTGCTGTGATCTTGCCATTGCGGTCTTTCTCCACGAACTTGCCGTCTCTCACATCGTCGGCATAGATGCCTTCAAAGCGGTGGCCGTCCTTGTCCTCCTCGATAGCTGGTCCGTTACGCTTCCCGTTCCTGAAGATGCCCTTGAACTTCGATCCGTCGGCAAAGCGGGCGATACATTCACCATGTGGCTGACCGTTCAGGAAATTGCCTTCTACGGTGTCACCATTCTTCTTCGACAGCTTGCCCCTACCGTTCTGACGGTCCGACTTCCACTGGCCTACATAGGTGTCACCTGTACTCCATACGAAGGTGCCCTGTCCGTGCTTGTCACCATTGAGGAACTGCCCGGAATACTTGTCGCCATTGGCATATTTGAAGATACCTGTGCCCGTACGTTCTCCGTGAGAGTAGTCGCCCTCATAGATGTCGCCATTCTGGAACTTATAGATTCCCCGGCCATTCATCTCGTCGTCCTCCCACTGACCGATATACACGTCACCATCGGCATACTTAAACGTACCCTTGCCCGAGCGCATATTGTCTTTCCACTCACCGTCATAGACCGAGCCATCGCCCCAGTCGAACAGACCTTTGCCGTTACGTTTGTCGTTCAACCATTCGCCTCTGTAGAAGGCACCTGTGGAAAACAAGTACAGGCCTTTGCCCGAACGCTTGTCCTGCTTCCACTCACCATCATACTTGTCGCCATTGAAATAGTACATCACACCATGACCGTGCTGATAGTCTCGGAACCACAACCCGTCATACCGGTTATTGTTGGCGAAGAAATAGACACCCTGTCCGTGCTGCTGATCCTGAAACCATTCACCCTCATAGCGTTCACCGTCAGCGAAGGTATAGATACCAAAGCCCTGACGCTTACCCTTCTCATACGCCCCTTCATAGAGGTTACCGTTCTTATAAATCGTCCGGCCTTTACCATGGGGCTTGCCAGATACCAGTTCACCGCTGTATTCCCCTCCGTCTTTGGTCTTGGCAGAGCCAAGCGTCACTTTTTGAGCATCAGCTGTCAGAGGGAGCAACAGCATGATGACTGAAAATATATAGGTCTTCATCGATCAGAATCTTGTTTCAATTACACTGCAAATGTACACAAAATCCATGAGACCACCAAACGCTTGTACATTATTTAACTGAAAAGGCTGTTTTCTTGTCTTTTTTTATTACCTTTGCACCCAGTATGAAGTTTATTGCAGTTATTCCCGCCCGGTATGCCTCAACGCGCTTTCCGGGCAAGCCACTGGCCATGCTGGGTGGCAAACCAGTGATTCAGAGAGTATATGAACAGGTGATGAGTGTGCTCGGTGAAGCCTATGTGGCCACCGACGACGAGCGTATCTTCCAGACTGTAGAGTCGTTTGGCGGACGTGCCGTGATGACGCGCAGTGACCACAAGAGTGGTACCGACCGTATCCAGGAAGCTGTCACGAAGATCGGTACCGATGCCGATGTCATCATCAATGTACAGGGCGATGAGCCTTTCATCCAGGCCTCACAGATAGAGACGCTGATGCACCTCTTCGACGACCCATCGACACAGATTGGCACCTTGGGCAAACCTTTCGAGAGCATCGAGGCGACAGAGAATCCCAACTCGCCCAAGATTGTGACCGACGTACGGGGCTTCGCCCTCTACTTCAGTCGCAGCGTCATACCTTTTATAAGAGGTAAGGAGCGCACCGACTGGTTTGGCGCCTACCCCTTCCTCAAGCATCTGGGCGTCTATGCCTATCGGCGCGAAGTGCTGGACGAGGTGACTCGTCTGCCCCAGAGCAGTCTGGAACAGGCCGAGAGTCTCGAACAACTGCGCTGGCTCCAGAATGGTTATCGTATCCGTGTCGGTCTCACCAATGTCGAGACGGTTGGTATCGATACCCCCGATGATCTTGTTCGTGCCGAACAGTTCCTCGCAGCCAGTCAGGCATAGCGTCGTTAAAAATGTTCTTCGTGGTCATAGCGCGGCATGTGGCGTATCAGTTTGTGCGCTGCAGCCTGTGCCATGACCTCATAGGCCCGCTCACTGGGGTGCAGATGGTCGCCACTGTCAAACCCTTCTGCAAAGGCCTTGGGATTCGTCGTACTGCGCACGGCAGCATCGAAGTCTATGCATCCGTCAAAGATAGGCGATGTGCGTAGCCACTCGTTAAACTGCTGTCGCATGGCATCGCGCTTCTCGTTGTAGGTGCGCCAGCCAAAGATAGGCAGCAGCGTACCGCTCCACACCTTCAGTCCCATCGCCTTGGCGGGCTTCACATAGATCTCCTCTACGCCCTGTTCCATCTCTTCCACTGTGGGCAGATCGCTCCACGGACGGAAGGGGTTCACATCTGCCCCCACAGGGTGGATGATGTCGTTGATACCATGCTGGATAATGACATCCGTAGCACCCGCCACCTTCATCTCAATGGGGAATCGTGTAGCCCCCTTCAGACCGTAGGCCTGATAGGTTATACAGTCATACTGGCGCAGGATGCGCGTTCCACTGACGGCACGACGTATCACTGCCACATGCGATCCGAAAGCCAGTTGCGCCATATAGTCGGGCCACGACTGGGCTGTGATGGAGTCGCCATAGCACACCACAGCACGGTTGTTCGCCGATGTCAGCACATCGATTGTATTCAGGAAATAGAACCAGTTCGTGTTACGGGTCAGGTCGAGGGGCAGGTCGTCGGCCTCGGCATAGTCACCATAGGTATAATAGCCTTTGGAGAGCGGTCCTGTAATAAGCGTCCCACTGTTCATCTGAGTGAATCCTGCCATATACATGCTCACCTCGATGGTATCGCCACGATTCACGGTATAACTGATGGCATCGCTCTCTGTCTCTGTGCCAGGCATCAGCGTCACACCGGTCTTACCCTCAAAGGTGATGGGCGTATGCCCTACCAGTACCTTGTCGAGCGTCACTGGTTCGGTACCTGTGAGATTGGAGAAACGGAAGCGGAGCATCGTCCCGCTGAAACACATTCTGACGGGATAGCGCAGCGTGAGGTCTTTGGCATAGATGGCCTCACGACGGTTGGTAATCGAGGTGGCATTGCCCCAACAGGCCACCCATTTCATGTCTGTAGTATTCATTTTTTACTTGCAACTATATGCGACGAAAAACATTGCCTAACGTCGCAAATTCTACGACAAAGATACTAAAATAATGCTGAACCACCAAATAAATACGCAAAATTTATAACTACTCATGACATTACGCTCGTTTTGCACGTTTTTCTTGCAGAATGCGTTTGTTTTTAATATAAATTAAGGCAAAAACCATATCCAGTTACCAAATTCTTGTTTCGATTAAAAGAAAAACGGATGGATTTCAATGCCTGAGGTTTAAGGTTTAAGTTTAGATATTCTTATATATAATAAGGTATAGTAAACTCAAATCAGGAGATTGAAGGTTTTATGTTTAAGTTTAGGGAGGCATGTATATATACATGGGTAAACGTAAACCTAAACTTTGCAGAATGTCACATTTTGAGATAACTGCGGATAATTCAAAAGGAAACTCATCGAAATACAAAAAAACTGCAAATCGACGAGTTATCATTGTCCTTTTCAATATGTCGAAGCACGTGCAGATGTAAAATACCACCTGCCTTCTTCCTTGGAAAGGTTGAAATGAAGCTGCAACCTCCAGATGTGACGTCTGCCTCCGAAAACAGCTGCTGTTACACGACTGCGACCTGTCAGGGTGGCATGATTGCCGTTGACTTTGATTTCCATCTGTTCATGCTCGGCAGAATAATAATTCAGCGTACCACCTGCAATAGCCCTAATGTACTCTTGCTTTGACTGATGCATCCCAGTCATGTGGGTCAGCACAAAATCATCGGCATGGATATGGTTTAGTGTCAGCGTGTCCTTAGCCATCATAGCCTTGTACATTACTCGGTAGAGGGCTTCTATTTGACTTTTGTCTTCTTTCTCCTTGCAAGGCATAGTACAAGCAAGCTTGCCCTCTGCTCTTGCTTCGTTCGTCAGTTGTTCGTTGTCCGTCTTTGCTTGCATGATTATTGCCGTCATTCCAAGAAACAGTATCGTAATAAGGCGGTTCATTAATGTGTAACCTTGAGATACTGTAAGTCACCATACCAGTAGGAAGCTGTGCAGCCACCATCAATCAGAAAGTCGGCACCGCTGATGAAACGGCCACGGGAGGACATCAGGAACTCAGCCATATCACCCACTTCGTCGGGTGTTCCGGCTCGACGCGCTGGCATGCCATCTATCATCTTGAGATAGCCTTCCTTGCGGGGGCCATGCAGTTCATCGTTTGCCAATGGCGTAATGATGATACCTGGTGAGATTGAGTTAATGGTAGCACCGCGACGGCCCCAGCGGGTAGCCTCGTACATCACGCGGAGCACATTGCAACGCTTGGAATATTGATAGGCTTTCAGCGTGTCGTTGATTTCCTTTAGGAATGGTAAATCTAACAGTTCATTCACGGGAGTTGTTGCCAATGCTTCGTTTTGCTCCTGTGGCAAAGCAGGAAGACGATGACCGCTTTGCGATGAGATAATCACACCAGAGCCACCCTCTGCAATCACCTTGCCGAACTCTTCCAACAGAACACTTGTTCCGTAGAGGTCAACGCGAAGAATTTCTGCTACGGGAGCCTGTGAGGGCGATACACCAGCAGCATTCACAACATTAGTCACGTCTCCCTTGTTGGTGGCAAACTCCACCAACTTCAGGATGTCCTCTTTTGAACCAAGGTCGCATTGGATAATTGAGCATTCAAAACCTGCATCTTCAAGCGTCTTTGCAGCCCGTTTCGCATTCTCCTCACTATAATCTGCCAACACGATGTGCTTACCAGCCGACACACGACGGATGATGGCTTGTCCGATGCTGCCAGCACCCACTAATACTGATACTTACTGTGGGTCGCCGAAATCTCTGGTACCAGCGTCATGCTGGTTCATCTTGGCAATCTGAGCCATATCATCGTCACTCAGCGAGAAGTCAAAGATGTCGATATTCTGCACCATGCGCTCCTTATGGCTCGACTTAGGAATAGCCACGATGCCACGCTGGGTGAGCCAACGGAGAGCGACCTGAGCGGCAGTCTTATTATACTTGGCACCAATAGTAGTCAGCAGTTCGTTCTTCACAATGCCGTCTGTTCCTTGTCCACCGAGTGGATACCATGCCATCATCTTGGTGCCAAACTCGCCAAGAATCGGCTCAATTCCAGTCTGCTGAGAAAGCGTGTTGCACTCCAGCTGGTTCACCATAGGCTTCAGCTCTACATAGTGGGCAAAGTCGAAGAAACGGCCTGCCTGGAAGTTGCTCACACCGATGGCACGCACCTTGCCTGCACGATAAGCCTTCTCCTGTGCCGAACACGTCGCCATAGGCCTGATGGATGAGTAACAAATCAATGTACTCCGTCTGCAACTTACGCAGACTCTCATCGATGCTCTTAGCAGCCTGTTCTTCACCAGCATTTGATATCCAGACCTTTGTTACAAGGAACAAATCTTCGCGCTTGATGCCACTCTTGCGCCAGGCATTGCCAACGCCCTCCTCATTCTGGTAGGCCTGTGCC
>OMXO01000083.1 GCA_900315035.1 uncultured Prevotella sp.
TTTCTTGTTGATCATTCTATGAAGCGTTTAAAAACAAAACGCCGCAAAGATAATCATTATATATATGGTACGCAATACGGTCTAAAATGACCGCTTACAGCTGACTCCTAAATTGTTTATGAGAGTAATTGGAGCCAGCCCTTTCCTTTTATAACGATTTTTTGAAATGCTGCCTCACGGCAGTATGGTGTTATTGTGTGGTTAATCCCGCGCGGATTAACTGAAATTTTTAACCAATACCCTACTCTATCTTTTCATATTGTCATTATACCACTTTCAAATATGTGATACTGAACACCATTGGACTCATAGGATTTGGCAAACGAGATTCCTCACTTACAGCCATCTTCCTGGTAACTTTTTAATGTCTTTATTAAATATGTGCCATATTCTCATTTTTTGAATTAATGGCACAAAAGTACTAACTATATCTTAGCCCACCTAAATAGGGGATGGAGTTTACCTTGAATCAGAATAATGCGATGTTATAAAGAACGTGGATGTTGGTTCAGCCATGCTCTAAATTACTAAATCATTATAATTAACTCGATTGATGAATTAATTAACTCATCCTTTCCTCATAGATATCGAATTTGTATTTCAGGTATTCACGAAGGAAGAGTGCACTGGTATAGGAGCACTGGTCATGATACAGGTCGTCTTTATCCTTATCACCCAAATCGGCTATACCTTTAATCATAAGGGATGTGCGGTCGCTACCAAGGATATAAGAGGCGGTATATAGACCATACCCTTCCATGTCAAGGGAGCGAAGGTTACTGTCGCGACCATAGAGGTCAGTCATCACATCTTCATTAGCTACAACGTATGAGCCGCAGGCTCCATTCTTCACATGTATATCAAACTGCTCAACATCGAAATGTTCGCCTGTCAGTTCTGCCAGCAGTACGTGCTTAGGATCTTTCTCTCGGATAAAAGCCTCAACGGAAGCAATAACGGCATTGCTACAAGGCAACTGAAAGGGGGCGGGATGAGAGACGGGAATACCATTAGACTCAGCAATTTTTGCACTGCCATAATCCCATTCAGATTTAGCAATAACAAGGTCTCCATATTCGGTATGCCCCCTGTAACCTGCACAAAAGCCCGTCATATACAACTCCTTAACATCGAAGAAGGCATACAAGAAAGAGGCAACGGAAGCCGTAACAGACATACCGCAATGATTGCAACAGCAGGAAATCATACGGATAGTATCGCCTTTGGCGGTCATCAGTTCAAGTGTCTTGAACTTCAGATCGACCTGTGGAGCATCTTCCATATCCTTCCAATTCGAACCGAAGGCTCGCTCCATCTGAGCGTATTCCTCACCAAGGGCACAGATAATCCCCACATCGAACTGATAATGAGCCCTAATGCTGTTGGCAAGGGAAGTACGAATATCTATCACTCGCTGAACTGCCCGCTGGAGTGTTTCAGTCCAGTCTATAGAGTGCTGACTGTACTGAATAAGATCCCACAGCTTCTGAGAGTATATAGCCTGCATTTCCTTGAACTCCTCATCATACTCGGTCATACCGATAATGACCAAAGGCTTCTTAATGCGCTGGAAACGATCAAATTCGTCAATGAATTTACGGCTCTTGTCGGCCTCTGGCTGTCCTCCATCATATTGGGGCATCACCAAATCGAGCACCAAGAGATCATAGGTATGCTGAAGGAGCAACTTGCGACCAGAGGCAAGTGAACGAGACTGGTCGATCTCACTAGACTGTATTCCGCACATATCAGTCATCACCTTGACAATCTGTTCAAGTTTGTCGGGACGGTCGTCCATGATAAGTATCTTCATAACACGTTATCCATTAAGTTCTTCAACGACTTCTTCCAGTCGTTGTTCTTATGACTATAATATACGTAACCCTCGTAAATGTCTGGATACTGAGTCTTGAAATTACGGTCGAGCTGCTTGATTTTCACGCCATCAACAAAGTTCTCATACATAGTGACAACGATGACGGGCGTGACTATCTTGGCCAACAACATAAATCGGAGGATGCTCATGCCTGCCAACGGTTTCGGCTGACCGCCATTCTCTTCTTCGGAAGTGTCGTAGTTAGTCATACTCACATCCAGTAAGATGAGATCATAAGCATTGCCGTTCTGTACTACCTCACGCTGGGCAGAGATATACGAAGGGCGCTCCGTGATTTGGATGCCCGGATATTGCTTTTCGCAGAAACACTTGAGTCGCTCAAGCTTAGCGGTATTATCCTCTATGATGAGTACCTTACTCTCCATCGGCTATGATTTCTGATTTTGAGAAGGTGACATGTGAGTAGCATTTGCCATCTTCAGCCCATATCTTAAGTGAATTAAAATCGCCTGGCAGGTCGCTACGCAATATTTTGGAAATCTTTGGAATACCACTGCCACCCTCACCGAAGAAATATTTGGACTTCAATTTCTCTTCGAGTTTCTTGTTGAGTGCCTCTTCACAACCAACTTGGACATCGTTGTGGAAGAGCATCTCAACGTACTTGTCATGGATGTTATACACCATCTCGAAACTCTTCAAACCTGGTTTGCATTCCGATCCGTGTTTGATCATGTTAGAAAGCAAGTTCTTAAGAAGATAAGTATAATGGAGCACAAAATGGGATTTGATCTTAAAGGACTGGCCATTGTATTCGGGATTGCCAGTTACCTCATGCTGGGGATTTGCAAGCACGATACACTTGAAAATCTCATCAGAAAGGCTGATGAAATCGACATCGTCCATGCTAACACCGCTGACATTGAACCAATTGACCACTTTCTTGATCTTTGAATTCATTTCCACAGACTTTCGTGATATTAGCTCTACAATCTCATCGCATGCATGACCTCGCGGCAGGGCATGGGTGACATCCCTGCGAAGTTGATCGAATAATCCGTCAATTTGGACGGAAAAATCGCCTAGCATATAGCTGCGGATATTGTCGAGGCTGGCATTGGTCATCTGCCACAGCCAGTCGATAACCTTCTGACAGAACACGTCCTTAATATCTTCATCCTGACAGGTGATACCTATCTCGACAGCCTTGGTATAAAGTTCGTCCTTGTTAGGCAGATAGACAAATAGTCCATCGGGATGATCTTCGCCATAAATCTGCAGTTTTTGCTTGATTAGCGACTGCACTGCCTTATCGAAAGATTCCGAGAAGGTGGCAAGTGCATTGTTCAGATTCTGGTCATCTTCCCTATTCAACATATATTCATGCTTCCAGAAGTCGGTAGGCTGATAGGCAGAGCCGCTCAGTGATAAAATCAGATGACTCTTGCTCAACAGAGGACGCAACTCGCCCTCCAGTTCTCCGTGGCGGACACGGGTGCTGAGGTAAGCCACTATACCATACTCACTATTAAGAAAACGATCCTTGATAGTAGCGTATAATGAACGGAAAATGTCGTAGAGTCCGTTGTTATTGATGGAGATATCAACATTGTCTTCCATCTTGGAGCCGTAGTCACCAATGATGAAATTGGAGTTCTGGTAATCGACATAACAAATCGTGACCTTGCTGAGCAGCATCTTCAAGTAGGACTTATAACGCAGATAAAGACCATCTATATCCTTCAACTCATTCTTCATAATGGCCGGGACATTGGCATATATCTTATGTTCGTCCATATTGCGGTTGACCTGATGAACTACCAATGCGTCTTCCACACGCTTGAGCTCTTCTTCATAGACTTCTTGCCGGGGAGTTTTGAATGCCGCCAACTGTTCGAGGATGGCCTTACGCTCTTCAAGGCGCTGTTTGACATTGGTGATATTGATGTAGTCGCTTAGGATCTCGTCGTCTTTGGCCACCGACAAAAACGACTCCACCTTGTATTTATTCTGTTCTACAAGCAAAGGAAGCAATTGCGATGGTTTCTCTTTGCCATAAATCATGCAGAAGTCATAAAGCATATAACTGACATCAAGAGTGTCATCGCTGTTGAGACCAATGAAGATGATCAGGTCTATATTGCGGGTAATGCCTTCATAGAGTATGTCGCGCAGATATTGTATCACCAGCTTGGTGTTCACTCGCGTGACGTAAGCTGGATTCATGATATAAATATCGACATAACGCTGAATCAGCAGGTCGATTTGCTTCTGACGAAACAGACAGTCAATCATATAACACGCCGCTTTCTTGCGGATGGGGATGTAATCGCAGTCGCGGAAAGTAACTTCCCATTCATGGCAAGACTTAGCATAGTCTCCCTGCCGAAAACTAGTCATAGCCTTATCCGTATGGCGGTTGATGTCGTTCAGAAGGGGAGAGGCGCAGATTTCACCGTTCAGGATAGAAGCTATGCGATTGCAGCAAAGACGACCTTCACTGTCTGGGCAAATGTCGTGTAGATAACGGAGACCACTCTCCCTGTTCATTGACAGGGCATAGCGGGGATCGAAACAGACATTATAGGCCAACGGTAAACGGTCGCTGGACGGCTCATTCTTCTCACGTTTCACAAAGTGATGGAACGAACTGGCGATGTGGAAGGAATAGAAATTCTTGTTGATCTGGTAAAGACCATACAAGGAATTCATGGTGTCCTTGCCTATCTGTATATTGTATAGCTTCTGTACTATATTATTAAGAGGTATGTTATCTCCTGATAAGGGATAGCGGAAAACTGAACCACAATAGACCAGGCAGCGCACATAGATGACATAAACATCAAAGATGCGAGAATCAGTCTTGATAAACTGAATACACTTCTCGGCACACGACTTGTACTGTCCGCTATAATAGAGGTCAAGGATTTCCACAAAGTCATGGTTGTAATAGCCGGAGAGCTGGACCTTGTCCTGTAACATTGGGATGAGCTCAGGGTCTTCCGTCAACTGATAGAACAGCTTAGCCTGATTGCCTACCATATCAAGATTGACCTTACGAATGAATGCAGCCTTCATGGTCATGACAGCCACGAGATAACGGTCTATAAGCGAACAGACAGACTCGAACATAATCGGCAGACTCAAATCGATATCTTCATAGTTATTGAAGAAATTCAGACGGAATAAATAGTACTTGTAAGAATCTTCATGCAAGTCGGTCTTATTAGTCTTATAGATTGCAGCAAGATCACTGTCGTACTTGTAGGCTGACAAGTCCTTGGTGCAACGCTCATTGAGCGAGGCCAACAAGAAGATGACATAGCTATGCAGATCCTTGACTTTCTCGAGTGTCTCTGACAAGAAAAGTACAGCGGTTTCGCGTTTGTCTTCGTACTCCAGCAGGAGTGCCTTCGACTCATAATACCAAAGAGATACTCCAAATTTATCCCTTACTTCATCAAGCAGATGGGTGGCAAAACCGAAATTGCCTGTCAGCAGACTGTGCTCGAACTGGTCGCGAAGAGTCACGAACTCCTTGATTTGCTTGGAATAGTTGCGGAAATAGGTGAACAGCCAAGTGAGCTCAGACTTGAGGGATACGGGCTTCTCGAAGACATCGGGCATCTTGCACATCTCGCCGATGTCCTTGGGGAAAAGTGTTCCCTCCATCGTCTTGAGGATATCCTTGCCATTATTGCCAATAGCGCGAAAGAAACTGTCCATCACCTCAATGTTGTCGATACGCTTTAGCAGGTTGATTCTCTTGGAGAGCCTGAAAAAACGGGCATACGTCAGCAGATCCTGCTTCACCTGGAAGTCAGGGCCATCGCTTGACATTGAGATATGATGTTCAAGAAACCACAGATAGTAATCCTTCTTTTTGCTGCTATTCATAATATGCTTTCCTCTTTCCATAAATGTGGGTTTCCTTTCCTCAAAACCCGCATTTTTTCTTTCTAAGAATCCCCTACCTAACAGAGAATTCCTTTATTTTTTACTTTTTCTTGATTCTTTGGCTTTTTTCCTTACGGAATTCCTCAAATGCAAAAACTGCCTTTCTTAAATTCTTGTATTTCTTTCGCTCTGACCAAAGGTAGGCTAGCGCAACACAGACAGCCCATATAATAGGAACAATCGGCATGAGTGAAAAAGAATAAAAAGCATAATGTATTTGATCTAATGGAATGACATGAAAAAATAATCCGAATACCCCCATGAGTATCCCTGCTGCTGTAAAAACTGCCCACCATACAAGCGATGACATCAGAAAAAGCATAGGTTTCTCTACACTGTTATTACGTCCAAACCATCCCATCAACGACATTGCTCCGACGTTGGTTTGCGTCACCAATAATATAATATTGATAATAGAAATATGCTGAACACCTGTATATATGTAGCTCGCTACCATCAAGAAGAGGCAAAAAAGCCATGCTACGGCCGCTAACCCAGAAACGACCATGACAGATCTTGGCACGACATATTGACGAGAAAAGCTACTCATAAGACGACTAATACGAATCTTCGGGCCAGATAGGCGAGTTCCATGACTATATCGTTCTGCCTTAACGAGCAATTCCTTATTGGTTGAAGCCAGCTCAATGATAATCTGTTTTTGAGCAAAGATGAGGAAATTAACCTTACCCCAATATACCAACCCCGTCAATATAACCATGACAAAGCCGAAAAGGGTTGCTAACAAAGAAAGATCGAGTGAGAATGACATTACCTACTAGAGGCTATTGAGATTATAATTCGCTTAATTCCTCTGCGGTTTTGTATTTTACTACCGTACCGTCAAGGTATGCTGCTCCTTCCACACGAAAACTGATACTGGCAGAGGGATGGAATGAATAATGGATTTCACCATCGTGATATGTCACAGAAAGAAAGAGCAGAGTGTCCTCATAATATGATCGTGCCTCCAAAAGGCTCTCATTCAGATCATGTTTCTCTTTTTCGTCAAACGGTTCTGCAAACGTGTCTTTTAATTTTTCACACAGCTTAGTTGTCGTTATATGAACATCAACGGGGCATAACGCACGACGTAACTTCTGAACGAAATGAGACTTCTTGCCTTTATGACGAACCTGATAATACTGACCATCAACCTCAATAATGATATAGTCACCAAGACGTACTTCATCACCTACCACAGGTTGAGTCAACAGCTCATATCCATTACGGATACCTTCTGGCAACATGGAGTTACCCGATACAGTATAAAGGTGATAATCATCACGGTGACACTGTTTTTTACCCATCGTGAAAGTAGGAGGTATTTGCAAAGACTCAGGATACTCCGAGAATACCTTCCCCGGATTTCCTGCGGCCACATAGTGTTCGACATTTGCCGGCAACTGTGGCGTTGTCATTCGGTCGTACATGCCAAGAGCAATGACACGACTGAGGCGTTCTTTCCAATTCATAGTAACATTATTTTGTTTATACACCTTTTTCAATTTCCTTCAGTTCCCGAACCTTCAGCCCTTCTTCAGCCTACAATTCAAATGTCTATAGCACTTGATCTGCACTGACCTTATAACCAGCATTCTTCAGTTCTTTTACTAATTCGAAACGCCATATATGTGCTGCATCATAGGCTGTATAGACTATACCATCAAGGTCGCCAGGCTTTGCTACCCCTTCCTGCAAAAGAAAAAAAACATTAGCACGGCCTAGCTTACCTGCAAAATAACCCATCTCAAACACTACATTCTGGCGGGCACGCATCTCTAAATGCTGACGCAATTCTTCATCCTTAACCTCATTCAATTCGCGTACTGACGCTGCCAGATCATCAGCAGAAAGTAAGATAATAGCAAAATTAATATCTTCTGCATTTCTCTCAAACTTCTCTATGATGGTCTTGCCGCCATTGGCCTGTTCATGCAATATAATTGGTTTGAATCCCAACTGGGTTACCACACGCGCTACAGTCTGCTTCATTTCCTCATTATGACCATGCACGATAAAAATATTGTTTGTCAAGACGTTCCGTTTTGATTCTTTCTTCATAGGAGGGGTCACATCAGAAGTGCTTGGAATCAATTCAATTTTATTGAAAAGTCCCTGCAAATTCTCAATCTTCCTACAAATCTCTTCTCTCAGAATCATCGTCTTTGATTTCTGTCTAAATCCGCTTATATAACTACCCGCGCTTTTATACGAACTCAAATAGTCATTATCAGGCTTATCGAAGGATGCTTTCAGTAGTTCTATATTATAATCATTCCACAAAGTATATTTAGAACTGAGGCTCTCATATTCCTTATCCTCAAGACGAGATGAGACAACTTTTGTCCATCCTTGCAATTCTATAGGAATCTTCTCGTTTGGACCAGACTCTATTAATTCTTTGCCATAATCAATCTGTCGTCCCAACTTCTCCAAGAAGTACTCCTTTGACATAATAAGACATTCTCTATCCATCCTTTCTCTCCTCCAACTCCAGACAATACATCATCTAATGGTTTCTATCAATCCCGCTCCTAACATATTATTTACATAGAACCTATCATTTCACTCATTATTACACACTTCTTCTATTCGCTCAATCCACGAATTGAACAGCGGGCACCTACTCCTTATCGTTGACAACCCCATCTCTTCTGCAAGTAATGATCCATAGACAACTTTATTATATCCTGCAACCGCAGCCATCAACCTTGATGAAGGTGCCGTCTCCGGCTTGTTATTGATATCCTCTGGGGTCTCAAACTCATCAATAGCTGATTGAATGGCATCAAAATCACATTCGGTAGGCAAAAAGTTGTTTTTAAATGCTGAAATCTCAGAAAACAGCAACCCTTCGAACTCATGCAACTGGATATAAGGAACAAAACGACTCCTCAAATCCTCGGGCATGTCATTCAGCATATCCTGAAATAGCCCATTCATCTTATCCTGAGATTCCGCAATCGTTTTTGCCTCTTCCCACCCAGGGAATTGATAAGAATCCTTGATTCGATAAAAATCTATCAGCATCGTCACAAAAGCATTCCCCTCATAAAGGTGTTCCACCAACTGGCGCTTCAAAGTTTCCCAAGGTACTATGCCGCCATGAGAATGCTTGATGGTAGGAGCCTCTACAACGATTCCTTTGGCCTGGAAATACGGGGAAAGCACTTTCTGGCAAAATGATTGCTCTGTCTGACCTTCACAGACAATTATCAATCTCTTCATCATGGCTGACCTCCTTGAATAATATTGGACTTCCACAAATCGCCAAGCGTGTACTCCTCCAACCAACGAGAGAGTTTATCAGAATCCAAACGCTCAAAATGCGTCTCACCATTGACTTGATTGACTGTTATCACATCCTCGGGGGTAAATGCACTGATCAAATCAGCACTCTGAGTAGCTACAATTACTTGTACGCCTCGCTGCGAAACAGACTTAATCAAACCTGTCAACTTACCGATGGCCTGAGGATGAAGGCCCAACTCTGGCTCATCAATCACAATGACTTTCGCAGGATTTGGCTGCAAAAACAGAGTCGTAAGGGCAATAAACCGAAGAGTTCCGTCAGACAGAGCCGATGGAGTATATATCGTATCGCTGAATTTATCCTTCCACAGCAGCCTAACTTGATCATTTGAGTTGGGCACCAGATAAAAATCTAAGAAATAAGGAGCAATACTCTGAATCACCTTAATAATACGCTTATATGTCAATGGATATTCAGCTTGTATCCCATACAAAAAGGCCGCCAAATTCCTTCCATCCTCATAAAGCGTAAAAATGTCACTCTTCACATTGCTCTCACGAGTGAATGGTGACTGTTTGCCAGTATCATGGAAATGATATTCCGAAATACTCTTCAAATAGGCATTGATATTCTCATCCTGACCATACAAGCTATTATTCAGCATATCGGACTCGGGCTTATAGCTGGCACTGCTCAGATTAACCATCAATAATCCTTCTTTATAACCCAGGCTTTCATGGGCAAAGACAAGCCGTCCATCACCTTCCTTCAATTCCAGCTCATAGCTATTCTCCTGAAAGGCTATGGTGGCTTTGATCATATCCGTCACCTTCAGCCCTTTATGGAAAAACCGCTCAGTACCGCCATTCAAAGCAACATACTCCGTCAACCTTTTCTCATAGATACAATGCAACATCTCAAAGAAAGAGAGAAAATTACTCTTCCCAGAGCCGTTTGCACCTATCAGAATATTGATAGGATTCAACTTCAATTCAACAGCCTTAAACGACTTATACCCCGAAATCGATATCGAATTCATTGCTCCTATTTTATCTCGTCGGTGCAAAGATACGAAAAAGTTTTGAAACTTATCGCATTTTAAACCAAATTTTTCTATTCATGCATAAAATCTTCTCCTTACAGCTATGTATATCAAATTGATAGTCAAGCCATTAGGAACAATCTTATACTCAATTTTAGACAAAAACCATGAAACTTTAGAGAACCGGTTCCACAATTTTGGTGCAAAGGTAACAACTTTATTCCGAATAAACAAATAAAAAGACCCTAAAATCCGCAACTATCATCCAATACACGATTAAGGGTAGATTTATGAGTCGTTAGTAGCAGCTTTCAGTAAAAAGCAACAGCACAACATCAATA
>OMXO01000169.1:0-1597 GCA_900315035.1 uncultured Prevotella sp.
CTCCACATAGCGGGCATAACTCAGTGCCATAAACTTCTCGTCGGCATACTCATCTGTGCCGTAGCGTTCTGCCCACCTCATTTCTTTATAGGCTTTCTCAGCCAACGGCGAGTGGTCGCGTGCCGACTCCAGCATACCGATCTCGTTTTCTATCTGCATCATGACGACCACCCCACGCTGCGGGTCTTTCTCACGGATATGCCGCATCAGTGCCGAGAAGGCTTTGAGGTCGGCCTGCAGCACATTGTCGCTGAAGCACGAGGCAATCTCCATCTGTTTCCCCTCAGCAGTCATCGCCCGAGGAAACCGTTTCGTATCCTGCTTGAACCACCCCGGCGCATAACATGACATCGAGTTCTTCCATGCGCCGAACCAAAGGAATACAACGTGCAATTGCTCCTGCCGCGCCACGTCGATGGTGCGGTCGATGAGGGTGAAGTCGAACTGCCCCTCTGTCGGCTCAACGAACTCCCAATAGGCAGGCACTAATACCGTGTTCAGTCCCAATGCTTTCATCCGTGGCATCACCTCGTCGATGTCGGCCACTGATGTGGCCGCAGAATTACTCAACTCGCCACCAAGGATGGGGCAGGGTAGACTCGACAGCCTGTCAACAGCAAAAACACTCTGCATCGTAACCAGTGCAACAAGGGAAATAATCAGTCTTCTCATATTCTCTAGTTCGTAATCTGCGGACAAATATACGCAAAAAATCCCAAAGCTTCACCGCATCGAAGCACGGATAAGCTTTCTCTGATTCGAGCTACGTGGCTCGAAGGGTTCGAGGTACGTGGGTCGCGGCCATCGAGCCACATGCCTCGTCGCTTCTGAGCCTCTGCTTCCTCTTCGCCCTTTAAAGTAGAAAGGACTTTTTCTGAAGTACGTTTCAGATTGGGTATTGGCGCAAAGTCGTTGGTGTATAGGCAGATGGCTGTTGGGGTATAGGAACACGATGGGAAATACGTCTCTTTCTCCCTGCGAGCCTTAGTTATTCTTCCTGCTGGCATTAGAATTTGGCCTTGAAAGTATTAGTACAATGAACTCAACAAAAGCGGTTACGGTTACAGCTGTAACCGTAACCATAAACAAGAAAAAGCGTTCTGGAGAATTATTCCAGAACGCTTCGTTAAATATTTTATGAACAAAATTACTTAATACTGCAAAACAAGGTGATTTTGCTGTGGAATATAACTTTTATATCGAGAAGTATTTGTATCTTTGCACCCAGTAACAACAATATGAAGACTATGACAAAGAGATTATGGATGGTACTGGCCGTTATGGCAAACGCGGTATGTATTTGCATGGCGCAGGACAACATTGTTAGGATGCTGCCTGAGAATGGGGCTACGGAGGTGAATATCGACACGCACCTGACGCTGATAATGAGTGATGATGTCACTATCGGGCAGAAAGGTTTCGTATCAGTGTATGATAAACAAACGGGAAAATTGGTTGACCGTCTGGATATGAGCATCCCTGCAGGTCCTACGGAGCGTCAGCCGAAAAATCCTAAGGCACAATACACGCCTGTACCTTATATCTATAAGTCGCAGCCTATCACCAATCGTAACACCAAGGCTGGCACCCCGTCTGG
>OMXO01000169.1:1625-4388 GCA_900315035.1 uncultured Prevotella sp.
GTTACCATCTATCTGCATCATAACATGCTGGAGTATGGTCATGAGTATTATGTCACCATCGATAAGGGTGTCATCAGCGGCTTCAATGGGATCAAAGGCAAAAAGGGGTGGACGTTCCGCACGAAAGAGAAGGCTCCCGATCAAAGCCAACGACTGCTGACGGTATCGGCTGAAGGCAAAGGCGACTTCTCCACCGTTCAGGGGGCTATGGATTTCATTCCCGACTCTATTACCTCTGCACAGGAGGGTTACAAGGTTTTGGTGAAGAATGGGGACTACGAGGAACTGGTGTACTTCCGCAACAAGCGCTTTGTCACCATCGAGGGTGAGAGCCGCGAGGGCGTGGTGATTCACTATAGGAATAATGAGGTGTTTAACCCTCATCCTGCCGACATCAAGACCAACGAGGTTCGTGGTACGTTCCCATCACGTCGTGCCGCCTTTGCCGCCGACAATTGCAGCGATCTGACATTCCGCAATCTGACCATCAGGACGGATTGCAAGGGACAGGCAGAAGGACTGTTGGTGAACGGCGAACGCAACTTCTTTGAGAACATCCACATCATCGGTGATGGCGATGCCTTGCAGGCCAATGGCAGTTGCTACTGGCAGAACTGCCGCATTGACGGTGGCGGAGACACGATATTGGGGCGCGGACCGTCGTTTTTCAACCACTGCACCATCACCAGTTATGGGGCTTTCATGTGGATCCGCAACACAGCAGAGAATCATGGCAACATCTTTGTGGATTGTCATTTCAAGGGACGAAGCGACTCTGCAGAACTTGGCCGACTGCCAAACAATAACGGCAAGAACTATCCCCATGCCGAATGTGTCCTGTTGAACTGCACATTGGAAAACATTCCTGCATTCGGCTGGGGTGAGATCGATGACAATGCCAAGACAGCAACGATCCTTGAGTTCAACAGTCACGATACGGACGGCCAGTCAATAGACACTTCCAAGAGAAATCCATTGATGCGTCAACTTGATCCCATTCGTGATGCAGAACTCATCGGACGTTACTCTGACAGTCATTGGGTCTTAGGCTGGTAGGAGCCGAAGCCCTCCTAGTTATTTCTGAATTCCAACGGTGTCATGCCGAAATGATCTTTCACGTATTTGCCAAAGAACGAGGGATTAGGAAAGGCGAGTTTGTCGCAGATCTGTTTGATGCTGAGATCTGTCTGACGCAGGTAGTAGCGGATATCCTCCAGCACCTGTTCTGTAATCCACTCGTTGGCAGTCTTGCCGGAGTTCTTCTTGCAGACAGCAGTCAGTTCACTGGCGTAAGCCTCCACCGTATGGCGCTTTACATCGTTGGCGTGCAACAGATCGAGGAAACGCTGAAAATGACTCTGGCTAGTTGACTGTTTATGGTTGAGCGTTGACAGTTCGTTGCCAACTTGCGACAGCATCCACTTCATTTCGCCACAAAGACCAAGGATAGCCGAGCGGAGCAAAGCCTGGATGGTATCGAACAGGCCACAGAAAACCTGCGCCTGAATCGCAACTATTACAAAGCAGGTGTCTCAAAGATGAGCGATCTGCTCGAAGCCCAGATGCTCTACCAGCAGTCGTGCGATAAGCGAACAGACGCCTTCGCCGACTACCAGAACAAATTACTGGAATACAGACAATCCATTGGTCAGTGAGACCAAGCGACCCTGGACAAGCATCTTCAAGGTGTAGACGGATTTAGAGGCGGTAATGAATAGGATGTTACGCTCTTTTCCGCCAAAACAGACATTGGCTGTCCAATCCTCTGGAATGGGGAAATGGGCTATCTGCTGACCACTCTTGTCGAATACGGTCACCCCGTCGCCAGTCAGATAGATATTCCCCTGGTCGTCGATCGTCATCCCGTCAGACCCCATGTCGGCAAACACCTGACGACTTGTTAGTAAGCCGTCAGGCTGAATGTCACACCAAGCATCGTGTATGCCATAATAAAAACCTTATTCATGATTGTATTTGTTTGTTGGTTTGTTCGGCAAATATACGAAAAAAACTCAAGTAAGTTGGTTTATTCTCTTTTTTTTCATACTTTTGCCGACATATTAGGAAAGTTTATGAAGAATCGTATGCAAACTACCGTAAAACTCATCTCAGTGCTGTTGTTGCTGATGGTGCCAAACAACATAGCGGCTGATAATTTGCCTTATCTGGCTGAAGGGGTCATCGACACAACGTGCCATGAGACACTTGGACTTCAGAGAGTTGAGGCTGTAAAAACTGTGAACATCTTCACGGCGACGGACCTTACCGATCATTATGCCAATGGGGTGGTGATGACCGCCTTCAAAGGTAAACTATACTGTATGTGGCAGAGTTCGCCAAAGGACGAAGACAGCGATGACACCTGGGTGGCCTATAGTACCAGTGCCGACGAGGGGATGACTTGGAGTGCTCCCCAGCCTCTGGCCCTGTCTACTGATGAGTTTTACTGCACATCCGGCGGCTGGCTGGTAAGAGGTGATACGCTGACGGCTTTCATTGACACCTGGCAGAAGGGACTGGCACCACGAGGCGGACATACCTGTTATATGACAACCACGGAGGGTCAGGTATGGAGTGAACTTCAACTGGTAAGGATGGCAGACGGACAGCCGATGGCGGGTGTTCTGGAACAAGATCCTTACACTCTTCCTGACGGGCGCCTGGTTGGTGCCTCGCACCTGATGCCAGGACTACACATCTGTCCTGTCTATACGGATGATCCCACAGGACATCATGGCTGGCAAAGAGCCGACTTTGAGTCAG
>OMXO01000152.1 GCA_900315035.1 uncultured Prevotella sp.
AAATACCGCATGCCGCATGGAAATTATGTCGTACCCATCTCTGATGCAGAACAAGCTATGAAGATTGTACGTCAAAATGCTGCCGAGTGGCATATTGATACTCATAATGTAGGAATCATGGGCTTCTCTGCTGGAGGTCATCTGGCTTCAACCATCGCTACTCACTCGAAAGGTGATGCTGCGCCTGATTTCCAGATTCTTTTCTATCCCGTCATCACGATGGATCTGGGTTTTACGCATAAAGGCTCACATGACAATCTGCTCGGTACGAATCATGATAAGAAAAAACTACGCAAGTTAGAAGCAGAGTATAGTAATGACCAACAAGTGAACAGAACGACCCCTCGTGCTTTCCTTGCACTTTCAGACGATGATAAGGCCGTACCTGCAGCTAATGGTTTCGGATACTATCAACAGCTATATAAACACGATGTACCGGCTTCTATCCATATTTATCCTTCAGGCGGACATGGATGGGGCTATCGTGAGAGCTTTGCTTATCATTATCAGATGGTATTCGAACTGAAAGCTTGGCTTCAGAGTTTCTGATGAAGATAAGGTGCTAATACAGGAAAAGAGGCAACTGCGTAGTTGTCTCTTTTCCTGTGTCGACACTTGGATTCGGACCAAGGACCCCCACCATGTCAAGGTGATACTCTAACCAGCTGAGCTATGCCGACAAATATGATTTGCGGGTGCAAAGGTAATCATTATTTCTGATATCTGCAAGAAAAACTACAAAATTCTTGCAGATATCAGTTCTTCATTAAAGCAGTTTCTGGATTTCGGCTTCCAAGTCTTTAATCTGTGCTGCTCGTTTCACGAGGTTATTACCACGATCAATGAGGAAGAAGTCGGGGACTGCCTGAATGTTGTACAACATGAGGCGCTGTGAGTTCACACCATCGGCATCACGCACACTGATCCATGGGAGAGCTGCTGTCTGTTGCTTCCAGAAATGCTCATCGGGATCAAGCGATACTTGGTAGATTTCCAGTCCCTGAGCCTGGTACTTATTGTAGAGCTCGCGGAGCATGATAATGCGCTTGGGCGAGTCATTCAAAGCAAATATATGGAAATCTAGCAATACCACCTTACCTTTGAGGTCGGTCAGATGGCGCTCCTGACCCTTATTGTCGAGCAGGGCAATGTCGAGCACACCAGCCTCCTGTACCTTGCTGGCCTCTACTTTGAATTCTGCATTCTGTGCAGCAATGATACGTTGGTTCTTCATGCCTTCGATGGCGATGTTGTGGAGATTCTGTCCGCGTTCAGCATGAGGGTAATAGGTGTCCCAACTGGTAGCTACAGCTGCAAATGCTTTAATATCGTCTTTATTGGTTCTCGGATTAAAGATGAGATAGTTGCCGATAGCCTGAAAAAGGGCGAAATAAGAATAGGCTTTCATCGGCTCCTTGTAGATGTAATTACTCTTTACCTTTTCTTTGTGGGCGTTGATAAGGCGCTGAATACTGTCGTTAGCCTCGTCAACACCGAGCGATGGGTTTCGCTGGATGGCGATAGCACGGTTCTGAAGATCCATCTGCATCAGGGTAAGTTCCTTGATTTTCTCACAGTTGTCAGAACCGCTGACAGTGTAGTTTGACGCCATACCGGGATATTCGGCTTTAAACTGAACGGTTTCTGTGGAGTCGATGCTTACGTTGATGATCTGGTCAGCAATTCTCAGACGATAGAACTCAGGTGTTGCCGGTGCTTCCTCACTGAACGAGAAACTACCTCCTTCATCCAGTTTTATTGAGTCGAGCGTATTGATACCCTCCAGACCCACATTCTCGAAATAGAGTACAGAGTCCTTGGCATTGGCGACCTGTCCTTCTACTGTAAATTTCTTGTCATTGCACGAGGCAATTGTTAATGCAGCCACAACAATGGCAGCAGCCTTCCAAATATGTTTCATTGTCGTTGTTTGTTTATTTTTGGCTGCAAAGGTAGCACAAATTTCATAAAAAACGAAAAATAATCCCGATTTCTTCGTTTATTAATATTATAATGTGTAACTTTGCGCCGTTTTTGCGACTGACAGCGATTAAGTCGCAGCGTATTTTTTATTTTTAGATGTTTTATTAAGATGAACGTAATTACAAAGACCCTTCAATTGGCTGATGGACGTACCATCACCATTGAAACCGGGAAAGTGGCAAAACAGGCCGACGGTGCAGTTGTTCTCCGTATGAACAACACCGTTTTGCTCGCCACTGTTTGTGCCGCAAAAGATGCAGTTCCCGGAACAGATTTTATGCCTTTGCAGGTAGATTATCGTGAACAGTACAGTGCAGCCGGACGTTTCCCC
>OMXO01000088.1 GCA_900315035.1 uncultured Prevotella sp.
TCTGTCTATGTAAATCTTTCAAAGAACTCTTTCCTTTTTCATGCTGCAGAGGTCGTTTCCTCGTTAGCGGGTGCAAAGGTACACATAATTTCCAAACCAACAAAACTTTTAAGAGAAAAATTTCATTTTTTATGCGGAAAATTTTCAGCTCTTGACAAAAATCAAGACAGACAAATCATACACCTTATTATATTATATTAAAACCAAAGGCTTTTGAACACATCGTCTAACTACGCCTTCCTCATCACACCAATACTCGACACAGAACCGCTCAACCCTCTTTTCTAAGTTAATTTCTGATAAAACGATGGCAGTTGATAGAAAAATGATTACCTTTGCACCTTATTAAATATAGAAACAAAATAGAATGTCAACGATATTACACATAGAAACAAGTACAGAGGTCTGTTCAGTTGCTGTTAGCGAGGACTCACATGTAATCTTTCAGCAAGAAGACCATAGCGGCCCTAACCACGCTGAACGATTAGGAACGATGGTCGATGAAGCATTGTCATTTACAGACAATCATGCCATACCATTTGATGCAGTCGCTGTTAGTTGTGGTCCTGGCTCATATACGGGACTCCGCATAGGCGTCTCTATGGCAAAAGGTATCTGCTATGGCAGAGAACTCAAATTAATAGCAGTTCCCACACTGGAGCTGCCTTGCGTTCCCGTACTGCTTCGAGAAATTCCCGAAGAAAACGCCCTACTCTGCCCTATGCTTGATGCCAGACGTATGGAGGTATATGCCGGCATTTATGACAGAGGGTTAAAACCAATCAGAGAAATCCGTGCCGACATTGTAACAGGCGAGACTTACAAGACGTACCTTGATCATCACCCCATATACTTTTTTGGCAATGGTGCCAAGAAGTGTATGGAAACCATCAATCATCCAAACGCCCATTTGATAGAGGGTATTGAGCCGTTAGCCAAATGGATGCAACCATTAGCTGAACGAAGACTTCTCAACGGTCAGTTTGAGGATGTAGCCTATTTCGTGCCCTACTATCTGAAGGATTTCGTTGCAAAAATGCCAAAAAAATTGTTATAAAGAATATGGATATCAAAGGATTAGACTACAACACCCAACGAGAGAAACTGATCATGCCTGAGTATGGGCGTGAGATACAAAAGATGGTGGATTTTGCCTGCACACTTCCTACAAAGGAGGAACGTCTGAAATGTGCAGAGGCCATTATACACTTAATGGAGACCAAGAATCCCCAGCTCAGAGACAACGCAGACTATAAGCAGGCACTCTGGGATCATCTTTATCTCATGAGTCACAGAGAATTGGACATAGATTGGCCTTTTGACGTATCAGAGGCTGATAAGATCCTCAGCAAGCCCAATCCAATGAAACCGTCGAAAGAGCAACTGAGGTTACGCCACTATGGGAAGCTTGTAAGCAACTTATTTGAAAAGTTAAAGACTATGCCGGCCGGTGAAGAGCGCGATGCACTTACATATTATACCGCCAACCAGATGAAGCGTAATCTCTCAATATGGGGACACGGTTCGATGGATGACGAAAAGGTAGCCAATGATCTGGCACATTTTACTGACGGAATCATACAATTAGACTTGCAAAGTTTCAAATTTGAGAAAGTGACTACCACTGACGACAGCAAACGAACCAAGAAGAAAAAGTAAACGCTCATGGCATCATTCATCATCGAAGGCGGACATCTGCTGCAAGGCACCATCATCCCACAGGGCGCAAAGAACGAGGCTCTGGAGGTGATTTGTGCGACGCTACTGTCGGAAGAAGCCGTGACAATCGAGAACATTCCCGACATCCGCGACGTCAACAACCTTATCCAGCTACTCAAAGACATCGGAGTAAAAGTGAAGGCTGGGGACAAAGCCGGCACCTATACCTTCCAAGCCGACGTTTTGGATCTCAAGTATCTTGAAAGCGATGCTTTCGTGAATAGCTGTGCGGAGCTACGCGGTAGTGTGATGATGATTGGTCCATTACTCGCCCGCATGGGGAAAGCAGTCATTACGAAACCCGGTGGTGACAAGATCGGAAGGCGCAGGCTTGACACCCACTTTCTCGGTTTTGAGAAGCTTGGTGCAAAGTTTATCCATATCGAAGGACGCAATGTATATGAAATTGAGGCTAAGAATCTCAAGGGTACTTACATGTTGCTCGACGAAGCCTCAGTGACAGGAACAGCAAACATTGTGATGGCAGCTGTCTTTGCAAAAGGGACTACAACCATCTACAACGCAGCTTGTGAACCATATATCCAGCAACTATGTCATTTGCTCAATCGTATGGGAGCCAATATCACCGGCATCGGCTCTAATCTTCTGACAATCGTCGGTGTCAAGAAACTGCATGGCGCAGGACACAGAATTCTCCCGGATATGATTGAAGTAGGCTCGTTCATCGGTATGGCCGCCATGTGTGGCAACGGCATCCGCATCAAGGATGTGTCGATAAAAGACCTCGGCATCATACCTGACGCTTTTAGGAAACTGGGCGTTAAGATTAAAGTCGAAGGTGACGACCTGATTATTCCGAGACAGAAGCATTATGAGATACAGTCATTCATCGACGGCACAATTATGACACTGGCTGATGCCCCGTGGCCAGGACTGACGCCTGATCTGCTGTCGGTTCTTATCGTAGTTGCAACTCAGGCCAGAGGAAGCGTACTATTCCACCAGAAGATGTTTGAGAGCCGCTTGTTCTTTGTGGACAAGTTGATCGATATGGGGGCGCAGATTATTCTCTGCGATCCGCATAGAGCAGTCGTGGTAGGTCATGACCGGAAAATAACTCTTCGTGGCGGACGTATGTCGAGTCCAGACATACGCGCAGGCATCGCTTTGCTGATTGCTGCCATGAGCGCTAAGGGCACGAGCCGCATCGACAATATCGAACAGATTGACCGCGGCTATGAACATATCGAGGACAGACTGAATGCTTTAGGAGCAATAATCAAAAGAGGATGATCAAGAGAGAAGACGTTTTCAAAATAGGAAAACTGGGCAAGACCCATGGCGTCAGAGGGGAGATTTCGTTCCTCTTTGACGACGATGTCTTTGACCGTACTGACGCAGACTATCTCGTGTTCGACATTGAAGGAATCCTCGTTCCGTTTTTCATCGAGGAATATCGATTTAAGACTGACTGCAATGCATTACTGAAACTGGACGGCATTGACACTCAAGAACAGGCTCAGGAACTGACAGGATGCGATGTCTATTTTCCCCGTCAGTTAGCCGATAGTGATAGCGATCACATCTCTTGGGCCGAGATCATCGGGTATAGCGTTATCGACGCTAAGACCAAGCAAGATATAGGTAAGATTGCATCAGTCGATGACAACACGATCAACATCTTGTTTGAACTGGAAGACGGCAAACTGATTCCTGCTTCTGAAGAACTTATCGAAAACATAGATACAAAACGACATCAAATAGAAATTAATCTGCCGGAAGGCATCTTAGATTTATGAAGAAACAAATTGCCATACTCGGTTCCACCGGGTCTATAGGAACACAGGCTCTCGAAGTTATCGAGGAACATAGCGACCTTTATGAGGTATATTGTCTGACAGCCAACAACAAGGTTGAGTTGCTGGCAGAACAGGCCCACAAATTCAATCCCGCAGCTATCGTCATCGCCAACGAGCAACGTTATGACGAACTCAAACGGCTGATGAGCGACCGTCCAGATATCAAGGTTTATGCTGGCAAACAAGCCCTCGACGACATTGTAGAGGCTGCCCCCATCAATATGGTACTGACAGCGATGGTCGGTTTTGCAGGGCTCTCTCCTACTATCCACGCTATCAAGGCTGGAAAAACGATTGCTCTAGCCAACAAAGAGACACTTGTCGTAGCTGGAGAGTTGATTCTTGCCCTCGCGCAACAATACCACACTCCCATCCTGCCCGTTGACAGTGAGCACTCTGCCATTTTCCAAAGCTTAGTCGGCGAAGACCAGAATCCGATAGAGAAGATCTTGCTGACAGCCTCTGGCGGTCCGTTCCGTTTGAAGACCATGGAAGAGATTGCTCATGTAACCAAGGCCGATGCATTAAAACATCCCACTTGGGATATGGGTGCAAAGATTACCATCGATTCTGCCTCGATGATGAACAAAGGTTTTGAGGTGATTGAGGCAAAGTGGCTGTTTGGCGTCGATGCCAAACAGATACAAGTACTCGTCCACCCTCAGTCTATTGTACATAGCGCAGTGCAGTTCCAAGACGGTTCAGTGAAAGCACAGCTCGGTGTACCCGACATGCGTCTTCCGATCCAGTATGCCTTTTCTTTCCCCCAGCGTTTACACTTGAGCGGCGAGCGACTCGATCTTTTCAAGCACCCCTTGGAATTCTTCGAGCCCGACCTGAAGAAATTCCGCTGTCTGGCTATGGCCTATGAAGCTATTGACAAAGGTGGCAACATGCCTTGTATCGTCAATGCGGCTAACGAGATCGTGAACCGTGGTTTCCTTGAAGACAAGTGCGGCTTCCTGCAGATGGGTGATATCATCGCAGAGACGATGCAGCGTGCTACATTTGACAAGAATCCGACATACGAGACCTATATAGCCACAGATGCAGAAGCACGTCGCATCGCTAGTGAACTAATGAGCAAATAATATATATAATAAGGTAAAAAGATTATGGATATATTCATGATACGTCTGTTGCAGTTTCTACTTGCAATCGGACTTTTAGTACTGCTCCATGAGGGTGGTCATTTCTTCTTCGCCAAACTTTTTGGTATTCGCGTTGAAAAGTTCTATCTTTTCTTCGATCCAAGTATAGGCAAATGGGATGGTAGCCTTTTTAAGTTCAAGCCCAAGAAAAGTGATACACAATATGGCATAGGCTGGCTTCCTTTAGGCGGCTATTGCAAGATTGCCGGTATGATTGACGAGAGTTTCGACACGGAACAGATGAAGCAGCCGGAACAAGCATGGGAGTTTCGCTCCAAGCCAGCATGGCAACGACTGTTAGTCATGATTGGCGGTGTGCTCGTAAACTTCTTGCTGGCCTTATTTATCTACTCAATGATTCTTTTCTACTGGGGAGATTCTTACATCCCAGTAAAAGACATGACATTGGGAATGAAGTTCAATGCTGAAGCCAAAGCTTTAGGCTTCAAGGATGGTGATATTCTAGTTGGAACCGAGAACGGGGACTTTAAGGATTTCTCTGCCGACCTCTTTAGAGACTTGAGTAAGGCAAAGCGAGTAGATATCATCCGCGAAGGCAAAACTATCAGCTTGCAACTGCCTGGAGATATCAATCTTTTAGGTATGCTTAAGAGCGCCCCAACATTCGTTAGCCCACTTGTTCCTGCAGAGATTGACAGTGTGATGCCCAATACACCTGCTGCCAAGATAGGGCTGATGAGAGGTGATAAGATTATAGCCTTCAATGGTAAGCCCATAGATTCCTACAATGAATTCACCAATCAAATCGGCATTCTGGAAGACATGCTGACTGGTGCAAAGACCTCAAGCGACAGTCTGAAGATCAGGACAGTATCACTGGTCATTGCCCGGCAGAACGATACAGACACTCTGACAACGACACTGACGCAAGACCTCAGAGTAGGTTTCTTCGTAAAAAGTTTTGCTGCCCTCTATAAACCCGTCACCAAAGAGTATGGCTTCTTTGAAAGTTTCCCTGCTGGCATCAAATACGGTTGGAACGTTCTTGCCGGCTATGTTGGCGACATGAAGTATATCTTTACGGCTGATGGAGCCAAATCGTTAGGTGGCTTCGGCGCTATTGGAAGTCTGTTCCCCCCAATGTGGGATTGGTATATGTTCTGGAAGATGACAGCTTTCCTGTCTATCATCCTTGCCTTCATGAACATCCTCCCCATTCCTGCACTCGACGGTGGGCACGTTTTATTCCTCATCTACGAGATGATTACGCGCCGGAAACCATCTGAGACTTTCATGATTCGCGCAGAATATGTAGGATTCGGTATCTTGATTCTACTCATGGTAGTAGCAAATCTGAACGACATCCTGCGCTGGCTCGGCTACATGTAGGCTATGATAACAGTCATGACAACGCTTGTTGCCATTGTCATCGTAGGATACGTGGCAGGCAAACTTGGCTATCTGGGAGGCGACTTCGACAGGCGACTCTCCAGTGTAGTCATCAATATTACTTGCCCAGCCCTCATTCTTTCCTCTGCAATGACAGGAACGCTGCCCGACAGGCAGTATATCCTGCCATTACTGCTGATTAGCCTTGTTACTTATGCCATATTGACTGCTGTTGCGCTCTGGCTGCCCAGATTCTTCACTCGCCAGAAAGCCGACGAGGGAATTGTAGGTTTTGCACTTATGTTCGGCAATGTTGGCTTTATGGGCTATCCAGTAGTAGCCGCCATCTTTGGACATGAAGCCGTATTCTATGCTGCCGTACTGAATGTCGTCAACACATTTGCCGTGTTTACTATCGGCACGATTCTCATTACAGGCAAGAACGAGGTGGAAGGTAGCCGTTTTCAGAAAAAGGTGCTCTATTCTACGCCCATGGTAGCAGCTTACCTCACCATGCTCATTGTTGCATTGGAGATCGACAATATCCCAGAAGTCATCAGCCAACCCTTGACAATGATTGGTAATATCACTGTGCCAGCAGCCCTGATGATTATCGGCTCTTCCATGTCGCATCTCTCGCTGCGCACCATGCTTGGCAATAGCACAGTCTATGCAACAACGGCAATGCGCCTTGCCATTATCCCTCTGGCCATGTACTATCTGTGTGGCGCACTCGGTTTCTCGGATACCGTAGTCAAGATCAATACCGTTGTCATTGCAATGCCCGTTGCGACCTATGGCACTATTTTATGTCTGAAATACGAAAAGGATGCAACACTGATGACGGAAATAACCTTTATCACCACCCTCTTCTCGATGACGACCATCCCGCTACTTGTGCTATTTTTCTTGTAAGCAGATAGCTGGCAAGGATTATCACATATACTAGTAACGTCTGCAGGAGTGACGGATGAATCTCGACACTCGCACCAGGGAGAATTGCTATCTTTCCCAATATCTGATTCAACAAACCCACTATATATAATAATAGGTGTAACAGGGAAGGTATCACTAAAACCGCTACAGTCAAATAGAGGATCAACGTAACAGCAGGAATGACGATCATATTTGTCAATAGGAAATAAGTGGAAAATCGCCCGAAGTAATAGGTAATCAGAGGAGCAGTTCCTATCTGGGCTGCGCAAGAAACAGCCATCATCGTCATCAACCACTTCAGAACAGGACGATCTAAGAGTGCCTGCACGGGAACCATCTCTTCGAATAGTGGCAGAAGCAGCAAAATGGAACCTACAGCGGCAAAAGACATCTGAAATCCAACATCAAACAACGATAAAGGATTCACCAGCAACATCACGATGGCCGTAAAAGCCAACGTATTCAACGACATCTTATCGCGATGGCCAAGCGACAAAGCCGCATAGACACTCAACATGATGGCTGACCGCACAACACTTGTCGATAACCCTACCAGGAATACAAAAGCCCAAATACTCAGGATGATGACAAGAAGAGCGACTGTTCGCCCTCTTCGCCCGACTATCAGCCAGGAAAGCAACATATAGATTATTCCCAGATGCAAGCCGCTCAAAGCCAAGACATGAGCACCGCCCGTCACAGAATACACATCGCGTAGCTCTTTTGACAACGACGACTTGTCGCCTAAAGCCATAGCAGCTACGACAGCGTAACTATCACCGCCACCGCCTTCGTCTCTAAGACGACTGAGCAATCGGCTACGCAATTTCAAGAAGAACAACCTGGTACGCTCCAATTTTGAAACATCACTTAACGATACCTGTACATGCTGCCACTTCCATCCTGCCACATACGTACTCCCAGTGAAACCATGAATTTCCAAATACCTCTTATAACTGAAGTTCCCCCGCCGCCATTCACGATTTTCCTTGATAACCGAGTGGATCTTCAGTCCGTCACCTATCCGAAGATGCCTGCTCCGCTCGTCTTTGTAGAAATAGCTTTTTATCTTTTGTCCACTTTTTGCCAACAACAAGTCCACCCCGATGGTTTTCTTCTTCTCTACAGGTTCACTAATGACCACCGCCTCATAACCCACTTCGGCATCAGGCCATTCCACCCGTAATGCCCTTTGCTGTTGTTCCATCACGAGCCATCCTAACAAAAACACGCACACCCCAATGGCAGCAGACTGCACATACGGATGATGCCACAAGAACAGGGATGCTGCTATAGAAACGAGTAATACTGGGAAAAGCGGAAACGAGATACGGATGTATTCACCCGCAACTATACCTGCAAGCAGACAGATGACAATATACAATAAAGGAGCACTCTTCATAGTCTGAAAAATAATGGCTCTGAGTGCAAAGATACAATATTTATTTCCTATCTGTCTTAGTTTCTCGCAGCAAGGCTATTCCATCGTCTTAACTACGATATTCTGTCCGGCATCAATCGCAGCCTTTATATCACGGCCGCCACTCTGCACCTTACAGAGGCTGATATCCGGTCCCTGAACCTCGATAATCTTGAGTTTGCCGATCTGTCTTTCGGCTATCTTTCCAGCAACCTGTTTCTCCAGATATACACCAAAGTGAAGGCCTTCATAGACGCCGTTGTGATTGCCAAGATCGATATAGACTTCCTTCTGCTTATCTTTCTTTTCTCTGGCACCCTCAACGATA
>OMXO01000084.1 GCA_900315035.1 uncultured Prevotella sp.
GTTCTATACCGATTGTGATGATGTGACCAAGGCCGTGCGCCCCGTGTCTCTCTATGCCGAGAAACAGGAGAGTCTGATGCCAGGCAGTGACAATGGTCATGCGATGAACCTGATTTATGAGTATTGTCTCTCGAAAGCCTACGACGACACGGTGGGCATCTCAGAGGAAGAAGGTCGTACGCACCTGATACTCACGCGACTGGCAGGCTATTGCCAGGAGTCAGGGCTGGCGATGGCTGTAGCTCAGCGCTTTACGATGTTCAGTCATACCCTCGGCAAAGAGCCCGATGTGGTGAAGAAGGTGTTTGAGAATGCCTATCGTGAGGAGCACGAGAAGAAATATCGTCAACGTAAGAACATCACCAAACCGATGAAGCACATCCCAGCGGAGACACTGCTGATGATGAAGGTGGATATGTTCCTGAATGCCAACTACGAGCTGCGCAAGAACGTGATGCGAGGGGTTGCCGAATACCGCCTGCGCACGGGCTACGGCTTCAGTTATCAGGACTTGACGGAAGAAGCGCGTAACTCCATCACGATGCGGGCACTGTCGCAGGGCGTGAAGTGCTGGGATAAAGACATCAACCGCTATGTGAACTCCAACGATATTGAACTCTACGAGCCGATGACTGACTTTCTGGATCATCTGCCCAAATGGGATGGTAAGGACCGGGTGGAGCCGCTGGCCCGTCGTGTCAAAACGGATTATGAAGAGTGGCCCTACCTCTTCCACATCTGGATGCGCTCGATGGTGGCGATGTGGCGAGGCAAAGGACAGCTCACGGGCAATGCGCTCGTACCGATTCTCATAGGAAGGCAGGGGTGTGGCAAGACCTCGTTCTGTCGTATTCTATTGCCCAAAGACCAGCGTGAGTACTATAACGACCGCATCAACTTCAAGAACGAACACGACTTGAACCTGGGTCTGACCTCGTTTGCACTCATCAACCTCGATGAGTTCGATAAGATCACCCAGCGCCAGCAGATCGTGTTGAAGTACCTCGTATCGACCTCCGATCTGAAATATCGCCCACCTTACGGCAAGGCTTTTTCGAGTCATCGCCGTTATGCATCATTTATCGGCACGACAAACGAGAGCACCCCGCTGACGGATCCCAGTGGTAGCCGAAGGTTTATCTGTGTAAACGTGGAGGGTGACATAGATTTTGAGACACCAATCGACTATCCACAGCTCTATGCGCAGTTGGAGTATGAGGTGTCTCGCCAACGGCTGCGCTACCATCTGACCCGCGAGGAGGAGCATGCCCTGATGGAGCACAACCTGCGCTATCAGAAACTGAATCAGTTGGGTGAGCAACTGCTGTCACTCTTTGAGAAACCTGTCGGCACCCCAAAGTCCAATCCTGAGGACGGTAAATGGATGACACTCAAGGAGATCTCGGCCCGCTTGAAGAAGGTGTTCAAGGGCGCCTATACGGAAGACGAAGGTTCCTATATCAAAATAGGCAACTATCTGAACCGTCCCGAATGTAAGTTTGAGAGCGATCGCAAGTCGTTTGGCATGGTGTATTGGGTGAAGGAAAGATAAGAAACGACCATCATTACACATTTTGTGTTACACATTTTGTGAAATCAAAAAAAAAGTTGTATATTTGCAGCGGAATTTAAGATAATTGCGATATGGAGAATCCGTTTACGATCAAAGCTTACGAGTCGAAGGAGCTGTTTTGCGACCGCGAGGAAGAGTTGCAACTGATGCTGCGAAACTGTGTCAATAGCACAGACATGACGTTGATTTCTCAGCGCCGTATAGGTAAAACAGGGTTGGTGTTGCGACTGTTTGATGAGTTGAAAGATGTAAAGCCCGACATTCACACCATCTACCTGGATATCTTTGCATCGCGCAATATTGATGACTTTATCAAACTGATGGCAGAGGCTGCTATGAGGTCCTTTCAACCCAAGACATCAATGGGAGAGAAGCTTCTGACATTCATCAAGTCGCTACGCCCTCAGCTGTCATTCGACAATATCACAGGTGAGCCTCAACTCCAGATCACTTATCAGACAGCCCATGAGAAAGAATATACTTTGCGAGGACTATTTGAGTTTCTGGATAGTCAGAACGAACATATTGTGATAGCCATTGACGAGTTTCAACAAATCCGCGACTATCCAGAAAAGAACATGGAGGCTCTGCTGCGTACCTATATCCAGCAGACGCATCATCTGACTTTCATTTTCTGCGGTAGCAAAAAGCATCTGATGGCCGATATCTTTGCCAACGAGAAGAAGCCTTTCTATAGCAGTACCGTATTTGTGACACTCGATAAGATATCAGAGCAATCTTACTCGTCATTTATCCGCAAGCTGTTTAATGATCGTCAAAGAAACATCACGGAAGAGGCCCTGCAGTTTATCCTGGAATGGACGCGCCGACATACCTATTACACGCAACAGCTTTGTCATACCATCTATGCTAATGGAAGCCATGACATAACGATTGAAGACGTAAAAAAGGCTTGCGAGCAACTGATGAAACAGAGTGAGACGGTGTTTCTGCAATATCGCCAGATGCTCACAGATAAGCAATGGAACTATCTGATTGCTGTGGCCAAGGAAGGAAGTGTTCAGCAGATCACTGCCTCAGCCTTCCTGGAAGACCACAAGATAGGTGCCCCTTCTGTTTCTCGTCGCCTTGCAGATGCCCTCTGCGAAAAAGGCCTCATCAACGATGAGACGACACTCGCAGGAACTACCTACTCCATCAGTGATGTGTTCTTATCGCGCTGGATGGAACGGTTATAAGTGCCCCGTATGCAAGTTTGAGAGCGACCGCAAGTCGTTCGGCATGATATATTGGGTAAAAGAGAGATAAAAAGTATGAAGTACAAGGACCTATTTATCGACTTCAACTATTACACCGTGCTTTCACGCACCAGTTCCATCATGATCCGCCAGAACTCCGTCCTGATGGCGAAACTGATGTCTCCCGACATGCTGGTGGATATCCAGATGAATCGGTATAGTACCTTTGATTTCGACAAATCAGAGAAGATCATAGCCATCGGCCGACAAAAGACGGCCTTGGCTATCAGTAAATACGAACAGATTTAGTTACGATCAATCATCCGCGAGGGTGAAGTCGAGCTGGCGGCGCTCAAGGTTGGCACGTGCCACCTGGATACGAATAGGATCGCCAAGCTGGTACTTCGTGTGGTGACGACGGCCAATGATCACGAAGTTCTTCTCGTCGAAGTCGTAGTAGTCGTTGCCGAGGTCACGGATGGGAATCATACCTTCGCAATGGGTTTCATCGATCTGGGCATAGATGCCATAAGAGGTGAGACCTGAGATGTGTGCGTCGTAGATGTTACCTATCTTATCGGCCATAAACTCTACCATCTTGTACTTGATAGAGTCGCGCTCAGCGTTCTGGGAGATCTGCTCCATATCACTGCAGTGCTCGCAATACTCCTCATACTTATCCTTGTTGGCAGAGCGGCCTCCGTCCTGATATTTCGTCAGAAGGCGGTGGACCATCGTATCGGGATAACGGCGGATGGGCGATGTGAAGTGGGTGTAATAATCGAAGGCGAGGCCATAGTGGCCGATGTTATGGACGCTGTATTTGGCCTTCATCATGGCACGCAGGGCAACGGTCTCGATGGCATTCTGCTCGCGGGTGCCCTCGGCATCTGACATCAGGGCATTGAGCGAACGGGTGATGGCACCCTTTGTGCCGCTGGTCTTGACCTTATAGCCGAACTTAGCAACGAACTGGCGCAGGTTCTCGAGCTTAGTAGGGTCGGGCTGGTCGTGGATACGGTAAGGCAATGTCTTTGAGGTTTGAGATTTGAGGTTTGAGGTTTTGCCCTTGGGCTTGCCGACAGACTCGGCCACAGTTTTATTGGCCAGCAGCATGAACTCCTCAATGAGTTTGTTAGCATCTTTTGAGGTCTTGAAGTAGGCGCGTATGGGCTTGCCCGTCTCGTCGATGTCGAAATGGAGCTCTTCGCGGTCGAACTTCACAGAGCCGTTCTTGAAGCGGGCTGCACGCAGTTTCTTGGCGAGGGCATCGAGTTTGATGAGCTCCTCGGCATGTTCGCCTTTATAGGGATTCTTCTTGGTAGCAGGGGGGGCGGGTTCGCCTGTGCCATCCTTCACACCATTGTCTTCGAGCAACTGCTGTACCTCCTCGTAGGCATAGCGGCGATCGCTGCGGATGACGGTATGTGCAAGGTGCCACTGCTTGATGTTGGCCTCATCGTCGAGCTGGAAGATCACGCTGTAACAGAGCTTCTCCTCGTCGGGACGGAGGGAGCAGATGAAGTTGCAGAGGCGCTCTGGCAGCATAGGGATGGTACGATCGACGAGGTAAACGCTGGTGGCGCGGGCATAGGCCTCCTTGTCGATGACAGAACCTTCTTTCACATAGTGGGAGACATCGGCGATATGCACGCCGACTTCCCAGAGGCCACTGTCAAGCTTACGGATGGAGAGGGCATCGTCGAAGTCCTTGGCATCCTTGGGGTCGATGGTACAGGTGAAGATGTCGCGGAAGTCCTCGCGGCGGTCGATCTCCTCCTGAGTGATGGTGGCATCAATCTTCTCGGCAGCCTCCTCGACATTCTTCGGATACTTATATGGCAGGTTATACTGGGCTAGGATGGCGTGCATCTCAGCGGTATTTTCACCCGTCTTTCCGAGGATATCGACAACAGAGCCAATGATGTTCTTATGATCGGCATCTGGCCACTGGACAACTTTCACAACGGCCTTGTCGTCGGTCTTTCCTCCCTTCAGCTTGCGCTTGGGGATGATGATATCGTGGACGAAGGTAGAGTCTTGGGGAATGAGGAAGGCCATATCCTTCTCTACGCGCAGACGACCGACAATCTGGTCGCGGGCTCGTTTCACGATCTCAATCACCATCGCCTCCTTGATATGCTTGTCGCGACGGGCCATATACGACACCTTTACACGGTCGCCGTCCATCGCCGCCATCGAGTTACGCTCTGCAACAAAAACGGGGGTGCCGCCACCATCTGGCTGGAACGAGTTACGACCACTGGCCTTGCGATGGAACACGCCCTCCTGCACCTGTGTCTTCAGATTCAGGCAATATGACGAGTCGCTGACCTTCGAGAGGAAATCGTCCCACGCCATTTCCTCCATCACGTCGATGGCAAGCATCTTCAGCGGATGCGTGTCGAGTTTAAGGGCCTTGAATATCTGCTTGAACGAGAACGTCTCGTTCGGATGATGCTGGAAGAGACTCTGCAGCAGTTCGGCGACCTGCTTCTTTCCCATTCGTTTTCCACCTTTCTTCTTTCCCATAGACTTCGTTATTTTGGTTTCTATGGGGCAAAGATACAAAAAAAAGTAAAAAGGTAAAAAAGTAAAAAGGTAAAAAAAGTAAAAATCTTAATAGCGACGCTTAGGATTCTTGGGGAACCAACCCTTTTCCACACGTTTCTTTTGATGGAAGAGTTCGCCGATGCCCCAAAGTGCGGAGGCACCAAACACGCCCACGACGGCAGAAATGACGGTATTCTCGATAAACAGTGCCGCCACCAGGGATGCCACACCTATCAGCAGATAGATGATCCAGGGGCGGGTGCCCCAATAATACTCGGTCTTGATGACTATCGGGTGCCAGATGCCAATGGTCAAGAACGTGCAGACAGCTATGATAATACCAGTAAAATACATTTTCGTACCGATTATTTGTTTATTTGGTGCGCAAAGGTAGCAATAATCCATCGAATTTCATCAATTAATCCTGTTGTTTTAATAGATTTTAGGTAAAATCCATATTAATGGGGATGGAAGATTAATTTCGGCGGGGGATGCCGATTTTCAAAAAAATATGTGTAACTTTGCACCCAAATTCAAGAAGAATGAAGATTCTAATTACAGGTGCAAGCGGATTTATCGGCTCATTTATCGTTGAAGAAGCCCTCAAACGAGGGTTTGAGACGTGGGCTGCCGTACGCAAAAGCAGTTCTCGGGCCTTTCTTACAGACAAGCGCATCCACTTTATCGAACTAAACCTCTCTTCGAAGGAGCAACTGACAGAACAACTGCGGGGACAGGCATTCGACTACGTGGTACATGCCGCTGGTGTAACGAAATGTCTGAACAAGGCCGACTTCAGACGCATCAACACAGAGGGCACGAAGAACCTGGTGGAGGCGCTGCTCGAGGTGAAGATGCCGCTGAAACGACTGGTATTTGTCAGTAGCCTCAGCGTCTTCGGAGCCATCAAGGAGAAGATGCCCTACGACGAGATACGCGAGGGCGACACGCCTCAGCCCAACACAGAATACGGTCGCAGCAAACTGGCTGCAGAACGGTATCTGGAATCCTTAGGCCAACGCGTACCTTATATTATACTCCGACCGACAGGTGTATATGGGCCTCGCGAGAAAGACTATTTCATGATGGCCAAGAGCATCAAGCAACATATCGACTTCGCCGTAGGTTTCCAACGCCAGGACATCACCTTTGTCTATGTGACAGATGTGGTGCAGGCCGTGTTCCTCGCTCTGGAGAAAGGCGAGACCGGGCGCAAGTATTTCCTCTCTGATGGGGAGGTCTATCAGAGTTCCACTTTCAGCGACTTGATTCACGAGCAGTTAGGTCGCCCCTGGTGGCTGCGCATCACGGCTCCAACCTGGGTGCTGCGCATCGTAACCTTCTTTGGCGAGTATGCAGGCCGCATGACAGGCAAGGTAACGGCACTGAACAACGATAAATACAATATTCTGAAACAGCGTAACTGGCGGTGCGACATCGAACCAGCACGCAAGGAACTCGGCTTTGAGCCCCAAGTGAAATTAGAGGAGGGCGTGAAGACCACCATCAAATGGTATCAAGACAACAAATGGCTTTAAAAGATCTGTTTGCAATAGAAAAGAAGCCCCACAAGGGGCTGCTCACGATGGAGTGGGTCATCCTGGGTTATCTGGTGATAACACTCCTGCTGATATTCTTCACCTATACGAAGATGCAGGACCCCGCACCACTCATCTGGGGGCGCGTCAGAGCGGTTGCTATCACTGCGGCCATGTGGGCCGTATATAGGCTGGTGCCTTGCAAGTTCACGCATCTCTGCCGCATCTGTGCACAGTTGCTACTGCTCTCCTGGTGGTATCCAGATACGTATGAACTGAATAAGATATTCCCCAATCTCGACCATCTGTTCGCGGGCTTTGAGCAGCAACTGTTCGGTTGTCAGCCCGCCCTACTCTTCGCCCAGAAAATCACGAATCCCATATTCAGCGAACTAATGTACTTGGGCTATGTATCCTACTATCCCCTTATTGGTATCGTGGCGCTCTACTATTTCTTCAAGAACTATGCAGAGTTTAACCGCGCGATATTCGTTATCATCGCCTCGTTCTTCCTATACTACCTCATTTTCGTCTTCCTGCCAGTCACAGGACCACAATATTACTATGAGGCAGTAGGCATGGACCAGATAGCCAATGGGGTGTTTCCGAATCTGCACGACTATTTCGCTACCCATCAGGAGGGCATGCCACTGACAGGCTATACCGACGGGTTCATCTACCAGTCGTATGTAGATGGACACGAGGCGGGCGAGCGCCCCACGGCAGCCTTTCCCAGCAGTCATGTGGGCATAACGACCATCCTGCTCTTCCTGGCATGGCGCTCTAAAAGCAAAGGACTGATATTGACCATCGTGCCACTATATGTGCTGATGTGTCTGGCAACGGTATATATCCGTGCTCACTATGTCATCGACGTATTTGGCGGCTGGGTATCAGCAACGCTCTTCTACGTCGCCCTACAGACCTACTGGAGCAAAGCGAAACGGACATATTGACATTTTTTTGATAAAAAATTTGTTTGATTCAGAAAAAATCCCTACCTTTGCACTCAGATAAGTAAGGAGCAGACATATTAACATCAAGGATTCCGACACGACACCATTGTCGGGATTCTTTGTTTTTTGTCCATCTAAGTTTTTAGGTCAATAAACAATTAAATAAGAATAACTATGGCTTATATGTCGCAAGAAGGCTATGACAAACTGATAGCCGAACTGAAACAACTGGAAAGCGTAGAGCGCCCTAAAGCCTCTGCCGCTATTGCCGAGGCCCGCGAGAAAGGCGACCTCAGCGAGAACTCCGAGTATGATGCCGCCAAGGAAGCACAGGCTCACCTGGAGGACAAGATCAATCGTCTGAAGATGACCATCGCAGAGGCCAAAGTAGTGGATACAAGCCGCCTCAGCACCGACTCTGTTCAGATTCTCTCGAAGGTGGAGATGACGAACCTGACGAACAAGGCAAAGATGACTTACACCATCGTCAGCGAGAGTGAGGCTAACCTGCGCGAGGGAAAGATCTCTATCAAGACCCCTATCGCACAAGGACTGCTGAACCACAAGGTTGGTGACGAAGTGGAGGTTAAGATTCCACGCGGTGCCATCAAACTGCGTATCGACAAGATTACCGTTGGATAGTGAATCGTAAACGCTGAACAGTTATGGATATCTTTAGCAAAATCGCTGCTGGTGAGATTCCCAGCTACAAGTGCGCTGAGAGCGAGAAGTTCTACGCATTTCTCGACATCAATCCGCTGGTGAAGGGTCACACACTCGTGATTCCTCGCCGCGAAGTAGATTACATCTTCGATATGGACGACGATGAGATTGCCGAGTACCAGGTATTTGCCAAGAAGGTGGCAAAGGCCGTTAAGGCTGCTTTCCCCTGTAAGAAAGTAGCGCAGGTGGTACTTGGGCTCGAAGTACCCCATGCCCATATCCACCTGATTCCGATGCAGTCGGAGCAGGATGTGGATTTCCGCCGCGAGAAATTAAAACTCTCTGAGGAGGAATTCAAAGAGATAGCCGCTAAAATCAGAAATGAGTTTGTCGATTAGACAAACTCATTTCCATATTTAATCTGTACCTCACTGGCATATTTTTTCACCAAAGCCGAGGAATCGCCTTTCTTACAAACCATCAGCACATTGTCTTGTTCGACGACAATGTATCCATCAAGACCACTGAACACCCCCAGACGGTCTTTGGGAAGCATGATAATGTTATTACGGCAGTCTTCCATCTCTACGTGGGAGTCGAGTATCACATTATCGTCCTCCACCTTACTGATAGCCTCGTAGATGGCGTGCCACGTACCCATGTCGGCCCATCCGAAGTTACACTTCATGACATACACATTGTCGCTCTGCTCAAGGATGGCATAGTCGAGCGAGAGATTCGGATAACGCGGATAGTTCTGCTCGACATACTCCAGTTCTTCATCCAGCGTGTAGCCAGGATGATTATACCTCAGACTGCGCAACACCTCTGGGAAGATCTTCTCGAACGCCTCAAGGAGAAAGCGGGCATTCGAGATAAAGATACCCGTGTTCCAGTAGAATTCACCACTCTCCATAAACATCTTAGCAAAGTCGCGTTCAGGTTTCTCCGTGAACGACTTCACCTTAAACACCTCGGGCTTGCAACTCAGGTCGCCTATCTGGATATAACCATAGCCCGGTTCTGGACGCGTAGGCTTCACCCCCATCGCCAGCAGCACGTCGTTCTCGCTGACATAAGTTACCCCCACACTCATACTATGGTTGAAGGCACCCTCGTCGAGCACGAGCTGGTCGGAAGGCGAGATGATGATGTTCGCATCGCTGTTACGCTGAAGAATGCGCATAGCCGCCCACGCCACACTTGGTGCCGTGTTACGATGGATGGGCTCCAACATGATGTTTATCTCAGGCACCTCCGGCAGCTGTTCCTTGACCAGTTCGAGGTATTCCTTACACGTACATATATATATATTCTCTTTCGGCAGAATGTTTGCAAAGCGGTTGAACGTGGTTTGCAGCATGGTCTTTCCTGTTCCGAAGAAGTCCATAAACTGTTTAGGATGTTCGTTCCTGCTGGCAGGCCATAGTCTTCTGCCTCTTCCACCTGCGAGTATTACGCAAAAATCATTATTTTCAGTTAGTGCCATGGATTTAGCTTAAACATTATTCTGTGTGCGAAGATACATCTTTTTCATGATATGTACAAGTATTTTTAAGTTTTTTATCAGATTCTTTTGGTATTTCAATTTTTTATATTAACTTTGCACCCGCTTTCGGTTGGGAATTCAGCAGCGCACCCATGCCCAGATGGCGGAATCGGTAGACGCGCTGGTCTCAAACACCAGTGGGGCAACCCGTGCCGGTTCGACCCCGGCTCTGGGTACTTCAAGTACTAGCAAAGCTGGTCTCAACGAAAAACAAGGTGCTGTAAGACAACAACTTACAGCACTTTTTATTTCTCCACACACGAATTTTTCCCCACATTTTCCCCACCGATGCAATTTTGAGTGAAGGAATTTGAAATTTTATATGTTTTCGTATATTTCCCATAATTGTTGTACCTTTGCACACAAAGACTTATCTATCATGTACGACCAGATTCGGGAAGATACGCTCTATATGATGCTTTAAAAATCGGGCTGACCATACATCAGTCCGATTTTTAGTGAAAAATAATTAAATAGTATGCTTCAGAGTGGGGGAATGTTGCAAAGTTCAGACGAATTATGTAATTTTGCATTATGTAATTTTGCATAATCGTCTTAATTGCCAAGAAATGAAGTTGTTAAGTAATCCCTTTGTGATAGGAAAGTATGTGGACAAAGACTATTTCTGCGATAGAGAGAAGGAATCAGAAATGCTTGTCCACCACATTGTAAATGGACGTAATGTTGCCATCATGTCAGAGAGGCGTCTGGGCAAGACAGGCTTGATAGAGCATGTGTTTACCAATG
The DNA here is from genome assembly GCA_900315035.1 of uncultured Prevotella sp. GTDB lineage: Bacteria > Bacteroidota > Bacteroidia > Bacteroidales > Bacteroidaceae > Prevotella. The sequence continues at coordinate 10,779 of OMXO01000084.1, forward strand.
GACTGCCTGATGGCTACGAGCCTTTCCTGATAGATATTTACACTTGTAGGAATCTGCGCGAGATGGTCTATCTGCTGGCCAGCGAAGTGTTTAAGAAGATAGCCAGAAAGCAGTCTATGACAGAGCGATTATTGCGGACGGTGCGTTCACTGAAAACAACAATCTCTTACGATGCCGTGACAGGATTTCCGGAGGTTGGCTTTGGTCTTGGTGAGATACAGCAGCCCGAAGTGACACTCGACGAGATTCTCGGCTATCTCGAGTCTTCCGATGCGGTGTGCATTGTGGCAATCGATGAGTTTCAGAAAGTAGCAAGTTTTGAGGATGAGAACGTTGAGGCACTCTTGCGAACAAAGATTCAGCACTTGAAAAAGACCCAGTTCGTCTTTGCCGGCAGTGAGCGCCATCTGTTGGAAGGCATCTTTAATGATCCTGCTCGTCCTTTTTACAACAGTGTCGTGTTTATGCAACTGCTACCTATTGAACCTAAAATCCGCAACTATCATCCAATACACGATTAAGGGTAGATTTATGAGTCGTTAGTAGCAGCTTTCAGTAAAAAGCAACAGCACAACATCAATA
>OMXO01000085.1 GCA_900315035.1 uncultured Prevotella sp.
TTTGCAGTTCAGAGCTGCGGTAGTGATGACAAGGATGATCTGAGTTCTTCTCCCTATGAGATAGCCGGTGCGTTCAATCTTCAGCAGAAGGGTAATCTTACTGATGAAGATGTTGCTACACTCAAGGAAAAATTCGCTAAACCTGCAACAGTTACATGTATTACTGATCAGATGGCGGAATCCACTACAGATAAGGTTGTACAGGGATATATTGCCAGCCTGAAAGAGATTGCAGGGACGGGCGAGAGCACAGCTGTGTTTACTATCACCATTACGGCCACCAATCTTAAGACCAAGAAGCAGGTCTGCAAGTGGGACATCGAATGGAATAAGGGCTCTGTTTCTGGTAAGAAATATTAAGCGCTGAATTAATCAAAATAAAGAAGAGGTGGAACTTCAACGGTTTCACCTCTTTTTTTATGTCTGCGAATCGCGAACCACCTTATTTGCAAAGGCTGTTTTTCGAGATGCTCCAGTCTTTGCGCTTCAGCAGTCCGCAGTCTTCGCCTTCAAACATCTTGGCAGCCTGCTGGTCGCCCTTCAGTTGCCAGTCGAGCCAGGCGAGGGCAGGGATGGTGAACTCGCCACCATGAGGCTGGCGATAAGTGCCGCCGTGACCTACGGGATAGTTGATGGCGATGGCAAGCACGTGTTTGATGCGGTTAAAGTCGTCCATACCGTTCTCGTAGGCGATATCCTCCTTGCCGCCAAGGATGTAGATAATGGGCGTATGGATCTCGTTGAGCTTCTCTTTCGGAGGCATCGGCATGCCGCCTACAGCCTGGGCTGCGTTCTCCATCTTGAAGAGTCCGCTGTTGCAGATCATCAGAGCGGTGATGCGCGGGTCGGCACAGTTGAACAGGGTTTGCAGACCTCCGCACGACATACCTGCCACGCAGATCTTCTTCGTGTCGATCTTCTGATAGTAAGTCGACTTCGGGTCGGCATTCTGCTGCTCTACCCAGTCGATGCTCTCTATCTGCTGCTGAGTGGTGGACATCTCACCGCGGTAGGGCTCATCGTCCATCGGGATATAGCCTGTGGCCACGACGAGATAGCCGAACGATGCAATCTCGTTGAGGAACTTATAGTGCTCCCAAGGCGAGTTTGAACAAGCGCCATTGCCCCAAACGAGCACGGGCAGCGGTTGGGTTACCGATGTCAGGTCCTGAGGCGCGAACACGGTGTGGGCTTTCAGTCCTTCCACCTCTGTCATCACCACCTTGTAAGGACCAGTGCCGCCATCTTCTACGATACGTGATTTCAGTGTCTCTTGTGCTGAGGCCATCGTCAGGCTCAGGCACACCATCAAAGTTGATAATAAAGTCTTTCTCATCTTTTTTTAATGAAGTTTTTAGGTAATAATGGTTTTTTTGATTAAATGATGTTGCAAAGATAAGAAAATTAATCGAACAGACTGCTTATTGCCCATCAGATTTTTTATTTTTTTGCTTTTAATGAGGGCATGTTAGATAAAAAATTCTGGCATATGGTTTGGCAGTATCAGTAAAATTGTCTATCTTTGCAACCTATGAATCAATTTAAGTCAATGTTGATGGGCATCGCCATCGTGTTTGCCCTACCTGTGTTTTTTACCTCTTGTGGTACCGCTGATAGCGCCGATAACCCTGTCAATCCTGTTAATCCTGAACAGCGGGCGGGCTTCTTCTCGTCGGCCATCAACAAGCTCATCGATGATAACTTTGAGCAGTTGAAGACCAAGAGTTGGGCAGAATTGCGCATCCCCGCCGATATGTTCGACCAAACAGCATTTGCCATCCCTGCAAATGCCGCCAGTGACATGAAATGTGTGATCAAGGCTGGCTATAAGACATTCATCAATGGCGGTTCCGTGCGCGATGCCATCATGGGTAAGCCAGCCAATGATGTAGATTTCACTACCGACGCTTTGCCAGATCAGCTGGTCGCTATCGTGCCGAACACGAAACTGTTTAAGGCTCCCAACGGTTATTTGGTGGCACAGGCCTGGCATGGCGACAAAGAATGTACCGACATGGGAACCATGCGGGCCATCTATTGGTTCATGCGCGGCAAACCGGGCATACCCGAGAGCAGTTTCCCTGTAACGGGTAACGACATCAACGTATATTCTAATAATCTGTGGGAAGATAGTTACACCCGCGACTTGACGATCAATGCCCTCTATTACGACTATCAGACGGGCGACATCCTGGATTTCCATGGTGGTCTGCACGATCTGCGCGAAGGCATCATACGCACCGTCATTGATCCTGACGTGATGTTTCCTCATAGTCCCACGGACTTGCTCAGGGCTGTTCGTTTTGCCGCTCGCTACAATTACACCATTGAACCGGTCACCGATGCGGGTATCCGCAAACATCTGCCTGAATGCGATGTCCTGGGAGCCGGTGGTATTGCCTATCACTTGATCAAAGGGTTCCACGATGGCAATATGAGTGTCACCTATCGTCTGTATAAGGAGTATGGCTTCCTTGGCCGTTATTTCCTCATGCTGAAGGATGTGCTTGACACAAAAGAATATGAGGATTATATTGTCAAGACCTATGCAGGACTGGATGAGCAGCAATGCAAAGATACTCCCACGACTTTGGGAGCTCTTTTCCTGCCTGTTATCCAGAAGGCTATGGGTGACAAGGAGTGGACGGAAGAGAATCTCCTGAAAGTCTTTAAAGAACTTGAAGAGTCTTCTGGACAGAATAAGTATTTTGAAATAAAAGACGACATCAAGGCTGACATGTGCCGTATCTGGGCACGGGCGCATTGATAAACAAAAAATTTCGAAAAAGACAATTTTTCTTGGAATGGATGGAATTATTTCGTATCTTTGCAACTGATTAAGTATTAGTATTAAGTAAGAAGAAAAGTATGAGAACAAAGGACGCTAAAATGACACGGTTCCTGACCGCTATTGCCTTTGTGATGTGCAGTATGACGGCACAGGCACAAGATCCCGCTCCAAGCGAATTGTATTTCAACAAGTCTGAGCTGCCCAATGGTCAGGTATTCCTGCCTGCAGTGCCTGATTCGTCGTCGGTGAAGTATTTGTACGACATCTCACAGTATGTCTGGGGCAAGAGTAGACGACAGGATTCGCTGCGAGCCCAGCAGGCCATACGTGACGTGGTCATAGACGTCGGGGAAATGGCTCGCGAGTTCAGTCCGGCATTCGGTATGGAGATCTCGAAAGAGAAGACCCCCGCCATCTTCAAGGTTCTCAATCTGGGAGTGGTCACGATGCGTCTGAGTGCCGCGAAACTTAAGACAACTTATAAACGGAAGCGCCCCTATGTGGTATTCTCTGAACCCACGCTTATTCCAGCCGAAGAGGAAGAGTTGCGCAATACCGGTTCGTACCCCTCGGGCCATACCTTGCGCGGATGGGGTATGGCGTTGCTGCTCAGCGAGATCAATCCTGATGTGCAGGACGAATTGTTCAAGAAGGGCTATGAGTGGGGCGAGAGCCGCGTGATAGCCGGCTATCACTGGCAGAGCGATACCGACGCTTCGCGCCTGCTGGCATCTGCCTGTTATGCCCGCTTGCATACGAGTGAGGCTTTCCTTAAGGATATGGCTGCCGCCCGCAAGGAATTTGCAGAACTAAAACGCAAAAAGTAATCGATACGGAAGATGAAGACTGAAATCAGGGAAGAAAACCAAAACTATGTGATGACCTTCGAAGGTCGCCTCGATACACCAGCGTCATTCCAGGTGAAACGCGACATGCAGAAGCTTTACGACTGCGAGGGGCATGACATTACCCTCGACTGCACCAATATGGAATATATCACCAGTAGTGGTTTGCGCCTCTTTCTCGACTTGCTGAAGGTTGCCAAGAGCAAGGGTAGTAAAGTCACCATTGTCGGACTGAATGATGAACTCCTCGCGTTGTTCGACGAGGTGGGATTCGTCAATCTGTTTGATATACGTTAAGCCGTATGACGGAAAAAGAGATCAAACAAATACAGGCAGAAAACGAGCGGCTGAAAGCCGAGAACGCGAAGTTGCACTCAGAGATGTTACGTCTGGTCAGTCGTAACCTCGATCTCAGCGAGCGATTGGAGGAGGATACAGAGCTGCGCCGTCGTGAAGAGGTGGCGCGGATGTTGATGGAGGAGAATGTTGATCGACAACGCCAAGCCGACCTGCAGGACGACAGCCAGTTGATGGCTCTGATAGACCTGCGGCTCGAAGAGAAACGCTCCCATCTGGATCCCAACTTCGGTCCCCAGCAACTGGCCGAACTCCTCGGTGTCAGTGAGAGACGCCTTGTCAAACTCTTCCGCAACAAGTCTATCTACCGTACACCAGAAGCCTACATCGACAATCTGCGCACACTGAACGCCATGCGCCTGTTGCGCACGCAGCCCAACTACAGCATTGCAGCTATTGCCGAAGCTTCGGGCTTCAACCATGTGCGCACTCTGCAGCGTCGCATCATGGACATCGTTGGCATGACGCCTGCTGAATATAGGGTTCTCTTTACAAAGGATATGTAACCATGATGCTTTAATCCTATCATCAGCATGAAGTCCTTCTCCCATCGGCTCACACTTCACATCGTTATTGCGTTGACGGTGGTGCTGGTCACGATCATTGCTGGTACCACATACTTGGCTTCGCGGTTTACGGGTCCTTTGATCGAAGCCTATTTCGAGCATCTGGCAGATATCGAAAACGAGTCGATAGAGAAAATGCTCCACGATGTACAGGTAGCCGTTCATAACAGTATCGACGAGGTGGCTGAGGATATGAGTCAACCCGACAGTGTGTTTGCGGCCTTAACCAGCAAGCTGCAACTCAACCCGCAAGGCATCTTAGGCTTCGGTGTCGGCTTTGTGCCCAACTACTATCCAGAGAAGGGAGTATGGTTTGAGCCTTACGCCATGTGGCTCGACGGTCGTATCTTTACCATACAGAATGGCTCTGCCGAGCATGATTACTTCACCCATGAGTGGTATGTGGAGGGTAAGAAGCATGATGAGGGCTATTGGTCGAATGGCTACTATTTCGAGATGGGGGGCGAGCGCGTATTGATCTGTACCTATGCAAAGCCCTTTTATGATGAAACGGGTAGGATGGCAGGCGTGTATGCAGGCGATCTGTCGCTCGACATGCTTCACGACTACCTGTTATCGAAAGACCTGAAGGCCAATACCGAGGGCCTTATTAAAGTGCCCCATAAGCTCGAAGGTAATCCCCGTCAATGGGTTCGCAGCGTCATTGTCGATAAAAAGGGCTATTTTATCTCGCATCCAGACAAGGGGCGAATACTTCGCGACAACTTCTATAAGGGCATTGGCCAGAAGACTGACACCATTGCCGACCGTGTGGTGAGTGAGATGATGGCTGGCAAGAAAGGTTCTGCTGAACTTGTGGTCGATGGCGAGCCTTCCACCGTCTTCTATTCCCCGCTCGAAAAGACGGGCTGGTCGTTGGTCGTGATATTGCCAAAGATGCGTTACTACATCGTGGTATTCGGCGCCTGTATCCTCTTGTCGTTATGCCTCCTGACAGGTCTGCTGGCGGTCTATATCATCTGTCGTGTCACCATCCGTCGATCCACCCGTCCGCTCCAGATTCTGGCCAGCAGTGCCGACGAGGTGGCCAAGGGAAACTTTTATGCACCGCTGCCCGATATCCGTCATCAAGATGAGATCGGTCTGTTGCGCGACTCTTTCGGCAACATGCAGCACTCGCTCAGGCAGTATATCGAAGAACTGAAGACAACGACTGCCCGGAAGACGGCCATCGAGAGCGAGCTGAGTATCGCCCGGGACATCCAGAATTCGATGATTCCTTGTGATTTCCCCCATCTTGAAGGTCTTGAAATGTATGGCTCGATGACTCCAGCCAAGGAGGTGGGTGGTGACCTCTACGAATTCTTCGTGCGCGATAACTATCTGTATTTCTGTATCGGCGACGTTGCTGGTAAGGGTGTGCCTGCAGCGCTGGTGATGACTAACACGTGTGGAGCCTTCCACCTGTTGGCAGAGAGCGAATCGGAGCCGATACGTATCGTCAGTCGCATGAATGATATGTTATCCCGCGATAATAGCATGACGATCTTCGTTACGTTCTTCGCAGGTGTGCTCGACCTTAATACAGGGCACTTGCGATACTGTAACGCTGGACATATAGCTCCGATTGTCGATGGAAATCCCCTCCCCGTTGAAAGCAATCTGCCCATAGGTGCTATACCCGATTGGAACTATACGACTCAAGAGGCGGATATTGCTCCTGGCAGTACAATCTTTCTCTATACAGACGGACTCGACGAGGCCGAGAATGCCGAGTGCCAGCGGTTTGGCAAGAAACGGATCCTTGAGGTGATGCAAACCGCCTCACAACAGCCTCGTCCGCTCATCGAACGTATGACGCAGGCTGTGGGCGAATTCGTGGGCGACACGGAACAGAGCGACGACCTCACCATGCTCGCCATACAATGGAAGAAAAAATCTTCTGATTTATAGGTCTCGTTTCGTGGATTTTTCGTAACTTTGCACGCGAAAAAAGAAAACGTACGTTTTAATTAGTAATAAGATTATGGCAAAGAAAGCTCTTTTGATGATTCTCGATGGATGGGGAATCGGTAAGCATGGTAAGGGTGACGTGATTTTCAATACGCCGACACCTTATCTCGATCTGTTAACAGCAACATCAGCCCACTCTCAACTTCAGGCCTCTGGTGAGGACGTTGGTCTGCCCGATGGTCAGATGGGTAACTCTGAGGTGGGTCACCTCAATATCGGTGCTGGTCGTATCGTCTATCAGGACCTTGTGAAGATTAACCGTGCCTGCAAGGACGGCTCTATCATGGAGAATGCCCAGGTGAAGGCCGCTTACAGCTATGCTAAGGAGAACGGCAAGAAACTTCATCTGATGGGTCTGACCTCTGACGGTGGCGTGCACTCTAGCCTCGACCATCTGTTCAAGCTTATCGAGATCGGTAAGGCTTACGGTCTGAAGAATCAGGTGTTCGTTCACTGCTATATGGACGGTCGTGACACCGACCCGCGCTCTGGTAAGGGCTTCATCGAGCAGGTTTCGAGGGTTTGTGCTGACAACGATGCCGCTATCGCCAGTATCATAGGTCGTTTCTATGCAATGGACCGCGACAAGCGCTGGGAGCGCGTGAAGGAAGGTTACGACCTGATTGTGAACGGCACAGGTAAGCAGGCTACTGATATGGTTAAGGCTATGCAGGAATCATACGATGAGGGTGTTACCGACGAGTTTATCAAGCCTATCCACAATGCTTCTGTGAACGGCTGCATCGAGGAGGGCGACGTCGTGATCTTCATCAACTTCCGTAATGACCGTGCCAAGGAGATGACCATCGCACTGACTCAGGAGGATATGCCAGAGCAGGGCATGAAGACTATTCCTGGACTGCAGTACTACTGCATGACTCCATACGATGCCAACTTCAAGGGTGTTCACATCCTGTTCCCCAAAGAGAACGTTGAGGACACGCTGGGTGAGTATCTCTCTAAGCAGGGCAAGAAGCAGCTTCACACTGCTGAGACAGAGAAGTATGCTCACGTCACCTTCTTCTTCAACGGTGGTCGCGAGGCTCCTTATGAGGGTGAGGACCGTATTCTGGTTCCTTCTCCAAAGGTGGCTACTTACGACCTGAAGCCTGAGATGAGTGCCTACGAGGTGAAGGATAAGTTGGTGGCCGCTATCAACGAGGCTAAGTACGACTTCATCGTGGTGAACTTCGCTAATGGTGATATGGTAGGTCACACGGGTGTCTATAACGCTATTGCCAAGGCTGTGTGGGCCGTTGACAACTGCGTGCGTGAGGTCATCGAGGCTGCCAAGGCCAACGACTACGAGGCTATCATCATTGCCGATCACGGTAATGCTGATAACGCCATCAACCCCGATGGTACTCCTAACACCGCTCACTCGCTGAACCCCGTTCCGTTCATCTACGTGACGAACAACAACTCGGCTACGGTGAAGGACGGTCGTCTGGCCGACGTTGCTCCCTCTATCCTCCACATCATGGGACTGGAGCAGCCTTCAGACATGACTGGTGAGAATCTGATTCAGGACTAAGGTCAATAGACTAAGATAAGAAAGCAATGAGGAATGCTCAATCGGCATTCCTCATTTTCTTTATTATTTCAACTGGATGGCCAGCATCGTGAGGTCGTCGCTCTGTTCGGCTTCACCTACAAACGTGTGGACGGCATCTGCCATGTGCTTGATAACCTGCACAGGTTCAAGCTGTCCGTCGGCAACCAACGACTTGGCTATTTCCTCAATGCGCTCGTCGCCAAACTGGGCATGTTGGATGTTCTCGGCTTCATTGAGACCATCGGTGAACAGGAAGATGGTAGAGTTTCTTTCAAGCGTTATCTCCTGTTGTCCGAAGGTAAAGTCGCCCATAACGCCGATAGGCAGGTTGCAGTCGCAGGGCAGTAGGGCAACATCGTTACCCATGAGCAGCGGTGCATCGTGGCCCGCATTACAATAGCGCAGGTTGCCTGTCTTCAAATCGAGTACGCCCACGAAGAGCGTTACGAACATGTTGGTGTCGTTACCCTCCGACTGTGCATTGTTCAGGGCATTCACAATCTGCGAAGGCTCGGAGACGTGCTGGGAGATATTGCGGAACAAGGAGCGCGTAACGGCCATGAAGAGAGAGGCAGGCACGCCCTTGCCCGACACATCGCCAATGCAGAAGAACAACTGCTCGTCGCGGATGTAGAAGTCGAAGAGGTCGCCGCCTACGCCCTTGGCTGGCGTTACCGAACCGAAGATGTCGAGGTCGGTGCGCTCTGGGTAAGGCGGGAAAGTCTTTGGCAGCATCGACATTTGGATGTCGTGAGCCACCTTCATCTCGTTCTCGATGGCAGCCTTCATGGCAGTGGCATTGCGCAAGTCCTCGACATACTGCGCCAGCGACAGCTGCATCTGTGCGAACGAGTCGCGCAGCTGGTGGATCTCGTCGTGGGTATTCACCTCCGGCAGAGCTGTGTTGAAGTTTCCCTTCGCCACTTCGTCGGCGGTCATGGCCAGCTGCTGCAAGGGCTTCACGGATTTCTTGATGGATCGGCGGCCGAAGAAATACACCACCAGCAACCCCAGTACGAGGAAGATGACGGAGAATCCGGCAATGCTATAGCCGATGATGTCGATGATAAGCTCAGGCAAGACAAAGGCGATGGTCCAGCCGGTGTATTTCACTTCCTGGCTACAGACGATCACCTTCTCATCGTCAAGGATGAAGTGCTCGCCATTGCTGTCGTTGATGGTCGCAGAATCGATGTCCTCATCTTTGATATTCTTCTTGAAGTGCTGTATCTTCTCGTTGGCCATGCGCTTCGTGTCTGGGTGCACCACGTAGGTGCCCGTGCTGTCGGTGATGTAGTAGTAGAAGTTATACTTGGGTTCCCATGCCGCAGAGTCGTTCTTAGGGTTTACAATCTGTATCTTCTCGTTCATCCAGGCGAGCGAGAGATCTACGCCCATCACGGCCACTGTGCTGTCTCTCTTGTCGCGGATAGGCAGCAGGTATGAAACCAATGGCGTCTTGGCGCTGTCATTGTCGTGGAAGGGCTTAGCCCAGTAGCCTTGCTTACTGGCAATGGCGTCTTTGAACCACTGGTCTTTCACATAGTCATTGCCCTGATCGCTGGCGTCTTGCGACTCCTTGATGATACTGTCACGCCGACTGGCATAGGGGGCATACAGGCGCCCTTTCTGGGGGTAGTATCCTTCAACGAAGTAGATGCCACAGCTACGCATATACGGGTTGATTCTGAGCATCCTATTGATGATGTCCCTCACCTTATCGGGGTTCTGGATATTCTCCTCGATGATAGGGGCGGTGTTGGTGCTGGCTATGTAGATGTCTGAGGTGATGCGCCTCACCTCCTCT
>OMXO01000130.1 GCA_900315035.1 uncultured Prevotella sp.
CATGGCATTGCTCTTGTCCTTGTCGCCAGCCGCCAACAGCTCAGCGTCGTGGAACCATTGAAAACCATTCTCCGTAAAGTCTTCCCTCACGTTGAACTTCTTAAATCCATTTTCTTCCTGAGCAAAAGCAGGAACACTTGCCATGAACGTTAATATGGCAGAAACAGCAATAATAAACTTTGTTTTCTTCATTATAGATTTTACTTTTGGGGTTCTATTAGATGTTTGATTTCTTTTTCAAAGATGCTACGCTCTACGATTCTATAGTGGGGATAATAGGCCTCACGGTAGTCAGGCGAGTGGCTGATGGCGTATTTGCCCACGGAGAGAACACTGTCAATGAACTGTTTATCCTCTTGATAGTTTGGCATATCCAGTTTCATTCGGTCAATCGTATCAATAATCATGTACCAGCGGTCGCTCCACGACTCAACAGAAGGTCTTGTCACTGAATTTGCACTGCGGATGAAGGCATCGAAAAGTTGGTCTTCTGTGATAAAGCCCTCCTTAATGGCCTTAATACTGACACGATAATAACTGCTGTCTATGCCGCACGGCTCGTAGTACCAGGGCATGAGGTTATCAAGGCTGGTAGTATTCAGTTCTTCATCCAAATAAGCCTTCACCCGTTGTCTGTCCGACACCAAATGTTCGGCTCCCATATAGTCTTGAAAACACGACTTATAGATGTCAAGCAAGCGCGACTTCGGATAGTTCTGCATCTGTCTGTTGACAAATCCCTCAATAGAAAGCTGGTCCTCACCGCTTTCTTGTCCCGATATTGCAATTGACATTATCAAAGCAATTGAAAAAAGTAATCCCTTCTTCATATTTCCAATTTCCATCCATTATCACCGTGATAGATCATCTGATGGGTCATACCACCGTCGATGCAGATGTTCTCGCCGGTGATGAAGCCGGCCTTGTCCGAACAGAGGAACAACACCATGTTGGCAATGTCCATCGGATTGCCGACGCGTCCTGCAGGTTGCTGTGTGGCATCGGGTCCATCATAGACGGTGTAGTTAGTGTCTATCCAACCAGGTGAGATAGAGTTGACACGGACACGTCCGGCAAGGCTGACGGCGAGTGCATGCGTCAGTGCTGCGATACCTCCCTTGGCAGCCGTATAGCTCTCCGTCTGGGGTTGGCTCATGCGGTCTCTCGACGAAGAGATGTTCACAATGGCGGCACCATCGGCGAAATGCGAGGCGAAGAGCTTGGCAAGGTAGAATGGAGCAGTGACTCCTACGCTCATGGCATACTGGAACTCCTCATAGCTGCACGCATCGATGCCTTTCATCAGCGGCAGGGCATTGTTGATAAGGTAGTCCACATGACCATACTTCCCGATGACCTCTTGGACAAACCGCTCAAGCATCTGTTTGTCCGATATGTCGCCAACAAAATGTGACCCATCCTGCTTGTCGATGACACAGACATGGGCACCAGCCTTCTGAAACTCATCGGCAATACAACGTCCGATGCCCTGAGCGCCTCCCGTCACGACGGCTACTTTATCCTTGAATGTCTCCATATTTATTTCAGCACGGCTTTCACATCCGTTACCATGTCCTTATGCTGCTCGTCGGGCTTTGTCAGCTCCGAAGTGAGCGTGATATTGCTGGGCTTGTCCTTGGTGGAGAATGTTCCCGTATAGACGATGTCGCTATCGAAGATCAGCGTGGCTTCGATTTTTACCTTATAGATTCCGTGCGGCACAGCCTTGCCCTGCTCATCGGTAAAGTCCCATGTGAAAGTCTGTATGCCTCCAGCCTGCGGTGTGGCACCAGTGACAGCATCCAACTGCACATCTGTCTTCTCCTCGGTCTTCGAGTCCTTAACCCATACTGGCACACAGGCTGGACGCACGATGTAGCCACGTTTTGCTGGTTCACCGCCACGGGAACGGCCTTTCGTCGTATACGAGGTGACGAAGAGTGTCTTTACGAACTCGCCCTTCTCGTTCTCTATCCACACTGCATACTGGTTAGAGCCAGGGCCTGCCTGACGCTGATAGTTGAACGACACTTCAAGGGCGCTGGCCTTAACAGCCTTTTTGGAACTCTGAGCCACTGCAATCACTGACAGCGTTTTTGTTGGGTTTGTTTATAAACTATCCTAAATATCGTTGCAAATATAGCAATAATTCCCTAATTATTAGTAACTTTGGCCTTTGATTTTAAATGATTTTAGGTATTATGAGTATGATAGACCAGATTATCGACTTCAACAAGAACTTTGTGGCACAGAAAGGCTACGAGAAGTATCTCACCGACAAGTACCCCGACAAGAAGCTGGCGGTACTGTCGTGTATGGACACCAGACTTACCGAACTTCTACCTGCAGCCCTTGGTCTGAAGAACGGCGATGCCAAGATTATCAAGAACGCTGGAGGCTTGGTGATTTCTGCTTTCGATTCTGCCATGCGTAGCCTTATCGTAGCTATTTACGAGTTAGGTGTGGAGGAGATTATGGTTGTGGCACACTCACATTGCGGAGCCTGCCACATGAGTTACGACCATTTCCATCACGAGATGATAGTCCGTGGTGTGACGGATGAAACGCTTGACACCATCCGTAAGTGTGGCATCGACCTCGACCAGTGGTTGGAGGGCTTTAAGGACACACCGACTTCCGTCCGTAAGACTGTTGAGACGATCAAGACCCATCCACTTGTTCCCAATGACATCGTAGTCCGTGGGTTTATCATCGATTCAGAAACGGGAGCATTGGAAGAATTATAGATTAGTCCACTTATAAAATGGACTCAGCCATATCATATAATAAAGAAAAATTAGTTATGATAGAAAAACAAAATGAACAGGAGCTAAAGCCATATAGGGGTTATCGCGGTAAATGTGGCTATTATCGAATGGTTGATAATACTTTTTGTGAAGTATATCATTATTCCATGTAAATTGCAAGGGGCGGTAAGATTTGTTATAGTACAAACATGCTGTGGCTTTGGATGCTTTTGTCAATGGCATTGACACGAAATTCTGCCGCTATGACTCTTGGCAAAGGAGGCATAACCTTCAGTACTCACTTCAGGGAAATCTGTATCGGTAAGTGGCGCCGCACGGGAACAGGGGAAAAGGTACGGGCAAACAAGGAGAGAGACGGCATGTAACAGGGAGCGAGATGGCATGTCTCTCAATTCGAACGCCCGCCCGCACAAATTAGGGCGGGCGCCCTTATATCTTGGAGCACTCGCCCTTATATGCTGGAGCGGTCGGCCGAAACCGAGTTTTATTCTGTGGTACTATCCTTTTTAGGGAAATAGAGCCAGCGGCGGCTTTCACGCACCTTCCACAGGCGCGGATGTTCGCCCTTGCAGAGGCTGTCGAGATAGGCTTTGGCAGAGTCGCGTTTCAGTCCGCTGAATATCATAAACTCTGGAATCGTCGCATAGCCCAGTCGCATGCAGCGACGCAAAGCCTCGTCCATTGCCTTCTCGTCGTACATCTGGCTGTTACCCACCTGAGCCTCACTCTTGCGGTAGCCCTCGCGGTTCTTGCCACCTTCCTTGATGAACTCCTTGGAAGGGATGAACTCAATGCCCGCATATTCAATATCTCTGCCATGAATGGTCTTGGGGTCGGTATGCTCACCCAGTAGTTTCAATTTGGGGGCAAACGAGCCGATGGGTGTCTCTACACGATAGCCGTCTGACCACCATCTGCAACTCTCCTGTACGCAGGTTGCGATACTTGTTGCAGAAATCTTCCAGTTGCTTGAAGCTCTTCTTACGGCCTTTTGCTGGGCGAACATAGAGCAGCGGCTTGCCGTCCTCACCCTTCGTTGGGCGCGGATGAATCTCAAATTCTATTCCGTCAGTCTTACGTGGCATAATAATTCCATTTTAGATTGCAAAGTTACAAAAAAATGAGGAAAAATCCAAATATTTTCGTAACTTTGCAGCATAATTTTGAATATGGTACTCGAGCAAGAATTAGTATTACACAAGAAATCGTTCCTGGAGTTGATGGTGGATGAGCTGTACGAACTCTTGAGGGTGCGTAGCGAGGTGTTCGTGGTAGAGCAGAACTGCGTTTATCAGGACTTGGACGGGGACGACCAGAAGTCCATCCATTTATGGCTGACAGTAGCAGACAAGATAGTTGCTTTGGCTCGTGTATGTCCTGCCGGTACTCACATGAAGGAAATATCCATTGGCAGAGTCATCACCACAGAGCGCAACAAAGGGTATGGCAGGCAGATCATGCTTCATGCCATTGATGCCGCTAAAGAGCACTTTGGTGCAAAGCAAATAGATATTGAGGCACAAGAGTATGCCAAAGGGTTCTATGAAAGCGTAGGGTTCAGACAGTCATCCGCCCCTTTCATGCTTGACGGCATTCCCCATATTAAAATGACTTGGAAAAAGGCACAATGAGCATAAAACTGATCATATTTGACTTTGACGGGACGCTGGGCGACACCAGACGGAACATCGTCACGACCATGCAGATGACCATCAAGGAACTGCAACTGCCAAGCCGCCCTGAGGCAGAGTGTGCAGCCACCATAGGCTTGCCGTTGGCTGGGTGCTTTAGGACATTGTTCCCAGATATTCAGGAAGAACTCATCCCCCGATGTGCAGAGACATATCGCAGGATATTCAATGAGAATCTGCAGAAGATTACGCCAGAAGCTTTCCCAGACGTTGTCAAGACCCTGAAAACACTGAAGGAACAAGGTTATACGCTCACTATCGCTTCGTCCCGTTCACGCAATTCCCTCACGGAATTGACTCACAATATGGGTATTGCCGATTACATCTCTTATTTAATAGGGGCGGATGACGTGAAGGAGGCAAAGCCCAAGCCAGAACCTGTGCTGAAGACTCTTGCTGCGATGCACTTTGATGCTAATGAGACTCTTGTTGTCGGAGATATGGCCGTTGATATTCTCATGGGAGCTAATGCTGGAGCTAAAACTTGTGGTGTGACTTGGGGCAACGGAGCCAGAGAGGAACTTAAAAATTCTGGAGCCGACTTCATCATCGATAGAATGGAGGAACTCATAAGAATAGTATGAATCCGATAGCCATCCGACTTCTCAGCCAACAACTGGTTGCGCCTCAGTTCACCCTATGCCATCATGCCATAGTCTATAATATCAAGTGTTTCATTGGGTGACCACCCCATTGGTTATCATTCACGTATTGGAAACCGACGGACGCATATAATGCCTCGCCGACGGGATTGTCCTTATCTACCAATAGTCCGACACATGGCAAGCCCATACGACTAGCCCGTTCCTTGGTAGCCAACAACAGCTTTCGGGCTATGCCCTGACGACGATATTCTGGAAGCACGGCCAAAGAATCAAGATACAGTTCGCCTGCCTGCGTCTCATCGTCCATACCCGTATGATCCTTGCCGATATGTTCTTTGGCAGCCTCAATAAAGGCTCGCCGAAGTTCATGCAGAAGCCCACCATCATAGCTGACGGAAATACCGACAACCCTATCTGCCTCCATCGCCACCAGCGTATTCCGATAACTATATTGCGAATCCTCGCACTCAACAAGCATTGACATCATCTTGCGGAAGTCCTCCAACCCGTAGCCCTCACCACAGAAATACAGGCAACAGTCATCCGTCATGGCCGTCATAATCAAGCAGGCTATATCTGCTGCCTGGCTCTTGGCTGCTTCTCGAATCTCTATCATTCTTTCTTTTTCTTAGCGTTGGCGTTTAATATCATAATTTCGCCCCACCGCGTGGTCGGTGACGGACTTCTGAAACCGTGCTTGATGGCATTAGCAAACACTTCGGCCTTACCTTTGCCACTCTTCTGAGTATATTGCTGGGCCCCAATGACGATTGTCTCAGAGCCGTGCATGCGGTTGATGCGGTCTATCACCTCGTCGAGACGGCGCATCTTCTGAATCTGTTCGGCGTTCAGGTCAAACAAGTCCTGCTGGATGGGTGAGTCAGGAGAAATCCCCATCACAATGACACCCGCTTTCTTATACTGGTAGCCCTGTATGAAAATGCGGTCAAGCACATCGTGAGCCGCCTGAACAATGGGAATAGTAGAACTAGTTGGAGTGACGAGCCGTGTTTCCTGAAAGTTCCAGTATTGTGCCAGGTCTTCACGGAAGGCATTCGTATTCACAAACACGCCAACGGTGGTTGCCACAGTCTTCTGCATCCTCAGTTTCTCAGCACAGCGAGCAGCATAGTTGGCAATGTGAGTGCGCAGGATGTCCTTGTCGCTTATCATGCCATTGAACGAGCGACTGGTGCAAATCGATTTCTTCTTTGCCAATTCCTCATTCGGCACAGCATCCTCGCCATTCAGTTCCTGCCACGTTCTGACGATGTTGATGTTGTTGAACGTCAGTCGTACCCAGTCCTTATGATGCTTGGCAAAGTCGAGAGCCGTCTTGCAACCAAGTGCCTGTAGTTTGGCAGCATAGCGTCTGCCGATGCCCCAGACATCCTCGATGGGACACCATTCAAGCGCCTTCTCCCGTTTGTAGTCCGTATCAATCATGCAGCAATGCTTATAGACGGCATATTTCTTTGCCAGTTTCGAGGCTATCTTGGCCAGTGTCTTGTTGGGAGCCAGTCCGATGCTGATAGGCAGGCCCACCTCGCGCTTTACCCGCCTATGCAGGTTTTCGCCCCACGTCTGCAACTTATCCAGCTCTATACCATCGAGATACATGAAGCACTCGTCAATCGAATAGCGGAAATAGGCTGGCGTCTCCTGTCGGATGATGCTCACTACGCGACCTGTCAGTTCTCCATACAGTTCGTAGTTTGAGGAGAAGACAGCAATCTTCTGCCCAGGAAACAACTGAGCCAATTGAAAATATGGCGTACCCTCTTTGATGCCCATCTTCTTTGCCTCATTAGAACGTGCCACTACACAACCGTCGTTGTTGCTCAATACAACAATCGGCTTTCCCTCCAAATCAGGACGGAAA
>OMXO01000094.1 GCA_900315035.1 uncultured Prevotella sp.
CTGGCCTCGTTTACCAGCGACATATAGTCGGCATAGTTCGACATGAAGCGCACCAGTTTTGAAGGCTTGTTGATCGAGAGGCGTCCCGTATAGGTAACACTGACCTTGCCCTCTGTGCCGCTCTTCGTGGTGACGAGGATGACACCGTTGGCACCGCGGTTACCGTAGATGGCACACGAGGCAGCATCCTTCAGTACGGAGATACTTTCGATATCCATCGGGTTGACGTCGGAGAGACTCATCTCCATACCATCGACCATCACCAGCGGGCTGGCGTCGTTCATCGTTCCCACACCACGGATATTGACAGAGAAATTCTCTGATCCGGGCTTTCCTGAACCCTGCAGGATGTCGAGACCGGCGGCCATACCCTGAAGTGCCTGAGCCACCGTGGTAACGGGGCGCGACTGTGCCTCTTTCGCCATATCAACAGATACCACAGAACCCGTGAGGTTCACTTTCTTCTGAGTGCCGTAACCTACGACGACCACCTCGTTGAGTTCATTGCGGTCTTCCTTCATGGTGATCACCAGATTATCAGCAGCGCGACAGGTATATTCCGTGTAGCCGATGTAAGTGAAGGAGATCAGTGCGTCACTCTTGCTGAGCGACAGTCTGAAGCGGCCGTCCATATCGGTGACGGCAGCGTTCTGAGAACCCTGTTCCTTGACGGTGACGCCGATGAGAGGTTCGCCCTGAGCGTCGATAACCTGACCACTGACAGCACGCTGCTGCTGGGTGGCTGAAACGGCATTGGTATGAACCGTCGATGCCAGATTCCTTTCGGCTAATGTTGGCGAAGCAGTCATCAGTAGCGCTACGCCTGCCAGCGAGGCAATTAAATTCTTTTCCATTTTAATGTTAGGTTTAGTGATTTAAAATTTATTTGGTTAGAAAATCATCAGTACGGGTGGGGGAGTAGAGTTCCCATAGCGAGGCGATGGTCCAGCCCGGGGCGAAGAGGTTGTTGTAGAAGCCCTTGCCGTTCATGCCGTAGTCCCAGGTGGTGTGCTGCACCACCTCAGGATAGAAGCCTGGCACAGCGATGCCGCAGTGGCGCTCTGCTGTGGGCATGAGTTGGTCGAGTGATGAGAAGATGACGTCGTGCATCAGCAGGAAGCGCTGGTTCTGTTTCTGCTGTCCGAGCCACTTCACGATATGTGGAAGTTCGAATACGAAGACGTCGATATGGTTGTTCTCGACAGAGACGTTGCTCCAGCCTCGTGTCTTCAGCCCGAGGTCGCCCAGCATCTGTCCCTGTGCAAAGGGCACATCCCACATGTAATACCACGAGAGGGCGAAGTAGGCGGCTTGTTCGCAGAGGTTGATGTAACGCTGGCGGGCCTTGCCTTTGGTGACAGCAGCCATATAATAGGTAGCGGTGACGGCGGCAATCGCAGCCTCCTTGTCCTCACAGTTGGCGTCGAGGGTCGATGAGAAGTAGTCGCTCTTCGATATGATGTTCTGCTCGTGCCGAAGTAGCGATAGCCCATCACGAGGGCTGAGGTAGAAGAGGGGGTGCTGCCGCCTGTGGCATCTACATCAGTGCCGTCGTCCTTGTACTTGCGTGCAAAACTGCCGTCGGCCTTCTGCAGTTTCAGGAATCCGTCGAGGATGGTCTTGATGCGTGCCTCCCATTCCGGATGGCGACGACCCTGATTCTTCTCATACTTGAGATAGAGTAGGATGGCGTAGATGGCCTCCGACTGCTGACGGATAGAGTGAACCACCTGGTGATCGGGTGTAAAGCCGTACTTGAAATTAACGAAGTCGTGGAAGTAGCCTGCCGCCGTGAAGCCGTTGTGCAGGAAACTCTCAAGGATGGCATTGCCCATCTCTACGAGATCCTGTTCTCCGTGCTGCTCACCATACTCGATGGCGTTGAAGGCATTCAGGAGCACGCGTCCGCAGAAGCCTACCTGCATCTCTGTGAAGGGCTTGCAGTCTGAGGTCAGCAGGGTGAGTCCTGAGTTGTACTTCAGGGCATAGTTGTCCACATACGACTGTCTGAAGTAGTTGGTCAGTCCCTTCTTCATCTCCTCGGGCGTGAAGCGTGGTTGCAGAGGCTGTGGCTTCAGATGGTCGAAGCAGCGCTGCCACATCTGTGTGACGTGCTGTCCGAAGTCCTTGCTCTCGGCCTGTGTGATGCGCCAGCGGATGGTCTTGGTCTCGCCCTTCTCGATCTTGGCGAAGGCAATGACGGGTGCAGCGAGTGTCAGTTTGCGGATGTAGCGCTTGGGCGTCTCGATATAAGGATAGCCGAAGGTGAGTTTCACCTCGTCGGCCTCACTGTCGAAGCCCAGATAGCCCAGTGATGTCTCTCCGCCCAGTATCACCTCGCCCTCCTGATGGGTGACGAGCGCCTCCTGAGGCTTATCGAGACAACGGATAATAGCCATCGACTTACCGCTGGCCTGATCATAGACACTCGTCATGGGCGATGAGAGACGGTCTTCTCGGAAGTTCCAGCTCTTCGATGTGTGGAAGGCTGGTGCCTCCTTGGGCGAACGCAGGTTGCGGTGATACCAGAATCCTGGCAGATAGAACTCGCTGTCTGCCGATTTCATGCCTGTGGCGAGCGTTGCGCCAAAATTAAAATAGGTGGTGGCGTTGGCACTGATGCTGATGGTGCAGACCTGATCGTCGCCCACCTGCGACATCTCCTGAGTGATGTCGAGCGGCAGCGCCTCTCCGTTTGCGGCTTTCAGCATCTGGCCGTCAGCCTTCAGACTGATGACCTTTGCCTCGTTGCCAGGCTGCTTGATACTGATCTGCGTCTGGATATTGATAGCAGAGGCAGTCAGCGACAAAGCAGCCAGAACTGTTGTTAATGAAATTTTGTTGTACATATATAGAAGTTTTGGTTGGTTGATTTACATAAATGATTTACTCCTTAAATAAGTAATGAAACGTACCCTCGGTAACACCGAAGCGTTGTCCGTCATGAGTTAATCCTACAACAGCGGTCTTTCGAGGACTCACCTCGGTAAAGCTGTTATGGGTATGGAACACATAGTTCCACTGACCCTGGGCATCCTTAAACATATCGCCATGCCCTGTACCATAATAGCCCATGTTGGCACGATTGATAATCGGCTGCGACGACTTGACCCATGGGCCGTAAGGAGATGAGGCCGTAGCCATACCAACAGCATAGTCGATATTACGAAAATCGTTTGCCGAGTAGAACATATAATAGATATCGCCAAGATGCAGAACAGTAGGCCCTTCGGTTACACTCCAACCGGCCTGCGCCGTATTTTCCAACGGCTCTGAGGCATGGATGCACTCCTGAGCTGTTTCTTCTTTAATCCCCATCAGGTCGTCGGTCATTTCTGCAACAAAGATTCGGTTGCCATCCTGCAGTCGTACATGATACAGATAGATCTTCCCATCGGTATCAAACAGCACAAAAGGATCGATAGCTTTTCCTGGGGTAGCAATGCACTGCTTCTCACGCTGAGTAAAAGGTCCCATGGGTGAGGTGGCTGTTGCTACGGCAATCTGCTCGTTGGCAGTATAGAACATATAATAGGTATCGCCACGCTTTACGACCTGTGGCGCCCAGAAACCGGTAGTTCCGAACGAGTTGGCGCCAGTTAAGCAGAACCCATGAGTATTGCCAATAGGTCCCTGCCAGTTTTTCATATCGGCTGAACGATACACATAAAAGCCCGTATCCGAATTGCTACTTGTACCATATAAATAATAGGTACCATCGGTATCCACAAAAATCGTAGGATCGGCTTCAGTCAGCACTTCCTGTTTGGGCACAGACGGCTGCTCGGGCACTGGAGTTACAGCATTACCCGTGTCGTTCGAACCACATGATGGCATAACAGCAAGTGTCGCCATAAGAGTCACCGTTAATCTTAAATTGGTTTTCTTGTTCATTTAGTTTTATTCGGATTGGTTGATTTCAGATTTCGCTGCAAAAGTAGTAAAAAGGCGATTTGGGGGCGGGTAAAATTGTTTTCAAAACGGGTAAATTCGTCAAAAGTACAGAAAAACTGGACATAATTCAAGATGGTCTCAGAATTATTCGCTAATTTTGCACACAGAATCTTAACAACACGATGAGATACCTGACAATGATCCTGATGTGGCTCCTGACGAGCCTGTTGTGCGAAGGTGCCGACTTTAAGTTCCAGCATCTTAACACCTCCTATGGCCTGCCTAATCAGCAGGTGGAGAGTGTGGTGCAGGATCAGGAGGGATATATATGGATAGGTACGCGTAACGGACTGGCGAAATACGATGGCTACAACGTGGAGACTTACTATCACGTGGAGGGCGAGAAAAACTCGCTCGTGCACAACTTCGTACACGGACTGTTCGTCGATTCCAAGAACCGCCTATGGGTGAGCACGGAGAACGGCGTGAGCCTCTATCGCCCAAAGACCGACGACTTCTGCAGTTATGACAATGTGAGGGGCTACTGCACCAGTTTTGTGGAAACCAACGACGGGCGCATCCTCACGGGCTTCGGACAACTCTTTGCCTACGATGAGCGCATCGACTCGTTCGTGGTCATCCCCTCGCTCAATGCAGGTGTCATCGCCTCGCTGGCCAAGGATCGTCAGGGTAACGTCTATGTCTCTACCAGTCAGATGCTCTTCTCGCTCGATGCCAGTCTGACGCGGATTCAGCCATTGGAACTCGACCTGAACGGTGCTCTGCCAGCGAGCCATAATGCGATTATGCCCTTACTGGTAGATAGCCGTCAGCGCCTCTGGGTAGGCTGTAACGACGGGAGCGCCACCTGCTACGACCTGAAGTCGCACACCCAGCAGCGCTATGCCGCCAGCCAATTGACGGGAGGCATCGTGCGCACCATCATCGAGGATAAGCAGCATCGGATATGGTTCGGCACAGAGAATGGCATCCTGACGCTGAACCCCGACGGTAGCCGCATCCTCACGCAAAAGGGCTACGATCGCGACGGACTGTCAGACAATGCCGTCTATACGATTCTCTCTGACCGTCAGAACAACATCTGGGTGGGCTCTTATTTCGGAGGTGTCGATTATTTGTCGAGCCATAAGCCCCAGTTCCGCCACTTCCAGCCCAGCAGTGCCAAGGGTGAACTGAAGGCGCGCATCCCCCGCATGATGACTGAACTATCGCCAGGCATATTCTGGATTGCGACAGAAGATCAGGGGGTGAATATCTACAACGCCATCACCCGACAGTTTACACCCTTTACCGATATCCCAGGACTCGATTCAAACACCCATAGCATCTATTACGACCGCGAGAAATCCGAAGTGTGGATCGGTACTCGTTTTAAGGGACTCTTCAGGTATAACCTGCAGACCCACAGGACGATACATTATTACTGTACAAAAGGCTTGACCTCGGAAGGCGTCTTTTATCTGACGCGCGACCAGAAGGGGCGGCTCTGGGTGGCCACGATGGAAGGACTGCGCTATTACGACGAGAAGACCGATTACTTCTGCAGCGTCGGCGACGACAGACTCGATGAGACTTTCATCTATTCGCTCTTTGTCGATGCCCATAATCAGTTGTGGGCCTCGACGGTAGCCGATGGCCTGTTCTGCATCAGCGACGACAAGATTACGAGATATACCCGGTATGACGGCTGCGGACTGACAGACAACTATATCATCATGTCGTTCGAAGACTCGAAAGGGCGCCTGTGGATCGGTACCAACAACAACGGCCTCTTCTGGCTCGACAGCAAGAGTGGTAAGGTGCATCAGGCAGGCGAGTGGATTCCCCGTCAGTGCACCGTGTGCAGCATCATCGAAGATCATGCTGGCAGTCTGTGGATAGGCACCGATCAGGGCCTCTTCAGCCATCGTCTGAGCGACGGACAGACACGCCGTTTCTCTGCAGGTGCCGAATTGCCCGTCAATCAGTTCAACTTCACTTCTGCCTATCTCGCATCCGATGGTCGCGTGCTCATGGGCACCTTCGACGGCCTGATATCCTTTCTGCCTCAGAACATGCGCGCCGACACGAAGAGCATGTATGTGCACTTCAAGAAACTCTTCGTCAACAATCAGATTGTGACGCCCTTTACCACCTCGGTCATCGAGACACCGCTGACGTCGCAGATCGACTATACCGACTGCGTGACGCTGACCTACGAGGAGTCGCACTCCTTCCTCATCGAATATGGGGTGGTGATGCCCGAGAACGTGCAGGGCATACAGTATCAGATACGTATCGACGGCATCGACCGCGACTGGCGCAACGTAGGCACAGAGCGCAGCTTCTACGGCTATCTGCTCAGTCCTGGCACCTATCTGCTCCACGTGAGGGCCAATACCAGCGACGGCGATTGGGACCAGTGTCCTGAGCGCACGCTGCAGATCGTCATCAAGGCGCCGTTCTATCTCTCAACGCTTGCCTACATCATCTATTTCTTCGCTTTCGTGGCCCTCGTGGCTGGCGGACTGTTCCTCTATAATCTGCGTATGAAGCAGCAGGCCAAGATCCGCTTTGCCAATATGGAGAAGGCGAAGGTCGAAGAGATCGACCGCATGAAGTCTAACTTCTTCACGATGGTCTCTCACGAACTGAAGACGCCGCTCTCGCTCATCATGGCCCCCTTGAAGAGCATCGGAGCCAGCCAGGTCGATAAGGAGGTGGGCGAGTCGCTGAATATGGCCATCCGCAACTGCTCGAAGATGGAGCACCTCATCAACGAACTTGTCACCTTCAACAAGATAGAGTCGGACAATTTCCCCTTCTACGTGCAGCAGGGTAATCCCGTGGAGTTCGTAGAGATGGTGGCCGATAACTTCCAGGAGGCCGTTTCCTCTAAAGGCCTGCATCTGTCTGTCAACTGTATGGATAACGGTGAAGACGGCTGGTTCTCACCGTCATATATCGAGCATATCCTCAATAATCTCGTGTCGAACGCCATCAAGTTCACTGGCAGTGGTGGCTCTATCACCATCAGCGCAGAGATCACCCAGATGGCCGACTCCTCCGACCTCTTCCTCAAGATGCAGGTGACAGATACGGGCATCGGCATCATCAAGGATGAACAGCAGAACATCTTCGGCCGCTATTATCAGACCAAGCGCGGCTATAGCGCTAACAGCAGCGGGTGGGGGATAGGCCTGGCGCTCGTACATCGCCTCGTGGAGATCCATAAGGGCACCGTAGCCGTCGAGAGCGAACTGGGCAAGGGTAGCACGTTTACGGTGATGCTCGATGTCTCGGGCAAGGCTTTCTCGGATAAGAACAAGATCTCTACTGATAGCGAGATGCTGTCTGTCAAGAACTACATCGGTTCGGCAGATGCTACGACGGTGGCCACGATCGGTAACCTCGATGCCGCAGCGAAGACGGTGTCATCGGCCGACGGTCACAGACATACGTTGCTCGTGGTCGAAGACAACGACGATATGCTCCACTTCCTGGAACAGTTGTTTGCCGGCGACTATAACGTGCTGACGGCTGCCGACGGCCAGCAGGCATGGGATATCGCCATCAGCCGTCAGGATATCGATATGGTGGTGTCCGACGTGATGATGCCCGTTATGACGGGTGCCGAACTCTGCAACCTCCTGAAGGGCAACATGAGCACCTCTCACATCCCTGTGATACTCCTCACGGCCAAGGGCGATCCCGAAGACGTGAAAGACGGTTATCGCAATGGGGCCGATGCCTATGTCACCAAGCCTTTCGACCCAGAGGCGCTGTCGCTGCAGATCAGCAATCTGATGCGCCTCATACAGAACCGTCAGAAGTCGATATTCGATGGTGGCGAGGCCTCTGTGCAGACCAACGACAGCCTTACCCAACTCGATAAAGACTTTATCCAACAACTCATGGCCCTTGTCGATGCCAATATCGGCAATGCCAATTTCTCTGTCACCGATATCACCCAGCAACTGGGCATGAGCCGCAGTCTGCTCCACACGAAGATGAAGAGCCTGATGAACACCTCGGCAGGCGACTACATCCGCCATAAGCGCATCCAGAAAGCCTGTCAGATGATTACCGATGGCTACAACGTATCCGAAACCGCCTACAGTTGCGGATTTGCCGATCCCAACTATTTCTCGAAGGTCTTCAAGAAAATGGTTGGCGTCGCTCCCTCCGAGTATCTCAGCAAATCGTAATAAGCCTGTATCCAGTTTGTGCTCTTAATCGATTAGGAGCATGGGGAAATTAATCCCCATGCCCCCCTTTTGATTCTTGCTTCCCACCTTTCGGGCTACATACCTACACACGAGGTCGCGCTCAAGGCCGTCACGATGGCCGTCGCCACAGATGCAATGATCTGCACAATCCACTTAATAGTCTCTTTCTTCGTCATACTCGTTTAGTTTTTACATTTTTACATTTTTACATTTTCTAATTTTTACATTTTAATAGCCGCGGGTCTGGTCTCGAAATAAACCCGGGGTCTGGTCTCGAAATAAAGTTTTCCCCGAAAACTTCTACTTTCGGGACCTGACCCCCAGCCCACGTCAGTCTACTCGCCAGCCCCACGCTTGCTTATGGCTCTTCAGCGCCTCCCTGATTAGGCTTACCGCCGCTGTCATCCCCGCTGCTCTGAGAACCACCACCGCTCTGGCTATCCCCACCAGTCTGCGAGCTGTCACCACCGTTCTGCGAGCTATCATTCTCCGGATCTTCCACCGTACCCGCATCAGCCGAGGTCACACGCTTCACCACATCACCATTCCTGTCGTAACAGGTAATTTGAATCGCCGTACTAGCCAACTCATCCTTCAGATCCTGCGTCGGAGTGAACACGATGCGACGGCTCGAGATCAGACCGGCCTTCACGTCCTCCACCTTCTCCACCGACTTCGCACGGAGTCCGAATCGCATGGTGCCGAGACCGGGCAGTGCCACGGAGTGACCTTCGGTAGCCCACGCCTTGATCACCTCTCCTGCTGCATCCCAGCAGGCCTTCATCACACCCTGGCTCACACCGCTTCGGAGAGCTGCCTCACGGATCACCTTTGCCTGATTCAGAGCGATGTACAGTTCA
>OMXO01000095.1 GCA_900315035.1 uncultured Prevotella sp.
GCCCCAGTCGTGCATGAACAGATGCAGTTTCCTCAGCATGTAGTAGTGAGGATTCTTCTGTCCGAACTCACCGAGGGGCGCCTGGAAGTCGTAGGTCTTCACCGGCATGTCGTTATAGTTGGTGGCTGGTGTGCGCTGCATCTCGTTGAGCCAGGCCTTGCCATCGGGGTTCGTACCACCATGATACATATAGTAGCCCAGAAGGTTGGAACCACTACCGAGTTTCACGATGGCCATCGAGTAGGCATCCTCAGGATACAGATAAGGCCGACGGTGATAAGCCGTCATCATGCCACCGCCCAGTTCGCAGGTGAAGTAGGGATACTGTTCATCGCCTTCGTTCAGTCGCTCTTCCTGTTCGCCTAATTGTTCGGTCGCAATGGCAGTCGAAGAGCGGAAGGCCTTGAAGTTGAAAGCCTTGTAGTAGTTGCCTGCCGTCTCCTCGATAGAGCGTTCCCAGAAGCCGTCGGCATAGTCGCCATAAAGAGGAATCATCTCGCCGAAGGGTACGGGCGAAGCCAGTTCTGGCCAGCCTGTGCGGGTGTAGAAGGGGAGGTCGAAGCCTATCTCACGGGCCATCTGCTTGAGCCGCATCAGGTAGGAGCCGCGTCCGCTGTACTCGTTGTCGAACTGCATGGCCATCACGGGACCTCCGTCTTTCCATTGCAAGCCTTGAACCTGGGTGAAAATCTGACGGTAGAGCCGTTCGGTGTAGGTCAGGAAGACGGGATCTTCAGACCGCATCCTGCAGCCTTTGGAGAACAGCCAGTCGGGGATGCCGCCACAGCGTGCCTCACCATGACAGAACGGTCCTACGCGCAGCACGACGGGCAACTGCTCCTGACTGCAAACCTCGAGAAACTGGCGCAGACAGCGCTGACCACTCCAGTCGAACACGCCTTCCGACTCCTCGATGTGATTCCAGAACACATAGCAGGCGATAACCGTTACTCCGCCATCCTTCATCTTCCGCACCTCGTCGGTCCATTCTGCCTGAGGTATGCGCGAGTAGTGGACCTCACCCATCACGGGACAGACTCGCTGTCCATCGATCATCAGACTGTATTTATCCCACGTCACAACAGGCACTTCTGTAGCCATAGCCATGCTGAGTACCATGAGACAACTCGTCAAGACCAAGAATCTTCTCATCCTTCAACTTTGTCTAAAATAGTTTCAAATCGATTAACGACTGGAGTGCCTGGGCGCCCTGATGGTTGATATCGAGGTCGCGCACTTCAGTAAGGTGTTGAAGCGCCTTCTCCTGTTCTCCGAGTCCGAGATAGCCAAGAGCCAGCATATACTTGCAGTGGATCTCGTTTTTACGGTCGAGTGAATCATTCCAGATGAGCAGGTCGGGCAATGAGACAGCGAAATAGTCCATGATCTGTTTTTCATGAATATGCTCATTACCATAGTTGACGAGTTTGTCAAACAGGCTGCGAGCCTTGTCTTCCTGTCCCAACTTGCGGTAGCAGAGTGCCGCATAGAAGATCTTGTCGGGCTTGGCATCGTTGTAGTACATGGCAGCAGTGGGCTCCGTAGGTCCTGCTGTTCCCTCCTCATAGCGACCGAGGAAATAGAGGAAATCGTTGTCCTGTGCCCCGTAGAGTTTGCCCTCGCCCAGATGCTGGGGGAAGGTGAGACACTCTTCGAGCAGTTGCTTGGCTCGATTGTCGTTGGCATCTTTCTGTAACAACTGTTTGGCAATCTCCAACCTGCAGATCTGATACTGCCCGCTCACCTTGCCTTCGCCACCTTCCCATGGGTGGAAGATGTGGCTGTCGATCTTTTGCATGGCTTCTTCATAGCGCCCGAGCTGGTTAAGCAGGGTTGCCTCTTCAAGTATCAGGTCGTCGCGCTGCTGGATGAGTTTGGGATACTTCTGAAGGAAGTCGAGTCGCTCCTGATGCGGTTTCTGCAGACGCTTGTAGAGTTGGTCGAGTTCCATCAGCACACGGGCATCGCTCTCGTCGAGGTGGAATGCTTTCTCCATCAGTTCCACAGCCTCATCCTTGGAATTCTGTTTGTTGAAACGTGCCAGGGCGAGGTTGCGCCATACTGTCGGGAATGAAGGATCGAACTTGGCGGCTCCCTCCCAGCACGTGATGGCGGGTTCGTACTGCCGCTTGTCGTAGTAGAAGCATCCCAGATAATAAGGTATCCGGGCACCATCTTTCCCCAGGGGGATCATGCAACTTTTTGTTAGGATATAGGCATCTTCCAGACGGTTGGGGAAGCAATAGTCAGGACTTACCTTCCCTGCCTTTATCAGATACTTGATGCTGTCGCCTAACTTGCTGGCATAGGCCAGATAATAGTAGGTAAGTGGCGACTCCTCTACCTTCTGATTTATAGCCGTCTTCAATACGAAAGTAGCCTCGTCCTCAAGGCCGGCATGCAGATAGTCGAGCGCTGTCTCATGGTAGTTGTAGATGTTTCCGTGCATCAGTTCAACCATACGCTTCAGCGGCTCCTTGCTTTTTGTGAGCAGATGCTCCTCGACCATGCAGACATAGTTGAAGGGATCTATCTTATACGATTCCTGAATCCATGCAAGCGCCTCGTCTTTACGTCCGAGTTTGCGCAGCACCACAGCCTTCATGGCTCTGGCCTGGTGGTTATGGCTGTTGCAGATGAGTGCATGCTCCAACTCATCGATGGCTTCCTCCCAGCACTCGTCAGCGATATTGATGCAGGCAGCCTCGAAATAGCCCGCATCGGCCCATGCTTTGTTCCAGGCGGATTTCATGAAACAGTCATAGGCTTCACTAATTTTGGTCAAGTACTTATTGGCAACACCGAGATAGAACAGCGCCTCACCATCGTAGGGGTTGGGATTACGCTTCTTCTGCACCTCGACGGCAGTCTCCAGGAAACTTTCTGCCTGTCCAAAACGGGCACGGCGCAGATACCACAAGCCCATCTGCAAGTTGCAGCGATAGTCTTTCGGATCGCGGCGCAGAGCTTCCTTGTAGTAGTCGAGAGCACTCCAAGTGGCATGACGGTACTGCTCCAGATGCAGACCGGTGAAATAAAGTTGGTCGATGGACTTGGTGTCTTGTGGAGACAGGGGAGCCTCTGCAGCATCAGGGATGGGCCGTGTCTCATTGGGTTCGGCATGCCAGGTCAGTATGTTGTCTTTCCGTGGGTGACCAGGACGGTCTATCGACAGGAAAAGGTCATCGAATGGTGTTCCTTTGGTTTTGATATTCTCCACCAGGATATTCTCTGGCGTGAGTGTCACGACCTTACTGTAAAAACTCTTACCGTGACCATTAATCAAATCGATGCTGACCTTCTGCTTTGAGGTGGCCATTACCTTGATGCAGACACCTTTTTCAGTCTTCTCGACATTGATGATGAAATCTTTCGAGGCTTGTTTCACGATGCCGATATCGCGGTAGGGCATGAAGTACTGCACGAACTGTTTCTCCTCGTATGGCATCAGCCAGGTGAAGTCGGGCTGGTTCTCAGTATAGACACCAGCCATCAGTTCGATATAAGGTCGGAATCCCTGACGGTCAATCTGCCACTTCTCCATCTCCTCTGGTGTGGGCTCGTCAGTCAGATTGCGATCCCAGGCACGTCCGAAGTCGCCGTTGCCCCATGTCCATTGTTTCTTACCAGGAGAGACATGGTGCGAGGCCACATGCAACATGCCGGCCTTGGTATCATTCTCATAGCCTCCCTCAAAGTCATACTTGGAGTTCACAGCCATGTAACTCGTTGGCACAAAGATATTCTTGTAGTTCGAGATATCCACCCCTGCCGAATAATCCATCTTATAGTAGGTGCCAGTGGCGATGGGGAATGACGATACGGCCCGCTTACCATGATCGAAAACAGCGTTCACATCGGGCGGGAACACACTCTGATAGGCATCGTTCACCTCGACGGCAGGATTCGCCCACCAAAGGAATGTCTGGGGCAGGTTTGTGCGGTTCGATACGCGTCCTTGGATTTCGAGATAGGCACAACCCGGGCGCAAGGTGAAACCTGCCATGCCTTTCTGGTGGAACATGCGCTCCATCTCGTTGACCCATACCGTCACAGAACCGTCTTCATTGTCAACAATGGTGCAATCGACAGGCACAAAAGTGCTGGGACGATGGTGCTGGGGCCAGTTGAACTCAATGCCACCACTGATCCAAGGTCCGGTTAAGCCTACCAATGCTGGCTTGATAACGTGATTGTAATAGACGAAATGGCGCTTCTTGATTTTGTCGTAGGCCATCTGGATGCGTCCACCCAGTTCTGGAAGTATCATCACCTTGATATACTCATTTTCGAGCCATACAGCCTTATAGTCTTTATCAACCTTCTCGTTGCTGATGGTCTCGATAACGGGGTATGGATAGACCACACCGCTCGATCCCTGATAGACACGATTCTCGAGGAATATCGGGTTCTTTTCGGGCTTTCCACACTCATAGGTGGGAATCGTCACTATTTCTCTCCATGCTTTAACCATGATTTCTTATTTTTGAGCTATTGGTAATTGTTTGGAAATTCTAATAAACGAGTTCTTTTTCTAACTGTTCGAGACTTTTGCCTTTCGTCTCGGGACAGTTGCGGAAGAGGAAAATGAATGCACAAATGCAGATGGCAGAATAGATCCAGAACGAACCGCTACTGCCAAGGATCGCATTCATCGAAGGGAATGAGAATGTCAGTGTGCAACACCCTACCCATAGGGCAAACGTACAAGTGGCCATCGCAATGCCTCGCACGCGGTTGGGGAATATCTCTGCCAATAGCGTCCAGGTAACAGGCGCCAGTGTCATCGCATAGACAGAGATGGCTGCCACTACCAATGCTACCATCAACACACCCTTCACCTCGAAGAAGTAGCAGGTGCCAAGAATCAGGTAGATAAGTCCCAGACCACCTGCCCCCATGAGCATCAGCGTTCGGCGTCCCCACTTCTCAATGGTATAAAGTGCCACGAAGGTGAAAACGACGTTGGCAATACCTGTGATGACAATATTGATAAACATGCCATCGACATCGAAGCCTGCCCCGACGAAAATCTCCTGTGCATAATTGAAGATCACGTTTGTACCGCACCATTGCTGGAATACGGCAATGACCAATCCCAACAGTAGTACCTTGGCATACTTCGCATGCATCAGTTCTTTCAGGCCTGCCTCTTGTGTTGTCGGTTGTTGCGATGCAGATTCCTTCATCTTCAGATACACGGGGCTCTCGGGTATGAAGAAACTCATCAGCAGAAACAGGGCTGCCGGTAGTGTCTCGGCCCAGAACATCCATCGCCAGCCCCATTCAACATTCCATGCCTGTTCTGGGATTATGGTGGTGTCACGAGCCAACAGCATGTTGACAACCTGTGCCGAGAGGATACCCAGTACTATCGTCATCTGGTTGAGACTCACCATGCGCCCCCGGATATCGGCAGGACTGACTTCGGCGATATACATCGGTGCCAGTGCCGAAGCCACACCAATGCCGATGCCACCCACAAAGCGGGCGGCATTAAATAAGGTGAAGTCGTTGAACAAACCTGTTCCGACTGCTGATAGCGTAAAAAGTATGGCTGATACCATCAGGAGTGGTTTACGGCCATATCTGTCGGCAGCGGCACCGGCTACCATCGCTCCTGCAAGACAACCAATCAAGGCTGTTGTCATGGCAATGCCTTGCATCAGGGGAGAGTCGCTGATACCGAAGAACAGTTCATAGAACGGCTTTGCGCCACCAATGACTACCCAGTCGTATCCGAATAGCAGTCCGCCCATCGCCGACACAAGGCAGATAAAATAGGTGAAATTC
Source organism: uncultured Prevotella sp. (assembly GCA_900315035.1). Taxonomy (GTDB): domain Bacteria; phylum Bacteroidota; class Bacteroidia; order Bacteroidales; family Bacteroidaceae; genus Prevotella. The sequence continues at coordinate 5,794 of OMXO01000095.1, forward strand.
TTGGAGTAAACCATTTCATTCATAGTTTGTTTAACGGCTTTATATACGAAACTGCTGTGCCACGAATGGCACAGCAGATATCGTGAATAATAAAGAAAATAAACTTCTTTATTGCTCTTACTCACCTGCGGCCTTGAAATTCTCAAGGTCAGAAACCTGGAAGGCCTTAATGTAGGCACTCTTGCCGAATACGTCTTCCTCGGTCATGCGAACATAAACATTTGCACTCTTCTCAAACAACTCAGGCGCCTTACTGGCATCGCGGATGATGAGGAGCGACATCACAAGTTCGGCAGTCATATCGTAGAGACGACGAGCCAGGAAATCCTGTGCGTCCTGGTTCTCCAGTGCCTTCACGTTAGCGAGAGCCTCCTCGTAAACGGGGATGAGCTTCTCGACGCGAGCCTTCAGAGCGGCATTGGCATCGGCAGGCAGAGCAGCGAGCATATCCTTGATGTTGTTCAGCATCGTGCCATTGGTGATGTAGCGGATGGCAGCCACGACCTGCAACTGAGTGGTACCCTCATAGATCGAGAAGATACGGGCATCGCGATAGAGACGCTGACTCTTGTACTCCATGATGAAACCTGAACCACCGTGGATAGAGATGGCGTCGTAGGCGTTCTGGTTGGCGTACTCAGAGTTCATACCTTTAGCCAGTGGTGTGAAGGCGTCAGCCAGGCGCTGGTACTTCTTCAGCTCCTGTTTCTCCTCAGGAGTGAGCTTACGGTCGCGCTCGATATCCTCGAGGCACTTATAGACATCTACATAGCAGGCTGTCTCGTAAAGGAGTGAACGACCGGCGTCGAGTTTAGCCTTCATGCGAGAGAGCATATCATAGACAGCGGGGAAGTTAATGATCTTGTCACCAAACTGCTGACGCTCCTTAGCATAAGCCAGACCCTCGTTGTAAGCCTCCTGTTCAACACCTACACTCTGAGCGGCAATACCCAGACGGGCACCATTCATCAGAGCCATCACATACTTGATCAGACCGAGACGAGTGCTTCCGCAGAGCTCTGCCTTAGCGTTCTTATAAGTCAGCTCACAAGTAGGTGAACCATGGATACCGAGTTTGTGCTCGATGTGACGAACATCAACACCGCCCTGGCGCTTGTCGTAGATGAACATCGACAGACCGCGTCCGTCCTTGGTGCCCTCCTCAGAACGAGCCAGCACGAGGTGGATGTCGCTATCACCATTGGTGATAAAACGCTTCACACCGTTCAGACGCCAGCAGTTCTCCTTCTCGTCGAAGGTAGCCTTCAGCATCACGCGCTGCAGGTCAGAACCAGCATCAGGCTCAGTCAGGTCCATACTCATACCCTCACCAGCGCAAACGCGGGGGATATACTTCTGACGCTGCTCCTCGCTACCGAACTCATAGAGTGTGTCGATACAGCTCTGCAAGCTCCAGATATTCTGAAAACCGGCATCAGCAGCCGAAATCATCTCAGAGAGCATGGAGAACACTGCATTAGGCAGGTTCAGACCGCCGTAACGACGGGGCATAGAGACACCCCACAGGCCAGCCTTACGGGTGGCGTCGAGGTTCTCGTAAGTCTTAGAGGCGTAGATCATACGACCGTTCTCGAGGTGCGGACCTTCGAGGTCGACGCTCTCAGAGTTTGGCTCGATGATGTTAGCAGCCACGTCGCCAGTGATGTCGAGAATCTGCTTGTAGTTCTCGATGGCATCGCCCAGGTCAACGGGAGCGTAGTCATACTTCTTGGCATCTTCGAAGTTGCGCTCCTTGAGCTCAACGATGCGCTTCATCAGAGGATGGTTCAGATAGAATCCAATCTCTGGGTGATCACTATAATAGTTTGCCATA